>CAVBGP010000020.1:0-23519 GCA_963595005.1 Acutalibacteraceae bacterium | reverse complement strand
CCTGTACGGCAAGAAGGGCGATAGCCCGGATTGCTCGTTACAGGGTAGGATTGCGGGAGTGCGCAAGTGCGAAGCAATCCGTACTTTTATATTATGTAGTGCCTGCTGATACGCGAGGCATGGGAGTTTCCGAGGAAGGAGAGTTGAATATGTCAGAATTAGAATCATTCATAGAGCGCAGACTGATTGATGAGCTTACAAGAGAGGATTCGCAGTGGACATACAGACCGGATATACGCACTGAGCAAGATCTCTGGGATAACTTTAAGTATATCCTGGAGCAGAATAATAAGGCCAAGCTTAATGATACGCCGCTTAGTGAGTCGGAATTTGCCAAGATAAAGAACGATGTCTCTCACGCATCATTTTACGATGCCGGTAAGTGGCTTGTGGGTGAGAACGGATGCGTCTATGTGCATATTCAGCGCGGAAATGAGGCTATACACCTGCAGGTCTTAAACAATGAGCAGATTGCCGGCGGAACCAGCGTTTATGAGGTCATTAACCAGTATCAGGCTTTCACATCGGAAACGGAAGCCGGTGGTCGTGACCGCAGATTTGATGTCACGCTTCTGATTAACGGCATTCCGATGATACATATTGAGCTCAAGAATAAGGATCATTCTTATATGGACGGCTACCGACAGATTAAGAAGTATATCTCTGAAGGTAAATTTCGCGGCCTTTTCTCAAATGTACAGATGTTTGTGGTCAGCAATGCCGCAGATACCAAATATTTTGCGGCGGCAAGGGACACGGAGCTGAATAAGAAATTCATCACTGGCTGGGTTGACGAAGGAAATCATCCTGTTTGCGATTATATAGATTTTGCCAAGGCGGTTCTGCGCATTCCGCAAGCTCACGAGATGGTGACAAAATATACCGTATTGGATAATGACAAGAGGCAGCTGCTTATCCTTAGACCCTACCAGATCCACGCCATCAGTGCCATGCGTAAGGCATCCAAGCAAGGCATATCCGGCTATATATGGCATACAACCGGCTCAGGCAAAACAATGACATCCTACAAGGCAAGCAGAAACCTCCTGATGGATATTCCGTCTATTGAGAAAACCATTTTCCTGATTGACCGCAAGGACTTGGATACACAGACGACGATGGCGTTCCAGTCCTATGCCGGAAACGATACCATAGATGTCGATGATACGGAAAATGTCGGGAAGCTCCTTAAGCGTCTTACTGACGGAAGACGCCAGATGATAGTTACAACCAGACAGAAGCTTCAGATACTTATCACACGCAGGCTGAAGGAGGATAGCAAGGATTATCAGAAGCTTCGTAAGCTCAGAGTAGCTTTTGTCGTGGATGAATGTCATCGTGCAGTTACACCGGATACAAAGCGCATAATAGAGCGCTTCTTCAGTAATTCGCTCTGGTACGGATTTACAGGCACGCCTATATTTGCAGAAAACGGATATGAGTTAAAGGGGGATCTTCCTCAAACCACTGATGCGCTTTATGGCGGATGCTTACATCGTTACACTATCAAGGAAGCTATCCATGATGAGGCTGTATTGGGATTCATGGTTGAGAACATGGGTCAAAAGGGCAAAAGTGATCCGGCAGCCTATGATACAGTCACGCATATGAGAAGCGTGTTGGATAACATCCTCAATCGTTCGGAAAATAAATTGGGCCTGCAAAACGGCAGGGGTAAGACTTATGAGGCCATATTGACTGTTGACTCTATCAAGAGGGCACAGAGATACTATAAGCTCCTCAAGGATGTAAAGGAAGGCAAGGATGAGCTAAAGATATCAGAGAAAATCACCAAGGCTTATCCGGATTTCCCGAAGTTTGCGATTACCTACTCTGTTTCTGAAAATGATGAGGCATCAGAGCTTAATCAGGCGGAGATGAAGCAGTCTCTTGCGGATTATAATCAGATGTTCGGGACCTCTTACAGCTTAGAGCAGATAGAGGCATACAATAAGAACTTGAATGTTCGTCTGTCCAGAAAGGAAAAACGTTATCTGTCCAGAGAACAGCAGCTTGATCTGGTGATTGTCGTTGACCGTCTCCTTACAGGCTTTGATGCGCCATGCTTATCTACGCTTTATATAGACAGACCGCCTATGAAGTATCAGAACCTGATACAGGCATTTTCCAGAACAAATCGACTCTATGATGAGCAGAAGCGTTATGGACAGATAGTCACATTTCAGGAGCCTGACACATTCAAGAAGGATATTGATGCAGCTTTGACGCTTTACTCGATGGGCGGATACGGCACGGCTGTATCTGAGGAGTGGGATAAGATAAAGCAGGCTCTGTCGATATCCATACAGTCTGTTCATGCATTAGCTGCGACCCCGGAGGCTGTTGCTGCCCTGTCAAGAAAACAAAAAAAGGCATTTATTCATCTGTTTAGGGCTTTGGATCATGATTTTGCTCATCTAAAAGCTTTCCTGCGCTATGAGGATTCCGTGCTGCAGGAGCTTGGTTTTTCAGAGCAGGAATACGAGAGCTATGCAGCAATGTATAAAAATGTGATGGAAGAGCTTCGTCCGGATCAGGACGATGCTGATACTGACGATCCAATCACGGACGATTATGAGCTGGTAGCTTACCACAAGCTGCAGGTGGATTTTGAGTATATCCTGCAATTGCTGCAAGGCTTTATCGAATCGCTTGATCCTGAACAGGAAAGCTATAAGGAAGAAAAGTTCGATGAAGACCTTAAGACGATACGGAAACTGATTGAGGAATTTACAAAGTCAAATCCACAGCTTGGCGAATTGTTAAGTAATATCGTAGATGAGATTGAAAGGGACAAGAGCAAATATCTCGGACAGGATATCTCGGTTATCGTTAATCAGATGAAGCAGGATGTTGTTGACCGTGAGGTCGAGGCTTATGCTAAGAATTGGTGCATAGATCCCGATGAAGTAAGGTATCAGGTGGATAACTATCGCTACGGAGAAATTGCAAACGAGATGTGCTTCAGGGAAAAGGCAGATTATGCGGCATATTCAGCCAGTACCAATGAGCCTATGTCCAAGCTGAAATACAGGAAAGCCTTGATTGAGGACTTTAAGAATGATTTGATGGCCAATGTACAGCCGTTGCTGAATGATTAAGTTGGATAGTCAACATTTCAATATAACAAGGCAAATTGAAAACAGTACACTGTGTAATTTCAAAATAAGTCATTAAATTGAAATCACAAGTCGAAAAACAAAGTTGAAATCTCAATAGCGATGACATAGCGGACAGCTGCTCCTATCCCGGAAACGGCTGCCCGCTTTTGTTTTCTGTCAGATTTATGCAATTGGCACGCGTATCCTCTGGTAAGTGTACCGGAGACCTTCCTCGCGCAGCTTGGTTTGTACGAGGAAGTAGCTTGGACCGGTAACAGTGAAATTATGTGCCTCTATAATCTTTTTAACATTAATGAACATTGTGTCTCGGACTGACTCGAAATTGTCATTATCCTGATCATCAGGGAGCAGACGCTTATCAAAGTACTCAAGATATCTGCCGCCCGGAAGCACTTCTACAGGAGCACCGATATTAAGTCCCTGCTGACGCGCAAATTCGGCAGGAACTGATACGCCCCAATCAATAACAGGAGGAAGCTCTCTGCGGCTGTCAACTCTGGCTGTAGCCCGAACTATAGGCTGCCACTGCTGCCATTCCTTAAGGATATGCTCATCACCTATACCTTCAAATCTGAAGTTTCTGGTCTGCATAAGGAAATAATAGTCGTCAAAGAAACGGACAGACCAGGCGCAATTGCCGTATGCCTCATAAGTCTCGTCCATCTCGTCGGTATAATCCAGGAGCCCCTGCAGGTAACGAATACGCCGTTCTATGTCTACACGCTTCTCCTTAAATAAAGCTACTGTACTCTCATAGTCCGTTTCAGTCATAAATTGCTGAATCTCACGACCGGAATATCCCATATTTTTAAGCTTTACGCATTCACTGACATTGGAAACACGCACGGCAGTGTAATATCTGTAGCCGTTATCAGTTATCTTTGGCTCCAGTACACCGTTTTTCTCATGATATTTTACAAAATCCGGTGTTACACCGGTTTTGGCAGCGAACTTGCCGATGGGATACCATTTCATTCCAAAAGCTCCTTCTCATTAAACGTATCATACTACTGATAATTTAGCATGTTTCGTCAATTTGTACAATAAAGACGGTGAAAACTTGTTATGTTTGGTTATTGAGTTGGCGCAACACTGTCTTTTAATTTGTACATGTATTGATGCAACGGCAATTGATGTAAACCTTCATATAAGGGAAATGCATCTGCCGGGCAGACATAGCCGCATTCAATTTAATAAGGAAATGCGGCAAAGCATAATTTTATTAATAATCTCATTACAAAGCAAAGTTTTAGAATGAGATAACAAATGGAGGGGAACATGAAAAAGTTTATCAGTTTAGCACTCGTTGCAGCTATGACAGCTTCACTTGCAGCATGCGGAAGTTCAAGCTCAAGCTCAACAACAGAGACAAGCGCAGCAGCATCAGGTGAGACAGAGGCAGCTGCAGAGGCAGAAGCAACAGAGGTTGCAGCACTTACAGATCCTGTAAGCCTGACATTTGCAGCCCAGGAGGTTGGTACAGGCGCATATACAGTAGCAGCTGCAGTACAGGCAGCTATGCTTAAGGGTCTTCCGGCAGGCAGCACTATCGATCTTACAACTAACAGCCCGGGAGGAGTTGGTGCACCGGTTCTTATTCAGAATGAAGAGTGCGACCTTATCGTTGCAAATGCGGGTCCGTCACTTTGGAGCTATGAAATGTCACCTGAGGAGTATGACTTCGGAGGATGTACAGATGTTAAGGCTCTTGCAGGTGGTATGGGACATACCTTTACAAATGTAATGTTTACACAGGCATTTGTAGATAAGACAGGATATACCACTCTTGAGGAGGTTATCGAGAACAAGTATCCTATCAAGCTTGTTACCAAGAAGAATGGATCACTCGGTGAGCTTACAGCAGAGAGAGTTATTGAGTCCTGCGGTATCTCAGTAGATGAGTTCCTTGAGTTTGCTACCTGGGAGAAGACCGGTACCGATGCTCTTAAGAGTGGTCTTCAGGATGATATCTATGACGCTACTATCGACCATATCGATGCAGGTCAGTCAACAACAACAGAGCTTGCACTTACACATGATATGTACTTTGTACAGCTTAGCGATGCAACTCTTGCAAACATGGAAGAGAAGGGCTATGCACCGCTTACCATGCCGGCAGGAACCTGGAATAAGCAGGATAATGATATCCAGACTGTAGGTTCACAGCAGAATATCCTTGTACCGGCAAGCATGTCTGATGATGTAGCTTATGCACTTACCAAGGCTATGTGTGAGAACAAGGATGATATGGCTGCAGCAGTTGCTTCACTTGGTTATTTTGATCCTGAGACTGCAGGTCTTAAGGAGCTTACAGGTGTTGCTCTTCATCCGGGTGCTCAGAAGTACTATGAGGAGGCTGGTCTTCCTTACGATGCTGAGTAAGCATTTTAAGCAGACCTTATAAAAGTTTGGAGTACCACCCATGCCTGCATTTTTGCAGGCGCCACATATAATAAAAGTGCGGATTGCCAAATGGCTGCGCGTCCTTGCATGTTAACACGCAGTTCGCATGGCCGTTTGGCAACACTTTTAGGGTAATGTCATTTACATTCATAATATGTAAAAACACCGGTGTATGACATTAAGGAGATACAAGCATGTCGGATCTATTAAAGGGTAAATCGGCAATAATAACCGGCTCATCTCGAGGCATCGGAAAGGCGATTGCAATTGCATTTGCCAAAAACGGTGCAAGGCTCATCATTCACGGAACCAATGAAGAGGCGCTAAAGGCCTTGAGAGATGAAATCAGAGCAATGGGTGCAGAATGTGAATACTGTGCCGGAGACATCGGAGATAGTGTTACTGCGGCGGCGCTTGCAAGTCTGTGCAAGACAAGCTACGGCAGTGTAGATATCCTTGTCAACAATGCCGGAATCAACAGCAGACAAAGCTTTGAAGAGCTGAGCCTTGAGACTTGGAACAACATGCTTAACATTAATATTACAAGCGCTTTTAATACCTGCAAGGCGGTTATACCGATTATGCTTGAGCAGCAAGGCGGATGCATCATCAATATGTCATCCTCTGCCGGCAAGACCGCTCATCCCAATGCAGCTATAAGCTATGGCGTGAGTAAGGCAGGTATTAATTCTTTGACCCAGAAGCTTGCATATGATTACGCAGCTAAGGGTATCAGGGTAAATGCGATATGCCCGGGTCCGATTGAGACAGATATGTCAAAGCAATGGACGGCAGAATATCGTGAAAAGGTATATTCAAGTATCCCGATGCATAGGCTGGGTAAGCCTGAGGATGTTGCAAATGTTGCTGTATTTCTGGCATCGGATATGTCTGCATTTATATGCGGAGAATCAATCAATGTTAACGGCGGAAAATACATGAATTAACCGTCAAGTATTACAAATGCAATAAGATTTTGATTTCGGAGGACAAGAAAGTGACAGATAAGAAAAAGCTGACAGCGCGCGGAATTGCCGCTATAGCAGTCACTGTTTTATTCTTTGCTTTCCAGATGTATATAGCTCTCGTTAAGCAGTTCACACCTATGCTGCAGGGACCGTTCCATCTGGTATTTGCTCTTACACTTGTTTATATATATTTCCCGGCTGACTATAATTATCGCAAAAAGATACGTAAGGCAGCTGAGGCTGAGGGAAAGACTGCCGATGAGGCTGTGCTTAATAAGAAGGCATGGATGAACTGGCTCGATATTCCTTGCTTTGCAGGTATAGCATACATGGCATGGTATGTTATTTCCCAGTATGCAAGACTTACAGATTATGTACTTGGCATCTCTCCGGTGCTTACCATCGACTATGTTGCAATGGTTGTTATAGTAGCAATCCTGCTGCTTGCCGTATATCGTACACTTGGTGCAATGCTGACAGGCTTCATCGCAGCCTTCATCATATTTGCATGGGTATCACCGTATCTGCCGGGTATATTCTATACCAAGCCTAAGTCAAGCATGATTAAGTTCCTTAATCAGTTTACTGCCGGCATGGTTATGACAGAGAGCGGTATCTTCGGAACTCCGCTTTATACCTCAGCAAGCACCCTGTTTTACTTCATGGTATTTGGTGCATTCTTCTCAGAAATCGGAGGAGGCCAGCTCCTTATCGATATCGGTATGAAGGCATCTAACAAGTCTTCAGGCGGACCGGCTAAGGCAGCCGTGCTTTCATCAGGCCTTATGGGTATGATTTCCGGTTCAGCCGTTGCAAATGTAGCAACCACCGGTGTTATGACCATACCGATGATGAAGAAGATTGGCTATGAGCCTGAGGAGGCCGGAGCAGTTGAGGCTGTAGCTTCTACCGGCGGACAGATTATGCCTCCTATCATGGGCGTAGGTGCATTCATCATGGCCGAGATGCTCGGTATCAGTTATCTCAAGGTTGCTATGGCGGCAATTATTCCGGCTGTAGCATATTACTTTGCAGTATTCGTACTTGTAGACAGAATCGCAGCTAAGCGTGCAGCTAATATCAAGACAGATGTAGATGCAACCATCAAGGTTAACAGAAAGGTTATTCCGCGTCTGTATCTCCTTATTCCGGCAATTCTGCTTGTTATATACATTATCAGAGGAGCTTCTCTGATGAGAGCCGGTATGATTGGTATATTTGCATGTATAGCCTGCAATATACTTAGCTTCTTCATAAACAAAGAGGATTTCATAGGACCTAAGAAGCTTTGGGATTGCTGCATGGACGGTGCTAAGCAGGCAGCGAGCATCGCTATCCCGACTGCAGCCTGCGGTATCATTATAAATGTCGTAACAGGTCAGACCTCACTTGCAACCAACCTCTCAAACCTTATAACCAAGCTTGGAACCAGCAATCTGTTCCTTGCACTTGTTATCGGTATGGTGGGCTGCATGGTGCTTGGTATGGCACTTCCGACAGTTGCTGCTTACCTGGTAGGAACCATACTTTTCGTTCCTTGTATCAAGCCTATACTGCTTGGAATCGGATATTCTGATATGACAGCAAGCATGTGTGCCAATATGTTCGTATTCTATTACGGAATCATGGCTCAGATCACACCGCCTGTCTGCGTAGCTTCGTATACGGCAGCAGGTATAGCTGACGGTAATGCGATGAAGACAGGCTTAAAGGGCTTCACCTTTGCAATGGTTGGATTTATGGTACCGTTCGTATTTGTATATAATCCGGCTATCCTGCTTCAGGGAACAGCTATGGAGATTGTTATCGGAGTAGTTCAGCTTGCAATCGGAACATTTTTCCTTGCAATTGTTGTATCAGGCTTCTTTAAGAGCAATCTTGGCAAGGTTGAGCGTGCCATCCTCTTATGCTGTGCTCTCTGCCTTATCGCACCTGAGATGATAAGCTCTATTATAGGAGCTGCTGTAGGCATTGTGCTCCTCGGATACTCTGCAATAAGAGCTAAGAAGTCACAGACTCAGGCTGCAGCGTAAAGGTCAAAAGGAGATATTAACAATGGAATATAAGCATTTACAGCTTCCTACCCCTGACGGACAGATATATGTAGATGACCATATGGGGACTATGGAGGCTATGCTTCCGCCTGAGGAAGGCAACAAGACAGCTCACGGACCGGCACTCCTGGAGACAGCAGACGGAGCCCTGCTTTGCTGCTGGTTCTCCGGAGACTATGAGGGCAGCAAGGATTGCCACATTATAGTAAGCCGCCTGGAAAAGGGCAGTGATAAGTGGTCTGAGCCTACTGTCATATCAAACGACATGGAACGCAGTGAGCAGAATCCTAGCCTCTTTATGGCGCCAAACGGCGATATCTGGGCTATGTATACCTCTCAGGAGGGACGCAGACCTGATAAGGACAATATGCAGTATACCTCGATTGTCAAAAAGCAGGTGTCTAAGGACGGCGGCAGAACCTGGGGACCGGCAGAAACTGTATTTCCTAGAGAGGGAACCTTCTGTCGTCAGCAGATACAGATCCTGTCAAACGGCAATTGGATATTTGGCAACTGGCTCTGCAGTGACAGTGTTAACGGACTTGCAGGAGATCCGACGGTCTTCCAGATATCAGAGGATGAGGGCAAGAGCTGGAGACAGGTAGATATGCCGGAGAGTCACGGCAGAGTGCATGCCAATGTAGTCGAGCTTGATGATAACGGACATCTTGCAGCCTTTATGCGAAGCCGTGAGGCAGATTATATATATAGAAGCGAGAGCAAGGATTACGGAGAGACCTGGTCAAAGCCGGTACCTACCGTGCTTCCGAACAATAACTCCAGCATAAGCGCAATCAAGCTTAAGAGCGGACGCCTGGCTATAGCATATAATCCTACACATGCACCTAAGCTCATCAAGGGCGGAGCTGCATGGCCGGGACTTAGATGCCCTGTTGCAGTGGCACTTTCAGAGGACGGAGGCTTAAGCTTCCCGATGATACGTCACATGGAGCTTGGCGAGGGCTATGTGGGAGAGGAGAACTCAACCAATAATCTTCAGTATGAGTATCCGCATCTTATACAGGCAGCTGACGGCAGACTTCATCTGGCATATGCATACCGCACTCGTATAGGTGTGAAGTGGATGAGCTTCACCGAAGAGGATGTTATGGGAGCAAAGCGTCAGACTGAGGGCGTGTATAACCCGACAGCAGCGGTAATAAAGTAATTTAAAGTAACTAAGACATTTTCATTTTTTATTAAACAGCTTTCTTAAAACCCATAAATAAGAAACAAGGAGAAGGTGACCCGAGGCAAGCTCAAGGGTCGCCTTTTTCCTTGTTGGAAGAGCTTAGGGGATTTTTATTGACTAGATTTTCCTCAAAGTCTATGATGATTATAAACGGACTGTCCAAGCATCATGATGAAATCGTCTGATTTGATAAGGTGTGTAAGGGTTGTAAAGGGCGTAAAGCTTAGTTATGTTTAAATTTAATTAGGTTGGTGAGAATATGGGATGGTGGGTATTTGTATATGTGTTTTTTGTGTGGTTGATGCTGCCGTTTTATCTATTTGAATATCCATCCCAATGGTTCAACATGGCCTGGGCTGTATGGGTTATATCCCAGATAATAATACTGTCTGCGTTGTATATAACTAATAAGCGCAGAAAAAAAGCTGGTAAGTGTACCCATTGGTTTATACCATATATAATCAGCTCAATTATAATGCTGCTGATTTCAGCTTGTATACCGACAGCTGCAGGAAGCATGAAAGGCAGAGGTATAAAGAGCTATGCAGAGGCAGTACAGGAGGAAATTAAGACTCAGCTTGAGGAAGAGCTTCCGGAGGAAATTAAGCAGTTTGATAAGCGTTACGATGTCAAGGTTGCTGTTGAACAGACTGTACCGTATACAGAGTCTGATGCATGGCAGGAAGAGTCATCAGGTGAGCAAAGGCCCATACAGAATTATTACACTAATCTGATAAGGGTCGAGGTTAAAACAGTCGCACCCTACGGATACATATCGCAGGATAATGTACAGAAGCTGTATAAAGAAATATACAAAAAGCTAAGCTCAGTCAAGTCAGGCTCTCAAAGCTACGAGCAATATAAAACAGAGTGTCGTGAATATAGATATAATAAGGAGGTTAATGTAGCAGAGATTCATAACGGAATACTCATCTTGGCAGAGTGTCCGGGTTACAGATATAAAGCAGAGTCTAATTCTAATCTCGTAAGTGATGACCCTAAGGAGTATGCTTACGAAATCACTGACGAGATATCAGGCGAGACATGGTATTATAGGGATGAGTCAAGCAACGGCATGACAGAAGTGGATATTTTGAAAGAACGCAGAAGTAAGGCTATAGAGGAGTCTAAAGCAGCTGAGGAAGAGGCTAAGGAGAAGGCAAAGCAGAAGTCCAAGTCAGGATCTCAGGGCTCGTCTGTTATCCATAATTATAGCGGAGGCGGAACCAGTGCTTATGACAAGGGCTATGATGATGTATATTTCAATGGTGAGTATAACGAATACCGCTATGATAATGATCTTGATTATGCCTTAGGTGTGGACGATGCCATGGAGGATATGGATGAATGGTATTAAATAAGTGCACAGGGACTTTTGTATCAGCAGCAATACTTTAACGCGTTAATGCATTTTGTGCTTGACATATTTGAATTTATAATTATAATCAAAACCAATTAAATATAACAAACCGATGAGGAAGAGTAAGTAGTTGCCGCCAAGTGTCGAGGAGAGAGCTGCAGATGGTGAGATTGCAGACGATAATACGGTGATGAATGGACTTCCGAGGGCGCGGACAAAGGCTTAGTGCATACAGTATATTATATGCGGTATGAGCTGTTGTGCATTGTGGCAGTGTATTATATACAACGGCAGTGTGTTGCACAAAGCGACAGTGCAAATTGCATATGACGTACATAAGCAAAGCTGAGTATCCTGCGACGAAGAGACATGCGTAAGTTGTCAGGGATGTGATGGCATCCTGCAGAGAGTGTGGTATTCACAAATCAAGGTGGCACCGCGGATATATTAAGGTATAATTATTCGTCCTTGGCAGATTTATAAGCATAAGTCTGCCAGGGACATTTTTGTATATAAGCAGTCAGGGAAGGAGCTCATAATGCAATTTAAACCAAGCTTAGAGGAAGTAAAAGAGATAGCAGCAAAGCATTGCTATGACATACTTCCGGTATCCTGTGAGATATTATCCGATGCATTTACCCCTATAGAGGTGATGCGCATACTTAAAAATGTATCAACTCATTGCTACATGCTTGAGTCTGTAAGTGCAGATGAGACCTGGGGTAGATATACCTTTATGGGCTATGAGCCCAAGATGGAGATAAACTGTGTAGGAGGGTTGATAAGAGCCGGCGATATGCAGCTCAAGGTGGATAACCTTCCGGAATTTTTGAGAAACATCATGGCGGTTAACCGGAGTCCGAGATTTGATTATCTGCCGGGCTTTACGGGTGGACTTGTAGGCTATTTCTCATATGATTTTCTGTCATACACAGAGCCTGCCGTGCGTATACCGGTTGAGGACGAGGAGCAATTCAAGGATCTTGATCTGATGCTCTTCGATAAGGTTATAGTCTTTGATAATCATACGCAAAGGCTCCTGCTTATAGCCAACATGACGCTTGCAGATCCAGAGACCGGATATAACAAGGCTGTGAGAGATATAAGGAACATGATAGATCTCCTTCGCACCGGAGCCAAGAAGGCTGAGCCCAAAGCAAAGCTCCTTGGAGAGCCGACACCTCTCTTTGATAAGGAAGCCTACTGCGGTATGGTTGAGAAGGCAAAGCATTACATCAAGGAGGGCGATATCTTTCAGGTTGTTTTGTCCAACAGACTCTCAGCGCCATTTGAAGGAAGCCTGCTTAATACCTACAGAGTGCTTCGCACCATCAATCCTTCACCGTACATGTTCTATTTCTCCGGAACGGATGTGGAATTTGCCGGAGCCTCACCGGAGACGCTGGTTAAACTTGAGGACGGAGTGCTGCATACCTTCCCGCTTGCAGGAACCAGACCGAGAGGCAAGACTAAGGAGGAGGACAAGACACTTGAGACGGAGCTGCTTGCGGATGAGAAGGAGCTTGCAGAGCACAATATGCTTGTAGACCTCGGACGAAATGACCTGGGCAAGGTGAGCCGTTTTGGAAGCGTAGAGGTAGAGAATCTGCACATGGTGCTGAAGTACTCGCATGTCATGCACATCGGTTCTACCGTAAGGGGAGTTATAAGACCTGAATGTGACGCCTTGGATGCAATAAGCGCAGTGCTTCCGGCAGGAACCTTGTCAGGAGCGCCCAAGATCAGAGCCTGCCAGATTATAGCTGAATTGGAAAATAACAAACGAGGCATATACGGCGGTGCCATAGGCTATCTCGCATTTACAGGAGACATGGATACCTGCATAGCTATAAGACTTGCCTACAAGAAGAACGGCAAGGTGTTCGTACGAAGCGGAGCCGGCATTGTAGCGGATTCAGTACCGGAGAAGGAATATCAGGAATGCATCAACAAGGCTGCGGCCGTAGTCAAGGCTTTGAAAAAAGCCGAGGAGGAAGAATTGTGATACTGCTTATAGATAATTACGACAGCTTCTCGTATAACCTGTATCAGCTAATAGGAGAGCTGAATCCTGATATCAGGGTTATCAGAAATGATGAGCTGACGGTGGACGAGATAGCTAAGCTAGGGCCTACACATATAATATTGTCGCCGGGACCCGGAAGACCGGAGGCTGCAGGAGTAACGATGGAGGTTGCCGGAAGCTTATCCAGGACTATACCGACACTCGGTGTGTGTCTCGGACATCAGGCCATATGTGCAGCATACGGAGCAACGGTTACCTATGCAAGCCGGCTGATGCACGGCAAGCAGTCGGAGGTAAAGCTTGATACAGACTCGGCGCTGTTTAAGGATATGCCGGATCAGGTACAGGTGGCCCGCTATCATTCGCTTGCAGCAGATCCCAATACTATACCGGACTGCCTCAGAGTAACGGCAGCAACAACGGACCTCGGCGAGGTAATGGCGGTGGAGCACAAGGATTATCCTATATACGGCGTTCAGTTCCATCCGGAATCGATAATGACACCGACAGGAAGACAGATGCTTAGGAATTTTTTTGAATCTGGGATGAGAGGAGCACAGACATGATAAAGGAAGCAATAATCAAGATTGTAAATAAGGAAGATCTCACTTATGATGAAGCTTATGCTGTCATGAATGAGATAATGAGCGGAGAGACTACAGCTACACAAAATGCAGCATTTTTGGCAGCACTTTCTACCAAGAGCTCAAGAGCAGAGACCATAGCAGAGATTGCAGGCTGTGCAGAGGCTATGCGCTCACATGCATTAAAATGTGACACCACGGGACTTGGAGTTACAGAGATAGTAGGAACCGGCGGAGACGGAGCACACAGCTTTAATATCTCAACTACATCTGCATTTGTAGCGGCAGCAGGCGGAGTGAAGGTTGCAAAGCACGGCAATCGTGCAGCTTCATCCAAGAGCGGTACGGCAGACTGCCTCGAAGCACTCGGAGCCAATATCTCCATAGAGCCGGATAAGGCACGCAAGCTGCTTGAGGATGTCGGCATGTGCTTCTTCTTCGCTCAGAAATATCACAGCTCAATGAAGTATGTCGGACCAATCCGCAAGGAGCTTGGCTTCAGAACCGTGTTTAATATACTCGGACCTCTTACAAACCCGGGCAAGCCTGAGTATTTCCTGCTTGGAGTATATGACGAGTATCTTGTTGAGATGCTTGCAAAGGTGCTTACCGGTCTTGGCGTAAAGCGAGGTATGGTTGTATACGGTAAGGATAAGCTCGATGAGATAAGCGCAAGTGCAGAGACTTATGTGTGCGAGTTTAAGGACGGATGGTACAAGAGCTATACGATAAGCCCGGAGGATTTCGGACTTACACGCTGCAGGAAGGAAGAGCTTGTAGGCGGAGATCCTAAGGAAAATGCAGAGATAACAAAGTCTGTGCTTAAGGGTGAGCAGGGCGCGCGCAGAACGGCAGTGCTTATGAATGCAGGAGCCGCACTCTACATAGCAGGAAAGGCTGAGAGCCTCGCAGACGGCATTAAGCTTGCAGGTGAGCTTATAGATAACGGCAGTGCATATAAGACTATGGAAGCATTTGTAGAACAAAGCAATGCCTGAGACAGCTTCACTTCGCAGCATATGAGGAAGATACAAAAGTGAACATATTAAATGAGATAGCTGAATATGCGGCTTACCGGGTCATGCTGGATAAGCGTGAGTACAGTCTTGAGGAGCTGATAGAAAAGTGCAGGCAGGCTGAGGAGCAATATAAGGCGGAAGCATTGACAAAAGCCGGGTCTGAGGGCGCAGCGATGGCTTCCGGGTCTAAGGCTGAAGCCTCAAAGGCACAGGAGATGTCTGAAGCCACAAAGTCTTCAGGGGCAGAACAGGGCAGAGGTCTCTTGGCATTTCTTAAGAGCAGCTTTGGCGGCACAGATAAGCAGACACTTGGCGCAGCATCAAAATCGAAGGGCCATGCCGGTAAGGCGGGAAATGTATCCGGGCTTTGCTTTGATGAGCCTGATGAGCATGGACTTTATCGATTTGGACAAGCCTTAAGGAAGCCCGGCATCAGTGTTATAAGCGAGATTAAGAAGGCATCGCCGTCTAAGGGAATTATCTCTGAGGATTTTCCATATCTGGATATTGCAGGAGCCTATGAGAGGGCCGGTGCAGATTGCATCTCATGCCTGACTGAGCCTAAGTGGTTCAAGGGCTCTGACGATATATTTGCAGCGGTGAGAGCATACACTAAGCTCCCGATGATAAGGAAGGACTTCGTGGTAGATGAATATCAGCTCTATCAGGCAAAGCTGCTGGGGGCAGATGCAGTGCTGCTGATATGTGCGATACTTGATACCGAGACTATAGCAGGCTACTTAGACATTTGCAGTAAGCTTAAGATGGATGCGCTGGTCGAAACACATGATGAGGCGGAGATAGAATCCGCACTTAGGGCTGGAGCTAAGATAATCGGGGTGAATAACCGCAACCTTAAGGACTTTAGCGTTGACTTTAGTAATGCTATGAGGCTTAGAGAGATGATTCCTGAGGATAAAATCTATGTGGCAGAGAGCGGTGTTAAGTCAGCCGAGGATGCAGAGACCATAAGGCGTATCGGAGCGGATGCCGTGCTTATAGGCGAGGCACTGATGCGCACAGAGGACAGAGCAGGCTTCATTAAGGCCTTCAAGCAGGGCGCTGCGGCAGGCTAAGGAGGATATTAACAGCTAAGTCATCGCAGCATCAGGCGTCATAAGTTATAGAAGTTACGGATTGCCGGGCTTTTTACAGTCAGGAATCCGTCAACAACTTTAGGTAGTAATGCAAGAAATAAGAACGGAAAGAATGAACAAGACACAGATTAAGATTTGCGGCATCAGGCGCAGGGAGGATTGTATATATATAAATGAAGCAATGCCCGATTACGCCGGATTCATATTTTGGGACAAAAGCTTTCGAAATGTGGATATGCTGCAGGCTTACAAGCTGAGAAAGTGGATAGATCAGCGCATACAGACTGTAGGTGTATTTGTAAATGAAGCACCGGAATTTATCTATGGCATAGCAAAAACGGGCATAATAAATGTCGTTCAGCTGCATGGCTCAGAGAGTCCGGAATATGTCGATTACATAAGGCAGATTGTGCCGGTATATACCAAGATATGGAAGGCGTATAAGGTAAGGAGCGCTGAGGATATCGAGGAAGCACTTAAATCCAAGGCAGACCGTATATTGCTTGATAACGGTTACGGAACGGGACAGTGCTTTGACCAGAGTCTGCTTAATAATGAGCAGTTAAAAGAACGCGGCTTTATCCTGGCAGGAGGTATGACTCCGGAAAATATACCTGAGGCCATATCGCATTATGCCCCGGATATGATAGACATATCAAGCGGAGTTGAGACAGACAGGATTAAGGACAGAGATAAGATAATAAGAGCTGTGCAGGCTGTAAGAAATGCTTAAGAAGGCAGTGGCTTTATGCTTAGCTTGGCAGCTGTAATTAATAAGCGGCATACTGCCGGATTGCAGCTAAAGCCTTGAGAAGCAGAAGGTCTGTAACAGAGAGATAACATTAGCCTGTCGCCAACAGGCATGGAGGATGAAATGTCAAAAGGAAGATTTGGTATACACGGAGGACAATATATCCCCGAGACACTGATGAATGCAGTGATAGAGCTAGAGGAGGCCTATAATCATTATAAGGATGATCCTGAGTTTAATGCAGAGCTAACTAAGCTTTTTAATGAGTATGTAGGCAGACCTTCGCTGCTCTATTACGCCGAAAAGATGACTAAGGATCTTGGAGGAGCCAAGATATATCTTAAGCGTGAGGACCTAAATCACAGCGGAGCGCACAAAATTAATAATGCCTTAGCGCAGGTGCTGTTGGCAAAGAAGATGGGTAAGACCAGAGTTATTGCTGAGACAGGAGCCGGTCAGCATGGTGTGGCAACGGCAACGGCAGCAGCTCTTTTAGGCCTTGAATGCGAGGTATTCATGGGTGAGGAGGATACCAGACGTCAGGCGCTTAATGTATATAAGATGAGACTCTTAGGGGCAAAGGTGCATCCTGTTACAAGCGGTACTGCAACACTTAAGGATGCCGTATCAGAGACCATGAGAGAATGGACTAACCGCATAGCAGATACTCATTATGTATTGGGATCGGTTATGGGACCGCATCCTTTCCCGACTATGATCAGAGATTTTCAGGCGGTTATCTCCAAGGAGATTAAGGAGCAGTGCCTTGACAGAGAGGGACGTCTGCCGGATTATGTGCTTGCATGTGTAGGCGGAGGCTCTAACGCTATAGGTGCATTTTACCATTTTATTGAGGACAAGGATGTTAAGCTTATCGGCTGCGAGGCAGCAGGACGAGGTATAGATACCTTTGAGACAGCGGCAACTATGGCTACAGGAAGGTTGGGCATATTCCATGGCATGAAGTCATATTTCTGTCAGGATGAGTATGGTCAGATTGCACCTGTATACAGTATCTCTGCCGGACTTGATTATCCGGGAGTCGGACCGGAGCATGCATGGCTCCACGATACCGGACGTGCTGAATACGTGCCGGTAACAGATGATGAGGCTGTAGATGCATTTGAATATCTCTCAAGAACTGAGGGCATCATACCGGCTATCGAGTCGGCACACGCAGTGGCCTATGCCATGAAGCTTGCACCGACACTTGATAAGGACAAGATAATGGTTATCAATATATCAGGACGCGGAGATAAGGACTGTGCGGCAATCGCACGCTACAGAGGGGAGGATATCCATGACTAAGCTTGAGAGTGCATTTAAAAACGGCAAGGCATTTATACCTTTTGTAACCTGCGGTGATCCGGACACAGATACAACCATAGCGATAGTCAAGGCCATGGCAGCTGCCGGAGCGAATATAATTGAGCTTGGCATACCTTTTTCAGACCCGACAGCAGAGGGACCGGTTATACAGGAAGCCAACATCAGAGCACTGTCCGGAGGTATGACTACAGACAAGGCCTTTGAAACTGCCGCTAAGCTAAGTACCATGGTGGATGTTCCTTTGGTATTTATGACCTATGCCAATGTGGTTTATTCCTACGGAAGCACCAAGGAAACCGGCGTTGAGGGCGGAACAGAGCATTTTGTTAAGCGCATGGCAGAATGCGGAGTAAGCGGACTTATACTTCCTGATGTACCTTATGAGGAAAAGGAAGATTTTGCACCGGTATGCAAAAAATACGGAGTTGAATTTGTATCGCTTATAGCGCCGACCTCAAAGGACAGGATAAGGATGATAGCAAAGGAAGCCGAGGGCTTTGTGTACTGTGTATCATCACTGGGAGTAACCGGAGTGCGCTCTGAGATTACAACAGATATCAAGGCAATGGTGGATGAGGTAAGAAGCGTATCTGATATCCCGGTTGCCATAGGTTTTGGCATATCTACACCGGAGCAGGCGAAGGCAATGGCAGCTAAGGCAGACGGCGTTATAGTCGGCTCTGCGATAGTTAAGCAGGTCGCAGCTCATGGCAAGGATGCCGCACCGTTTGTTAAGGAATATGTGGAGCAGATGGTGGCAGCGATAAGGCAGTAATGGGACATTAAACTGCCACGTTTTAGCAAGTTAATAAAAATGAAACTGCCCCGTTTTGATAAGAATATTAGAATGGAAATGCCAAGTTTTGGCGAGAATATTAGAATGAAAATGTCCCGTTTTTAATATACTTGCACAATACCGATATTAAGTATATAATCCCTATCAAAAGCAGATTGCTTGCGATAGGGATTATATGAGTTTAAGGAGACCACAATCAAATACAGGTAAGGCATCGGGCCGCTGCTACATCGCGATAGACCTCAAGTCCTATTATGCATCGGCAGAGTGCGTATCAAGGGGCTTGGATCCGCTGGGCGTTAATCTGGTTGTGGCTGACAGCAGCAGGACAGAGAAAACAATCTGTCTTGCGGTATCACCGGCACTTAAGGCCTACGGCATACCGGGGAGGGCAAGGCTCTTTGAGGTGGTGCAGCGTGTTAATGAGATTAATGCAGAGCGCCTGTCTAGAGCTGTTAAGGAACACAAGGCCGTCATGCGTGAAGGCAGACCGGATTTTAGGGCGGAATCGTTTGTAGACAGGGAGCTTAAACGTGACGCAGGACTTAAGCTTTCATATATAGTAGCACCGCCGCGTATGTCTTATTATGTAGAAACCTCGGCGATGATCTACGGCATATACCTTAAGTACGTATCACCGGACGATATACTGGTGTACTCGATAGATGAGGTATTTATTGATGCAACACCCTACTTAAGCATTTACAATATGACAGCACATGAGCTTGCGATGAGCATGATACATGACATACTTGAGACTACAGGCATCACCGCTACGGCGGGGATAGGCACCAATCTGTATCTGGCTAAGCTTGCGATGGATATCATGGCTAAGCATACCAAGGCTGACAGCAACGGAGTGCGTATGGCAGAGCTTAATGAGCTAAGCTTCAGGCAGCAGCTGTGGAATTATCGTCCGCTTACGGCGTTTTGGATGACAGGTCCGGGGACGGTGTCCAGGCTTGCGGCACATGGTCTGTATACGATGGGAGATATTGCGAGACACTCGCTTAGGGATCAGGAGTGGTTCTATAAGACCTTTGGTGTGGATGCAGAGATACTGATAGACCATGCATGGGGACTTGAACCCTGTGGGCTTAGTGAGATTAAGAGATATAAGCCGAGTACGACCTCATTAAGTGAGGGACAGGTGCTTGCGTGTCCGTACAGTCATGACAAGGCAGCCGTAGTAGTCAGGGAGATGGCAGACAGTCTGGTGCTGCAGCTTACAGAGCGAGGCATGACAGCAGAGGGACTGACGATGGACATTGGCTATGACAGAGAAAACTGCGATAACGGCAGCTATAAGGGCGTTGTAAGGACTGACCATTACGGCAGAACTGTACCAAAGGGGGCACATGGCAGTGCGAAGCTTAGCGGAACAGCACTTGGAAGCCGTATCATCCCGGCAGTCATGCAGCTGTATGAGAGCATAAGCGACAGCACTCTAAGCATAAGGCGTATCAATCTCTCACTTACCGGACTTAAGCATGATAACGGATGCTTTCAGATGGATATATTTTCCGATGCAGAAAGTATGGAGAAGGAGATGGAGCTGCAGCGGGCAGTACTAAGTATTAAGCATCGCTTCGGCAAGAATGCAGTGCTTAAGGGAACTGACTATGTTGAGGGCGCAACCATGAGGGAACGCAATTCCCAGATTGGAGGACACCGTGCGTATTGACAGCTACAAGGATATAATTGATACGGCTCGGCCTCCGCTTCCGCCGGGACATCCGAGAATGGATGTATTAAACAGAGCCAAGCTGTTTGCTCCGTTTGCGGCACTTCGAGGATTTGAAGAACGTATCGCAGAGGAAGAGAACAGGAAGCAGGATAAGGATATGAACATGCCGGAGCGGAAGGAGACAGAGTATGAGGCACAAGGATACGGAGCTGATGAATACTATACGGACATATATCCGTGATTATTATACAGAGCACAGGACTATGCCGTCGACCACGCAGATAGCCAAGGCTCACGGCATAGTAAGGAGCACGGCGTATACTTATCTCAGAGCAATGGATAAGGCCGGACTCATATCCTATGAGGATGGAGTGATAAGGGATGATAAAACCTCACTCATAAGTCTTGAACAGGAGACTGCGGCAGTGCTTGGAAGCATAGCCTGCGGCAATCCGGAGACAGAAGAGGAGCAGCTTGAGTGTATAGTCAGTCTTCCGACGGCGGTGTTCGGCAAGGGTCCCTTCTATCTGCTGCATGCAACAGGAGATTCCATGGTTGATGCCGGCATAGAGGAAGGTGACCTGTTGGTTATCAGACGTCAGCCTGAGGCTAGGGTGGGCGATATAGTCGTTGCTCTGGATGATGCCAATGAGAACACACTTAAGGAATATGGCGGTATAGATAAGGCAAGCGGACGGGCTGTACTTAAGTTCAGAAATCGCGCCAAATACGGCGAACGGGAGATACATGTACAGAGCCTTGTATGTCAGGGCGTGCTGACGCATATAATCAAGACATTTACCGCAATAAACTTGACAACAGGGTGCAAAACCTATATAAAATAGATGAATTGTTTCAAGGCTGCAGCTTTTGTAAGAGTCAGTGCAGACTGAGACAAGGGATGCCAGGCATCCGGCTGTATTTTTGATAACAGGGCTGTCGTTATAAGGCTATGTAGGCAGCAGAGAGGTAATAATACGGCATATAATATTTACTGTTTTAACGGAGGAGACAACCAATGAACAAGAGTGAGCTTGTAGCAGCTATCGCTAAGGAGACAGGTGTTACCAAGAAGGATATAGAGGCAGTGCTTAAGGGCCTTATAACAGCTATTCATACAGAGCTTAACAACGGCGGCAAGGTACAGCTTCCTGAGCTTGGATCATTCAAGGTATCAGAGAGAGCAGCAAGAACAGTACGTAATCCTAGAACCGGCGAGAGCATGGAGTCTCCGGCTTGCAAGGTTGCTAAGTTTACTGCAGCTAAGGCATTCAAGGATGCTGTTAATAAGTAATAGATGAGGCTTGACAAATACCTTAAGGTATCAAGACTTATTAAGAGACGTACGGTTGCCTGTGATGCCTGCAATGCAGGTCGTGTTATAGTTAACGGCAAGCCGCAGAAAGCCTCATATGATGTTAAGCTATCCGATAAAATTGAGATTAGCTTTGGTGAGAAGTCGGTTGCGGTAGAGGTTCTTTCGCTTGAGGAGACTCAGAGGAAGGATGAAGCCCGCGACATGTACAGGTATATTTGATATGAGCGCAAGAAAAGCAGGGCACAGAGCCGGTAATCTGAATAGCGGTATAAGCATAGTCGGGTTTATCGTGATTGTTGTGCTTATTGCTGCGTTTATCTACAAGGATGAGCAGACCATGCGTGCGCAGGAGAGATCTTACGTAGAGCGTGAGGCGTCTCTTACTAAGCAGATTGAGGAAGAAGAGCAGCGTACCAAGACTCTTAATGAACGCAAGAAGTATGTAACTACCGATCAATATATCGAAGAGGTAGCGAGGAATGAGCTTGGATTAATCAATCCGGATGAGATACTCATCAAAGCCAAAGATGAATAATTGTTTTTATACAGCAGCTTTAGCCCGGACTTTCGCTTAAGAAGTCCGGGCTTTTCATTTGTTTATGGATAGATTTGAGAACAGGATACTTACATTTATACGAGACAACAAGCTTATCAGCGAGGGAGACTGTGTGACTGTAGGCTTCTCGGGAGGAGCGGATTCTGTGAGCCTGCTGACTGTACTGCATAATCTGAAGCGTCTGCTGAGGATACAGATTCAGGCAGTTCACGTCAATCATAACTTAAGAGGTGCGGAGGCGCTAAGAGACGAGGAGTTCTGCATACGATATGCTAAGATGCTTCAAGTGCCGATACAGGTTGTGAGCATAGATGTTGCAGGCTACGGCACAAAGCATGGACTTACGGAAGAAGAGGCCGGACGCATACTTCGCTACGAAGCACTGCAGGAGAAGGCAGCAGCATTTGCAGCTGATATAGATATGGCATCGTCAATGCAGGGGACAGCGGGTAAATGCAGTGCGACAGACAAAAGCAAAGCATATAAGACTCTGTATAAGGCTGAACAGGAGCGGGAAAAGGAGCCAGAGCAAGAGCAGGCTGCAAGGGCCGTGATTGCGGTCGCTCATCATGCTGATGACCAGGCGGAAACAGTGCTGTTTAATTTGATGAGAGGAAGCGGACTTAAGGGACTTGCCGGCATGCGTGCAAAGCGTGACAATATCATACGTCCGCTGCTTGGTGTAAGCCGCAAGGACATCATAGGATATCTCAAGCGCAATAATATAAGCTATGTGGATGACTCAACTAATTTTGAAAATGATCACACACGCAATCGCTTGAGAAACGTCATCATTCCGGAGCTTAAAGCTTCGGTTAATTCCGAAGCCAGCGAGCATATAGCACTCAGTGCGGCAATAATAAGAGATGCGGATGAATATATTCGCGCCGAGGCAAGAGGCTATGTGGATGCCTTAGATGAACTGGAGACAGACGGACCGGTTATAAAACTTAAAATTAAGCAAAAGGAACTAAAAGAAAAGGCGCGTATCCTGCGAAGATATGTTATAATCGAAGCACTTCAGCGCTTAAATGTGCCGCTTAAGGATTGGGGCGAGAAGCATTTTTCGGAGATTGATGAAGCTCTCTTCAAAAACAAGGGCTATCATGTTGATCTTCCGGGACAGGTTTATGCGGAAAATGTCTACAAGGAGACCTGCATCTGCGTAAGAAAGTAGCCCCTGCCTGCGTGTTCGCAGGCACGACATATAATAAAAGTACGGATTGCTTCGCACTAACGTGCTCTCGCAATCCTGCC
>CAVBGP010000019.1:0-23615 GCA_963595005.1 Acutalibacteraceae bacterium | reverse complement strand
CCCTCTGCTTGTAAGGCAGATGCTCTCCCAGCTGAGCTAAGATCCCATAATTCGTTCAGCGAACGTTATGTATTTTATATCATCTAACGCTAAATGTCAAGAGTTTTTTACAATTCTTGCTGTCACTCTGTGCGGCAGGCAAACAATCGGCTGATCCGGTGTTGAAACCTTGCCCGTTTCAACACATATCTTGTCAGGGCAGTCCGCTTCAACGCAGCTAATCTCAATATTACCGGCATCATTTTTATTAATTATAAATACATTGCACCCGCCGGAATATCCGTCTATATCTATCTGCGCCGGAAGCTGCACTCTGTCTGCTCTCTCCCTGTAAACCTCTTTATCATCTACGGTAACAACTATGCTTAGATCAGATGATAACCCGTTGCCTAATATACTAAGGCTCCCAAAGCGGCCGTTCTTAATAAAAAACAAAAGAACAGCCGCAATTATAATTATTGCTATGAGTATAATGTCGTTTCTTTTTTTGTGATTCATCCTTTAATATACGTTTTTTCCGCTCTGTACTTTTTCTCACTTTAAAAGTGTTTCAGGACAGGATTGCAAGAGCGCATATGCGCTAAGCAATCCGTCACATTTATATTATGTGGCACCCACAAACACGTTAGCAGTGTTGTTTATTATCTGTAGAAAGCACAGAAAGCCTTATAGGTATGGTATACATCGAGCTTTGAAGTAATCTCAAACGGTGCATGCATAGCAAGTACCGGCACGCCAAGATCAACTGTATCCACGTCCATATCTCCCATGAACATAGCGATGGTTCCTCCGCCGCCCTCATCTACCTTGCCAAGCTCACCTATCTGCCAGACAACATTTTCCTTATCCATGCAGGCGATAACCTTAGCCATAGTCTCGGCTGAAGCATCATTTGAGCCTGACTTACCTCTTGCTCCGGTATACTTAGTAAGTACCGGTCCGTGCCCCATAAAGCTTGAATTACGCTTATCAAACACATCTGAGAAGGTAGGGTCATATGCTGCATTTACATCAGATGACAGACAGGTTGAGTGTCTGTATACATTGCGGCTCTTTGCACCGAAGGTATCACAGAGATCCTCCACAAAATGATGCAGTGCCTTAGAAGCCATGCCTGTATTGCCCTCAGAGCCAATCTCCTCCTTATCTGTAAGCACTGTAACCGTAGTGTATTCAGGTGATTTTATCTCAAAGGCTGCCATAATTGCAGTGTATGCACACACCTTGTCATCCTGTCCGTAGGCGCCTACCATAGAACGGTCAAGACCGATATCCATAGCCTTGACTGCCGGAACAAATTCAATCTCTGCTCTTGTAAAGTCCTTCTCTGTCATGCCAAAGCGATCATTAAGAAGCTTAAGTGCATTAAGCTTAAATGCTTCCTTGACATCCTCATCCTGATAAGGGATGTTGCCGATAATTATATTCAGCTCTTCACCCTTAAGCCCCTCGTTTAACGGGCGCTTATTCTGCTTAGCTGACAGATGCGGAAGCAAATCTGAGATAACAAATTTGGGCTCATCATCCTTTTCTCCGATGCTTATATCAACCTTGGTTCCGTCCTTAAGCACAACCACGCCATGCATGCTGAGCGGAGTTGTTCCCCATTGGTATTTTCTGATGCCGCCGTAATAATGAGTCTTAAAATAAGCTATCTCGTCCTGCTCATAGAGCGGAAATGGCTTAAGATCAAGTCTCGGACTATCGATGTGTGCTATATTAAAGCGTATGCCCTCTTCAAGCTCACGCTTTCCGACTGTAACAAGTATGATGTTCTTGTCCCTGTTAATATAATAAAGCTTATCTCCGGTCTTATACGCTTCTCCCTGCTTGTACTCCTTATAGCCCTCCTGCTCTGCCAGGCCTCTGACATATGCACAGCATTCACGCTCTGTTTTGGAGGCATTCATAAAGGTCTTATAGCCCTCACAAAATGCCTGTGCCTTATCAACATCATCCGGTGCTTTCTTTGCTATGTGTTCAAAAGAAAATCCAAGCTCCTCCTGAAGCTTTTTTCCGGTTCCTGCAAGCTTTTCCTTACTCATAACGCAAACCTTTCCTGTAATTGTTTTGTACGGAAAATGCCGCAGGGCAGAATCCTCACTCTGCTCGCTGCGGTATCTCCTGTAATTTATTTATTATTTCTTGTTGGAATCAAGTGCTCTTACCAAAAGCTCCTGAGTTCTCTTGATATAGTTTTCCATACGCTCGCCGCTCAAAGCCTTTTTGACAAGTAAAGCCTCATCATAGAGCTGCTCTGCTATAAGCTTGCCTGTTTCAGACGGTTCATCGCCCTCGTTCATAATTCTCTGTACAAGAGCATTTTCCGAATTGAGTACCAGAGTCTGATCCTCATCTCCCAATGCACCCATATCCATGCCGTATGCCGCATACATCTTCATCATATCCTGCATACGTCTGCCTTCCTCTGACATGGTCATCATCGAAGCAAGTGACTTATCCTTAAGCTTTTCCAACTTAAGCTCAAGCTTATCATTGTTCAAAACCTTACGGAACATTGCCTGAAGTCTTTCTTCAGCCTTCTTATCGTCCTCAGACTTCTCTCCATCAGTCTTGAATTCTTCTGTTACATCCGCATCAATTCGTACAAAGCTTAAGTTTTCGAACTTGCTCTCCATAAATGATATGAACGGAGTATCTATCGCAAAGTTCAGTATAACAGCATTCTTATCCGCCTTTCTGAACATACGGATATACTGTTCCTGCTCCTTCTCATCAGTTACGTAGAATATCTTATCCTTAGGCTTATCTGCATCAGCTGCATTTGCATCTGTCTCAGTCTTAGCCTCTGTATTATTTGCCTCAGAGGTCTTGCTGTCTGCTGCATCAGTATTAGCTTCATCAGAGCTTCCTTCTGCTGCATCTGACGTTTTGTCCTTACCAAGATACTGATCTTGAGTCAGGTACTTGCCGTCAATATCCTTGAACAATATGGCATCCTTCATCTTATCGCCGAACTTAACATCCTTGATGCAGCCGTACTTGATGAACGGATTGATATCATCCCAATACTTCTCGTAGTTCTCTCTGTCGGTCTTGAACATGCCTGAGAGCTTATCAGATACCTTCTTGGTGATGTAATCAGATATCTTCTTAACGAAGCCGTCATTTTGCAGAGCTGAACGGGATACATTAAGCGGCAGATCCGGGCAGTCAATAACGCCCTTAAGAAGCAGCAGATACTCCGGTATAACCTCCTTGATATTATCAGCGATAAATACCTGGTTATTGTAAAGCTTGATAGTGCCCTCTATGTTGTCATAACGTGTATCAACCTTCGGGAAATACAGTATGCCCTTGAGATTGAACGGATAATCCATATTAAGGTGTATCCAGAACAAAGGCTCCTTATAATCTCTGAATACCTTGCGGTAAAACTCCTTGTACTGCTCCTCTGTTACCTGTGACGGATTCTCATTCCAGAGCGGATTGGTATCGTTAAGCGGCTTCGGAACCGGCTTAACCTCATCTGCCTTAGCATCCGCTGTGCTATCCTCAGCGCCCTCTGCCTTGCTGCTGTCTGTGCTATCCTCCGGCTTTTCTGCAGCCTTCTTAGCCTCCTCTTCAGCCTTCTTGGCTGCTTCCTCAGCATCCTTACGTTCCTTAGCTGCATCAGTAAGATATATCTCTACCGGCATAAAGGAGCAATACTTCTCTATAACCTCTCTTGCCTTGTATTCATTGCAGAACTGAAGCTCATCATCATTGATATGCAAGGTAATGCTTGAACCGTGAGTGCTTCTCGTGCCCTCGCTCATCTCATATTCCATGCCGTCCTGTGAGGTCCAAAGCACAGGCTTAGAGCCCGAAATATATGAAAGTGTGTCTATGGTAACCTTATCTGCTACCATGAAGGCAGAATAGAAGCCAAGACCAAAGTGACCTATAATCTGATCCTCGCTTGCCTTGTCCTTATACTTCTGCAGGAAATCAGCTGCACCTGAAAATGCGATATCGTTGATATACTTATCAACCTCTTCGGCTGTCATACCGATACCGTTATCTGTAAATGTTACTGTGCTCTGCTCCGGATCAACCGTAACATCTATGCGATATTGCTCGTCTTCCGGCGCTGTATACTCACCTATAAGTGCAAGCTTCTTAAGCTTTGTAACTGCATCGCAGCCGTTTGAGATAAGCTCTCTGTAGAAAATATCATGATCCTGATAAAGCCATTTCTTGATTATCGGGAAAATGTTTTCGCTGTTTATATTAAGATTGCCTTTTTTAGTTTCTGACATGTATCTCTGCCTTCCTTCCGTGCTGTATTAAGTCGTTAGCCTTATGTGCTGTCCTTTGCTGTGCCTGTTTATTTCCTATGCTTTTCGTAAATATCTTTTCTGCAGCCAGGAACTTATAGCATAGCTATGGCTGTCTCAAATGACTTTGGTTATTATTATAGCACTTTTGTTAGCACTTGCAAGCATTGAGTGCTAACTTTTTTATTTTTTATAATAACGAATGTGCCTTGCTCATTTAGCACTTAAGGTACGCTTGCTTCAGCAACAATATTCCTTTGCACCGAGTGTACATACCTAGCTGAGCGTTTTTCTTCATAGGACGCAATTTCCTGTAAAAAAATGGCCAGGCAGCTATATGAAGCTCGTATTTAAGCTCTGCATCACATAACCGCCCGGCATCTTACTTATCCTGCCATTTTATTGTAAACATCAAAGAAATTATCCGCCGTAGAGCCTGAAGGCTCGGAGAAATCAATCTCATTCCAGAATTTATTCATAAACTGTATCAGATGTTCTCTTCTGTACGGCTCAAGTATCTCTCTTACAGCCTTGGTATTGATGGCTTTACTGAGTCTGTCCTTACGTTCTGATGTAGCCTGATCATCATAACCGTCTACGCAGTTAATGATGTAGTACATATCACCTACAGCCAATATATTGGAGGTGTGACCCTCCTCGAGTGAGAATGCCGTCTTCTCGATAAGATCCGGCTTTTCGCTGCGCATAAGCGTCATCTCATTTTCATCAAGCTCGTTATATCGGCTTGCCATAGCTGAAAAGCTCTCACCATCTATCTTAATACGCTTAAGTATGGCCTTGGCCTTCTTGAGATCTGAAGTGCCAATCATAGCTATCCTTATAACCTTAACCTCCGAATCGCTTATCTCTGTGTCAACATTGGAGGTTATGCTGTTAATCAGCTTTTCTGCTATATAATAATCAGTATATAAGGTCTGAACATCCTCTCTGCTGCAGCCCATGTAAGCAAGGTCTGCCTCTGTGAGCCCGTTCATATATTCATCTGTTATGCGTCTTATCAAATCACGCTCGGAGCTGTTTACGCTTATGCCCCTGTCCGCTGCAAGGAGATTCAGAAGCTCAAGCTCCTCCATAAAATCCTTGACATTCTGAACAGTGAGCTTGTCGAAGCCCGATTCCTCATCGCCGACCTTGACAGCCCATATCTTATCCGAATATATAGCCTCGTAGCGATTACGCTCATTTGCTATGAGTATCATAGCCTGCGGCTCAGTATATTCTTCAACCATCTCGGTTTTATTCTCAAGCTCCATGCCCTTACAGCCGCTGAGAGTAATCACTGTCGTCAATTCCAAGGCTGCAATAATCAGCAGACATATTTTCTTTTTAATTAAACCTTTTCCCATCCGGTCTGAATGTATCGCCAAATGCTTTACAAGCTGCATATTTTCGTGCAAAGTGCTCACCCATTTGGCAATCTACCACATACAAATAAAAACACACTCAACTTACGGAAATACTATCCAGTCAACTGCCAATGCCACAACAATACCTAGTATCGCTCCGCAAACCACCTGCGTCGGTGTATGTCCGACCAGCTCCTTAAGATGCTGCTCGAACACTTCTCCCTTCCACTCTAAGGGATTTTCCTTAATCATAGCATTAATTATCTGTGCCTGCTTGCCAGTCTCAAGACGCACATTCATTGCGTCATGCATGACAATCATCGCAAGCACGAGGCTAATGGTAAATTCAAAGGACTGCAATGAATATATAATCAGCGTAGATGTTGCAAGTGCACATACTGTTGATGAATGTGAGCTTGGCATTCCGCCTGCGCCTATCAGTCTCTCCGGCACAAATTTCTTCTCTATCCACAAGGTCAGCAGGGTCTTGATAAGCTGTGCCAGCGCCCATGCTATTACTACGGATACAAGTATCTGATTGTCTCCTACAATTGTTTTCACTTATTTCTTCTCTTTCTCTTACCGGCATGCGCAAGCTCCAAAAGCTCTGCGGCATTATCGGATACAGCCTTGGTTATTTGTTCTCCTCCGAGCAGTCTCGCAAGCTCTGCAACGGAGCCGTCTTTATCAAGCTTGGCAATACTGGTAATATTCCTGCCTTCCTCTTCTGCTTTGCTTATAACAAAATGTGTATCAGCCATAGCAGCAATCTGCGGCAAATGCGATACACATATCACCTGATGTTTCATGCCTATAACATCTAATTTCTCTGCCACCTTCTGAGCAGTGCGTCCGCTTATGCCTGTGTCTATCTCATCAAATATAAGCGTAGGCATATCATCTGTTTCTGCAAGTATGGTCTTGATTGCAAGCATCACTCTTGAGAGCTCACCGCCTGAAGCTACCTCTGCCAAGGGCTTTTCCTTCTCCCCCGGATTTAGTGCCGACTTAAAGCAGACGTCATCATAGCCGTCAGATGAAGGGGTTCTCTGCTTGAATTCCATACTTATTGCAGGCTTCTCAAAGCCTAAGTCCTTAAGCTCCTGCTCTATAGCCCTACTAAAATTCAGAGCCTCTGTCCTTCGCTGTTTGCTTAACGCCTCGCAGGACTTGCCAAGCTTAACCTCTGCCTTTGTAAGTTTAAGCTCTGCTGCCTCCTTGTTCAGCTCATATTGCTTCATATCCTCAAGCTCGGCTGCAATTTTCTCTCTGTATTGCAGTATCTCATCGATGCTCTGTCCGTATTTAAGCTCCAGACGTCTGATAAGATCCAGCCTGTTTTCTGTTTCCTCTAAAACAGCCTCATCAAGCTCAAGTCCGTCTGCATATGCTCTTAAGTCCGCAATACATGAATTCAGTACCGACTGTGCATCCATGAGCTCGTCAAAAGCTCCTTTAAGCTCCTCATCATAGCGCATGGCATGCTCAAGCTCTGCCGCAGCACGTCCCGTGTCACACTCCGAGAGTATTCCTTCTGCAAGACTCACGGATTCCAATATCCTCTTGGCATTGTTAAGCTTCTTGAATCTAAGAGATAATTCCTCCTCTTCGCCCAGCTTTAGTCCCGCCTCATCAATCTCATTAAGCTCAAAGCTTAAGAGATCGGTTCTCCTTGCACGCTCTTTGTCATCAAGCTGATAGTGCTCTGTTTCCTTGAGGGCTTCCCTGTAAGCACTATAGGCCTGTGCTGTTTCCTTAAGCAGACCACTTATCCGCTCTCCTGCATATTCATCCAGAAGCTCGAGGTGCTTATGCTTATTCTTAAGCGTGTAATATTCATTTTGTCCGTAGACATCAAGCAAGAGCTCAGCTGCCTTCTTAAGCACACCTGCCGTAACTGTCTCATCATTGATCCGGCTTAGACTCTTGCCCGGCATAATCTTACGGCTTACTATAAGCAGTCCGTTTTCGTCAGGCTCTATGCCTATGCTCTTAAGCTTTGCGCTCTGTGCGGCATCCACGTCAAATACCAGCTCAATGTAGGCATATTCCGCACCCTGCCTGATTATATCCGTACGTGCCTTAGCTCCAAGTGCAAGCATCGCAGAATCTATGATGACAGACTTTCCCGTACCGGTCTCTCCCGTCAGTATATTGACTCCGTCTCCGAATGCAACCTGTGCCTTTCTGACAAGTGCTATATCTTTTACATTAAGTTCGAGCAGCATAAACCCTCAATTCGACATTAATTATCAATAATATTTCTGAGCTTCTTCATTACATCAAGGCAATCATCTACAGTACGAACTGCAACCATGATGGTGTCATCACCTGCTATACAGCCTAAGACACCGTTAAATGCCATGGCATCTATAGTCGTTGCAACAGCCATAGCCATACCGGTTACTGTTTTTATTACAAGGATATTCTGAGCCATATCCATGGAAATGAATCCGTTTTTAAGTATATTAAGATATTTCTGAGAAAAATCCGTATTACCCGGCACCGTTTTATACACAGCTCTTCCGTCATTGCCTGCAACCTTGGTAAGCTTAAGTGCTCTTATATCTCTTGACACCGTAGCCTGAGTTACGTCATAGCCCTCTGCATTAAGCTTGTCGCAAAGCTCCTCCTGAGTCTCTATGTCATATCTTCCGACCAATTCTATAATCTTAGCCTGTCTTCCAACCTTCATAGTACTAACCTGCCTTTACAAATAACGCATCCTGTCTCTAAGCGTATCCAAAAAGGACGTTTCACCAAATCTTATAAACCTGGTGCAATGCCTTGCTTTTGTTATAATTACCTCATCATTGTAGTTTAATTCAGTGCCGTCTGCCCCGTCACAGGATACCAGCTGTGTTGTATGCTTGCTTATTATCTTAACCTTATCATTGGGAGACAAAACCAGAGGTCTTGTATTAATAGCAAGCGGGCATATAGGTGTAACAAGCAGTAGCTTTGATGTAGGCTCTGCTATAGGTCCTCCTGCGGATAATGAATAGCAGGTTGAACCTGTAGGTGTCGCTACCACAACTCCGTCCGCTCTGTATGAATTAATCAAGGTGTCATTGATGTACAGCTCAAAGGTCATCATGTGAACCGAGTCATTTTTGCCTATCAGAACATCATTGAGAGCATAATCCTTGTACACCTGTCTGCCGTTTCTGCAGACCGATGCACAAAGCATCATGCGTTCCTCAAGCTTAAAATCATTATTGATAAGCCGGTCTACCACATCATCATAATTATCAATCTGAGTGAGCTCTGTAAGATAGCCCATGTGTCCGCGATTGATACCTAAAAATGCAACATCACGTCCGAGAGCTGCTCTTGAAGCTCTGAGCACGGTGCCGTCTCCGCCTACCGTGATAACACACTCTGCGTCCTCAGGTATACGAAAGTCTCTGTCGATATATCCTTCACAAATCTCAACCTTGGCACCTCTTGCTCTAAGTGCCGCATCAAGTCGATTTCTGACGGTTGAGATAGCTCTGACCTTAGGTGTATTTTCGCTTATTACTATGTAGAAATTCTTCATTTATCCAAAGCTGCATGCGCATCTGCAACAAGTCCTGCTATCACAGTCTTGTCGACACAGATTGCATGCGCATCATCTGTATCGTTTGATATATATATCAGGTATTCGATATTGCCCTCCGGTCCCTTAACCGGACTGAAGGTCAGACCAAGCACTGCAAATCCAAGCTCCGTGCTCAAATCTGTTATCTTCTCTATTACCTTCTCATGTACCTTTACGTCTCTTACAACACCCTTCTTGCCGACCTCTTCCCTGCCGGCCTCGAACTGAGGTTTAATAAGACACACCATCTGTGCATCCTTTTTAAGCAGAGGCTTTGCTGCCGGAAGTACCTTGTCAAGTGATATAAATGACACATCTACCGAGGCAAAATCCAGCATCTCATTATTGATATCTGCCAGTGTAATGTAGCGGATATTGGTTTTCTCCATGCAGATAACCCGTTCATCATTACGCAGCTTCCATGCGAGCTGACCATGTCCGACATCTACCGCAAAGACCTTGGATGCACCATTTTGCAGCATACAGTCTGTGAAGCCTCCTGTTGAAGCTCCTATATCCATGCATACACATCCGTCAACATTTACCCCAAAGCTCTCTATAGCCTTCTCAAGCTTAAGACCGCCTCTTGAAACATATCTTAAGGTATTGCCTCTTACCTCGATATTAAGCTCTGTATTGTCTTCCTGGAACATGGTTCCGGCCTTGTCTTCCTTAACTCCGTTAACATAGACAATACCGCTCATTATAATGGTTTTAGCCTTCTCCCTGCTCTCTGCGAGTCCTTTTTCGCAAAGCAGCACATCAAGTCTCTTCTTAGCCATCAGAATTTCCTATCCACAAGGCTCTTAAGCAGCTCCGTGAGGAATGGGTAATCTCCGGTCTCGGCAATAATAGCAAGTGCCTTATCCGTATATTCCCTTACATCCCTTTGTGATTGCTCTAAGCCGTAAAAGGTAAGCCAGGTAACCTTGCCGTTATCGGCATCGGAACCGATAGGCTTGCCAAGCTCCTCTTCCGTTGATATGACATCTAGTATGTCATCCTGTATCTGGAACGCCATACCTATGCAGGTTGCAGCATGCTCAAGCTTTGCCACGGTCTCATCATCTGCGCCTGCCAGCACTGCGCCCATCATGAACGATGCCTCTATCAGTGCTGCTGTTTTGTTTTTATATATAAATTCAAGCTGTGCTCTTGTAGGACGCTTTCCTACAAGCTGTACATCCACGGTCTGACCGCCTATCATGCCGTATATGCCTGATTTGGATGCAAGTATGCTCATACAGCGCAGCACCTGCTCGGCACCTGCACTTGACTTTGCAGCCGTCTCAAATGCATAAATCATCAAGGCATCGCCTGCAAGGGTTCCGAAATCCTCTCCGAACTTAGCCCAGGTACTCGGTACGCCTCTTCGAAGCACATCATTATCCATGCACGGAAGGTCATCATGCACCAGGGATGACGAATGTATCATCTCCATTGCCGCCATTATCGGCATAACTGCCGACTTCTCGCTCTCGCTTAATTCCTCGCTGCCGTTATTTCTGCATAAGATATAAGCCGACTGTATAAGTATGGGTCTGAGTCTCTTTCCGCCGTTTCTCACAGAATAATTGGCCGACTCAAATATAATCTGCTGAAAGCCCTCTTCCTTTGGCAGATAGTGTTCAAGCTCCCTGCTTATGGTATCAGAATGTCCCTTTAATATAGTCCTTAGATCCATAACCTATTCATCCTCGCTAAGTATCTTAATCTGCTTCTCAACCTTATCTATACTTGCTTCTGTGTCCTTGACAAGCTTAAGTCCCTGCTCATATAGTCTGAAGGTTTCTTCAAGTCCGGTATCCTCTGACTCCATCTGTACTAAGAGCTGCTCTATCTTATCAAGCCTCTCTTCTATCGATGGAGCAGAATTCCCGATAACATCTGTACTATCTGCAGCTATTGAAATGTCAGTTTTTTTATCCATAATCGTTAGTTAAAAACTCCGCCTTTGAAGATGTCCTTATGACACCGGCCTCTATCCTTCCGTCTCTTACATATGCTGTAAATGTATCACCGCTCTTGATATCTTTAATAGAGCTTATCGCCTTGCCTTCGCTATCCTCAAGATATCCGTAGCCGCTGCTTATCCTTTTTAGCGGAGATACTCCGTCTAGCTTAGCTGCCAGGACTGAGATTCTCTGTTTGCTAAGGCTTAATGAATCCTTCATTCTTGAATCAAGCTCTGAACGGCTGTTCTTTAGCCTATGCCTTATGTTCTCAGCCTTAAGCTCTGCAGCATGCCTCATGCGCAGCGCTGCTGACTCTAAGCTATGTCTGTTATCCCGAAGCCTTGCCATTGGTGACAAACGGTTAAGCCTCTCTCGCTTTGAGATAAGCTCCGAGCGGGCTGCATTTACAGCAAAGCGCATACTGTGGGCCAGCATCTGTCGTTTAGCCTCAAGCTCTTCGGTCAGTGCATCATAATCGAAGTTTGCAAGTTCTGCTGCCGCTGAAGGCGTAGGCGCTCTGAGATCTGCAACAAAATCAGCTATTGTATAATCAGTCTCATGCCCTACGGCAGATATGATTGGAGTCTCTGCATTAAATATTGCCTGAGCAACAGTCTCCGTATTAAATGCCCACAGATCCTCAATCGAGCCTCCGCCCCTGCCGACTATAAGTACATCAAGTCCAAGTGCATCGAGCCTTGCTATGCCCTTAGCTATCGAAGCTGCTGCATCATCTCCCTGCACTAAGGCCGGGTATAATACAAGCTCTGCATACGGGTTCCTGCGCTTGCTGACATTGATAATATCTCTTATGGCCGCACCTGTAGGAGATGTGACTATGCCTATGCGTCTTGCGTACAGCGGAATCTGCTTCTTATAGAGCTGGTCAAACATCCCCATCTCGTCAAGCTCCTGCTTAAGCTTTAAGAATCTCTCATAAAGCTCACCTGCTCCCGAAAGCTTACAGGAGCGCACGTACAGCTGATAGCTTCCGCTTTTTTCGTAGACGCTAATCTGCCCCTGTGCCTCTATCTGCTGACCATCGCTTAGCTTAAAGCTTAGTCCGCCTGCCCTGCTGCTTGCAAACATAATGCAGCTTAGCTGTGAATCCCGGTCCTTGAGCGTAAAATATATATGACCCGAGCTGTGATATTTACAGTTAGATATCTCGCCCTTAACGCTTATACGGCTTAATGCATAATCTCTTGAAAACAGATTCTTGATATAATTATTTACCTGTGTGACGGTAAATGCCTCTGCCATCAGTCCTGCCTGTCCTTAAAGTTCTGGTGCGTTTTTGCTTTAGGCTAAAACAGTATCGTTGCTGTCTGCAACAGACTGCTCATTGTCCTCAGCTTGCTTTTCAGCCGCATTCTCTGTCTCTGCCAAAGAGGCATCTGATGTATCTGCCTGTTCTGGCTTCTTAGCTTCCTCTTTGTGTACAAAGTGTGAGAGCAAGCCATTGATAAACTTTGGTGAATCATCACCGCCATACAGCTTGGCAAGCTCAATTGCTTCATTAACAGCAACCTTGTCCGGAACTGTTTGGTCATGGTTAATCTCATATACGGCAATACGCAGGAGATTAAGCTCTGCTCTGCCCATGTATGCAGTGGTCCAGCCCTTGGCAACTGCATTTATCTCGGCATCAAGCTCTGCTTCCATGCCTCCTATAGTTACAGCCCTCTCGATTATACGCTCCTGCTCCCTGTAGGTTAACGGCAGGTCACAGGACTTCTCCATATACTTCTCGACGGTTGCTCTTATATCCTCTTCCTGATGGAAATCAAGACCAAATATAATCTTGAAAACCTCTTCTCTCATCTCATGCTTAGTCATAGCGAAAATTCACTCCAATCAGGCATGCTCTGCCGATGTGTCTATGCCGGAGATATTAACTCCGACTGAGCTTACGGTAAGTCCGGTCATACTCTCTATGCTGCTTCTGACCCTGTCCTGAATCTTAGCGCTTATAGTAGGTATATTAGTGCCATACTTGATAACTACAGACAGCACAAGCTTTACCTCATCCTTGTCAACACTAAGCTTTACGCCGTGCTCTAAGGTCTTGCCTCCAAGCTTTGCTATAAGCTCATTGGTGGCATTGCCTGCCATACCTGTTACTCCCTCTATATCAGTAGCTGCATAAGCTGCTATGCATTTGATGACCTCATCTGCAATCTTTATGCTGTCATCATGCTCATTACTCTCTTTAACTGTGATATTTATATTATCTGCCATAAATGCCTCCTTATAACGGTCGGTTTTAATTACTTTTGGCTAAATATGAGGACCGCCTATGCATGCTGCTTAACCTATGCCTATGCATGCTTTCATACAAATACTCGCGTTATCCTCTAGACTATCAAAGTAGTATATCACATTTATGCACTAATAATGCATAAATGTTTGGGATAGTGCTCAACTTTTACACTAAAAGTGTTGACGGATGCCGCGGCAACAAGCGAAACGCATGTGTAGCTTGTCATGGCAGGATTGCAAGAGCGCATAAGTGCGAAGCAATCCGTGCTTTTAGTAAATGTAGCGCAAGCATGACGCTTCCCCTCTCATGTATATATCTTATCCTTGATTTTATCATAGGATGACTGCTTTATACCCGTAACCTGCATAATATCCTCCGGCGTATTGAAGGCGCCGTGTGCATCGCGGTAGGCAATTATATCTGCCGCCCGTTTCTCTCCTATGCCGTCAAGTGTCGTAAGCTCTGCTATATCTGCCGTGTTGATATTAACCAGCCCCGCCTTGCGTTCCGCCTCCTCGGCGGCATATGTCGCTGCCTCACTTACTGCCTGTTCAATATATCCCTCTTCACACAATGCTATAATTTCATCCCGTATTGCTCCTCTTATATATGCTCTAAGCTCATCCCTTAGTGCATCGCTTAAATATCCGCTGCCGTCATCTGTGATATAGAGTTCATGTTCCAGTCTCTGCGTGTAGTATTCCTGCAAGACCTTCTGCATTTCCTGTGCATTCTCTGACTGTTCCGAGATGTCCGAAACAGACTCAGCACCTTCTGATATCTGTTCAGTATCAGCCGCGTTCGATGCTCCCTCGCGTGACCCGCCTATAATCAAACTCTCTTCCGCACCTCCAAACGCTTTGGCTGCGCCTCCTCCAAACACATAAAAAGCAGCCGATAATGCAATACCGGCTGCGATAATTATAATTTTAAGCTTCTGTAATTTCTTCATTTATGCACAGCCGACCGGACAAATCAGCTCGCTTTGCTCTATAGTAAACCATATCGGTATATAAAACAAGCTGTACAGTCTGAAGTTATTGAAGTTTTTATTAGAGTCGTCTGATACTCATCCACTGGTAAGTACAAAAGTGTTGACGGATGCAAACACGCAGGCAGTTTTACTCTAAAAGTCCCGGACTGCGGCTGTGAAGATAGGCAAGCTTGCTTGCCAAGCTTCACAGACATTGGACGGGCTGCCATTAATGAGCTATGTAGGGCGATAGCCCGGAGTAGGCGAATTAATGGCAGGATTGCGAGAGCGCGTAAGCGCGAAGCAATCCGTGACTTTTATTATATGTGGTGCCTGCAAAATCGCAGGCATGTGGGTTTACTCTTCATCTGAACTCTTGCTGTCCGCCTTAGCAAGCATGTCCTTAAGCTCGTCCGGAGTGAAGCTGTATTTCTTTGAGCAGAAATGACACTGCAGCTCCACATCCTTGCCTTCGTCTATCATGGACTGAAGCTCCTCTTTTCCGACACTTATAAGTGCCTTAGACACCCGCTCTCTTGTGCAGTCGCACTCAAAGCAGCATTCCATCCTGTCATTAAGCTTAAGATCAAAGTCTTCCAAAACAAAGCCTAATATGTTCTCTGGACTCTTATCCTTATCAAGCATTGCAGTGATGCTGCTTATCTCGGATATGCGCTTCTCAAGCTTATCAATCACCTCATCACCGGCGCCGGGCATGAGCTGTATTATAAATCCGCCGGCCTGTCTTACCGTGTTATCCTTATTCATAAGCACGCCAAGAGCAACCGTTGAAGGCACCTGCTCGCTGGTAGCAAAATAGTAGGTCAGATCCTCTGCTATCTCTCCTGTTACCAATATAGTCTGTCCTACATAAGGCTCCTTCAGACCTATATCCTTGATTACAGAGAGTACTCCAAGATCCAGCGCACCTCCTACATCAAGCTTTCCCTTGTCATTTGGCGGCAGCATAACCATAGGATTATTGACATAGCCCTTGACATGTCCCTTGCTGTCTGCTGTTACCAGCAATCCCCCTATAGGTCCGTCACAATTGATTTTGATCGTGAGCAGATCCTTGTCATTTTTCATATCACTGCCCATCATAGCTGCTGCAGTAAGCAGTCTGCCGAGAGCAGCTGTTGCTATTGGTGAAGTATTATGATGCACTCTGGCACTCTCCACCATATTTCTTGTTGTTGCAGCAAAGGCTCTTATCATGCCGTCTGCCGCAGTCGCTCTAACTATATAATCCTTATTATCCATATCAGTCACCATTTATACCTGCTTTAATAGTTCAATTTCCTTCTGACTCAGGCTCCTGTATTCTCCCGGCTCAAGCTCTGCGTCAAGTGACATCGGTCCCATCGAGATACGCTTAAGATAATTAACCGTTCTTCCCTCAGTCTTAAACATCCTCTTTATCTCGTGATATCTTCCCTCGTGTATGGTAATGAAGCAGGCGCTGTCAGACAGCATATTAATCTGGCAAGGCAGTGTCGGCTTATCATCTCCTATATCCACTCCCTGCATAATGCGCTCTGCGCTCTCCTTTGTCACCTTGCCGTCAAGCTCAACATAATAGGTCTTATCTACATGTCGCTTTGGTGAAAGCAGTCTGTGAGCCATATCGCCGTCATTAGTTATGATAAGCAGTCCTTCAGTATCCTTATCAAGTCTTCCTACGGGAAATAAATCGCTTCGTATCTTCTCCTGTATGAGGTCAGTTACGCATACAGCATTTTTATCTCTTTTGTCACGTGATGCAGATATAACTCCCTTGGGCTTATTGAGCATATAATATTCAAAATCTGCATATCTTACAGTCGCTCCGTCTATAGCAACCTCATCTGCTGCCTCGTCAATCTTAGCCGACGGATTCTTAACAGCTTCCCTGTTAACACTTACACGTCCGTGCGCTATAAGCTTTTTAACCTCAGAGCGGGTTCCCTTGCCCGCCTCACATAGATATTTATCAAGTCTCATTTTATAAGCTTTCTTACCGATACCTCGCCTGACATGAGCGTCACAATATTGCCATTTTCATTAACTATCAGATTACCCTTGTCATTGATATCACTGACAAGACCTGTATGCCTGCCATCCGCAGCATCCCAATATACCTCGCGTCCTATAAGCACGGAACGCTCCCTGTACAGGTGCATAAAGTCCAGATTACCTCTGATTGAAGCCATTGCTTCTTTTCTGACATGCTCTGCAACGCTCATAACCATGTCAGCCTTAGAGAGACTCAAACCGCTTATAGAGCCTGCTATGCCCTTAAGCTCCTTTGGAAGTGCTTCAAGGTCCAAATCTATATTGATGCCTATACCTATAACAGCATATTCAATCCTTGAGCCATCCTTTGAAAAAATAGCCTCCGTAAGTATCCCGCAGACCTTCCTCTCACCAAGGAAGAGGTCATTGACCCACTTGATGCCTAAGCGCTCACTGCCGGCTTCCTCTAATGCCTTGAGTGTGCCCACAGCGGCTGCCGGAGTCAGCAGCATACATCTGTCAGCTGCTTCATCTACCTTCAGTATAATAGTCATGTAAATGCTTTTGCCGCTTGGTGATGCAAAGCTTTTGCCGCTTCTCCCGCGTCCTAGTGTTTGTCTGTCGGCACTTATAACGGTGCAGCCAGGAAGCACATCTCCTGTCTGCCTGTGCTCCTCAATCAAACGCTTGGCATAATTATTGGTAGAGTCTGTTTCCTCGAAATGGATGCTGTTAATAGAAGCTATCCTGCGGGTATACTTATCGAAGTGATAATGTATGCCCTCATATTCCTTAGTCTCACCGACTTGAATGTGTTCCCATTCCGGCATACTGTCAAGATTAGGATAGTAGCTGTCAGCCTCACGGCTGCTGTCATTAATTGTAACTATGCACTCTGAGCAAAACTTAAGCATCTGTTCATATATGCTCGAACCGCCTATAACATACACGCTCTCGCAATCAAGGCCTTCACACAGCTTCGCGATACGCTCTGCGCTGTCACATACTGCAAGCACAGTAGGTCTCTCGGCTGCCGGTGCGTGCTTCTTAGCTATAACCTGCTCTGACAAAGTCTTAAAGCGGTTTACAGCTTCAGCTGAATCAAGCTCCGGTATATACTCATCTGACGCAGCTATGCTGTCCTTACTTATATGTGAAGCATCCTTAGTAAGGACGACATTTACCCTGCCCTTTAGCGGCTTGGCATCAGGAAAGCTCTCAAGAGTCTTTCTGCCCATGATAACCACACTGCCTGCAGTGGTCGTACGAAAGAATTTCATATCCTCAGGTATATATACAAGCAGGTCCCCGTCACAGCCAATGCCCCAGGCTTCGTTGACATTTACAATAGATTTCATAGTCCAGTTTTAAGCTGCTGCCTTGCCTATACTTTGGTCTGTAAAGGTACCTGCTTTGTCTGACGCTTTCATGCCTGACAAAGCAGCAAAACAGTGGCTTATCTGCTGCCTCCAACAGCTCAAATCGCAATCGGTATATCCTTAATCTGCTCCCCGTACTTATAGTCAATGAGCTTGACATCATCAGGAGTAAATTCATAGAAATCCCTGATATCCGGATTCAGCTCAAATCTCGGTGCCGGATAAGGTGTACGTGATATGAGCTCCTTAATAAGCGGAACATGCCTGTCATATATGTGCGCATCCGCTATCATATGAACCAGCTCTCCTACCTCCATATCGCTCACCTGTGCAAGCATATGCATAAGCACTGCATACTGTGCAACATTCCAGTTATTGGCTGCAAGCACGTCATTCGAGCGCTGGTTGAGCACTCCGTTAAGCACCAGTTTCCCTGTATCAGGATTTCTTGTGCAGTTAAAGGTCATGCTGTATGCGCAAGGGTAAAGATTCATCTCATGCAGATCGCTGAAATTATATATATTGGTCATAATACGGCGGCTGTAAGGATTATTCTTGAGGTCATAAAGCACTCTGTCAACCTGATCAAATAAGCCCTCCCTGTACTGATGCTTGACGCCTAGCTGATAGCCGTAGGCCTTGCCTATGCTTCCGTCAGAGTCTGCCCACTCATCCCATATATGTGAATTAAGCTCATGTATATTATTGGATTTTTTCTGCCATATCCAAAGTATCTCATCAGTTGCTGACTTTAATGCAGTCTTGCGAAGAGTAAGTATCGGGAATTCCTTCTTTAGGTCATAGCGGTTGACCACTCCGAATTTCTTAATCGTATATGCCGGAGTACCATCCTCCCAGTGAGGTCTCACCTTTTCGCCTTGAGTATCCTGTCCGCCTTCAAGTATGTCAGTGCACATCCTTATAAATACATCATCTGCATATGCCATGAGCTAATCCTCTTTTTTCTGTAATAAGCATTATAATATAAATGCTAAGCGCGGCTTTTAGTAAGCCTTCATGCCTGCCCGTTCACAAGCGCCGCAAAATATAAAGCTGCTGATTGTACAAAAAAGCCGGGTCCCTTAAAGGATCCGGCTAAAGTTTATGCACCAGAGAAGGCTCGAACTCCCAACCTTTCGGTCCGTAGCCGAACGCTCTATCCAATTGAGCTACTAGTGCACGGTCAACAGACACAAATGGTATTATAGCATAACTTTGTATATTGTCAAATATAAACTCAAAATTTTTGCAATCAATTTCGTTCTTTTTTGTATTCATGCTCGTACAATTTTAATATACCAAGCTTGAATACGCTCATTTCGCTTAGTTTATCTGATTTATACCAGGTTATTCAATTTCCTCATTGCGTATGATATGCAAGGCATTGCGTCTCGTAAGTACATCGAAATGGTCATATGAAAGCTTGCTCTTAAGCCACTTTACTGCGCCTATAGTATTTGGCGGTCTGAAATCGGTTCTGTGCATGTCCGTGCCTAACACATCTGTGATGCCCTTAAGTACCTGCTGCCTGCACCATCTCTCATTGGCATTAAACATTCCGCCTCCGTGAAGCACCTCGTAATTCATCTGCATTATTACGCCGTAACGCTTGATTTCTTCGACTCTGCTGCCTTCTCTAAGTGAAGCGTATCTCTCAAAATGTGCAAGCACAGGTGTGCAGCCGGTTTCCGATATGCCTCTTAAGCCTCTTACTATATCAGTATAGCTTGCTGATATCTGGAATTCGCAAAGCACATAGCTGCTGCCGGCAAGTCTCCTTGCCTGTCCGTTTCTTATCCTTGCAGGGAGCTCCTCATGCCAAAAGGTCTCATGTCCCGGATATATCCTTACAGCCGGAAGCTCTCTGTTTACTGTCTCCTGAAGCATGGCAGCAAGTCCTTCAATATCCGGATTGTCATGTCTTCTTACATAATGCGAGGTAGCGATAAAGGTTCTGAAGCCCTGCTCATAAGCAAGCCTTACCAATTGCATTGATTCCTCAATTGTCCTTGAACCATCATCTATCCCCGGCAAAATATGGCAATGTATATCAACAAGTCCTTCTCTGTCTATATCTGGTAATTCTATGCTCATACCTACTGCCTTTCATATATTTACTGTGCTGCAAAAATACTTCAGCGCATAAAAATCTATAGTTTATATACAGTTATTTATCCGCCTGATTCAGCACGTACTCTGTACAGCTTCTGTTGATATTATTTAAGCGCAGCCCTTTCATACAGAATAAGCTTTATCGTCTGCTGCGTATGCATCTGTTGCAATACATATGCGGATAATTCCATGCGAGCTCTCTTCCGCAGCCTCTGCATCTTCTTACCGGAAGCTCGTGCGTGCGCAGATAATCCGCTATACCGGCCGCTATATCAGCTCTGTCCTTACATATTTCTTCCTTATAGGAGCTGTCAACTCTCTCTGCATAGCAATAATACAGATCACAAACCCTGAAGGCTGATTCCATTGACTGCAGATCCTCTCTCTTATATAGCGGAGGAATATACTCTGTCACCTGTCTGTTGATGGTATCGATAACCATGTGCTCCCATATACCTATCAGTGTCTCATTTTTGATATCAAAGGGCATAGTGGAAAATGAATATGTAAGCTCCTTATCGTCTGTATATTGCTCCATCCACTTGCATAGCGTCATCATTTCCGTGATATCGCCCTTATAGAAGAGCTCATCATCCTCACTCTGTATCCTGCTCCACCTGTTCATGATATCCGAGAGCTTGCCCTCTATATGTATAAGCGACTTAGGAAAGCCTATAGGCGCACGAACAATCTGCGGCACATTTTCATGATAGAGTGAGCGTATTAGTCCCTTATCGAACTCCGAGGTATAAAAGCCTGTCTCAAACATGCCTCGTCTTCCGGCACGTCCCGCTATCTGCTGAACCTCCTCCGGATAGAGAGTTCTGGTATCAATGCCGTCGAATTTCATGGTTCGCAGAAATACGACTCTCCTTATAGGCAGATTCATGCCCATGCCTATAGCATCCGTTGCCACTATAACCTTGGTCTCTCCGTCAAGGAAGCGCGCCACCTCGCTCTTTCTGGCGTCATAGGGAAGTGCACCGTATACAACGCTGCAGTTAATGCCGTTTCTCTGCAAAACCGCCGCACAGCTTAGTACGTCTCTCTTGGAAAATACAATCAGTGCATCTCCGTTTCTGACACTTTCCGGAAATGTAAATTCCTCATTGTCAAAGCTAAGCCTTGTCTGTCTGTAATGATTGACTATCTCGTATGTATCAGAGCACTCCTCTATGAGGCTGATGACTATATCTCTTGCATACTCTGCCATACAGATATGCACCGTATTGGCACATACTCCAAGTATAGCGGCTGTCCATGAGCCGCCTCGCTGAGTATCGCTAATCATCTGACCCTCATCAATGACAGCCACATCATAGAAGCGTGAGGTATCAAGCATCTCTATGGTAGATGCCATATGTCTTGATTCCTCCTGATACTCCCTCTCTTCTCCTGTTATAAGGTCGCAGGGCGTTCCTGCATCATTCAGTCTGTCCTTAACCTCACATGCAAGAAGTCTAAGCGGAGCGAGATATACGCCTGATGGCGCTTGTCTAAGCTCCTCCAGGGCATCATGAGTCTTACCCGAATTAGTAGGCCCTATATGCAGTATAAAATGTCTCTCAAGCTGTCTTGCCTCTGGATAGAGATCTATATAGTTATCAGGGATATTTTCCAGTATATGCTTCTCTATGCTTGCATTCTGCGCCTGCTTGCCAAGAGCGGCCTTGGCTATCTCCTCATAATTGGGATTATGAGCCAACAGCTTCTCGATACGCTTCTTGGTAAAATAATGCTCTATCCTGGTTTTAAAGCGCTCTAATATGTCTGTCTCAGAGAGCTTTGCAACCAAGGCATAGGTAAATGCTTCCTCAGAAAGACCGGTAAAGCCTGACTTAAGGCTTCTTAGCTCTGCATCAAATCTCACAAGCTTAGAGGCCAGATAATTAAGGACAATGCCTCTTTCCTCCAAAATCAGATCTATCAGCTCATCGGAGTTAGCATATACATTATCCGTAAAATCCTCGTAGTTGTCCTCGGTAATCCTGTCCTTATAATATCTCGATCTAAAGACATCTCCCTTACGTTCTCTCATGCCGTAAAGGGTGAATCTGTCCATCGAGAAGCTCCTGGTAACTCTTGTTGCCGCATCCTGTATAAGCTTCTCCCAGGTCTTGTCATTAACATCAAGACTAAATCCGGACAGCACAGTCTCTGCCTGCTGTATATATTTATTTAAAAGCTCCTTTTTTTCTGACTGTGAGAGCTTTTTTCTTCTGTAGTATCGTTTATATTGACTGCTCTTATGAACAGCCTGTTTCTGGTTAGCTATGGTTTTCCTCCTAGTGTTCATATCTTGACTTGCGTATACGATAGTCCGGTATGCCAAGCTGCTGCCTGTATTTTGCAACTGTTCGTCTTGCCAAGTCATAGCCCTCTCGGTTTGCAAGCTCACACAGCTTGGAATCACTAAGAGGCTTTTGTCTGTTTTCTTTTTCTATAAGCTTTGCTATTACGTGCACAGCTCCCTGCTGCGACTGCTCCTGTGTACTGTTTCGTCCGGGTAAATGTCTTTGGAAGAAATATTTTGCCGGAAGTAAGCCCTGCGGACATTGCACATACTTATGCATAAGACAGCGGCTTACAGTTGATACATTAAGCTCAAGCTCCTCTGCAGCGTCAGTCATAGTCATGGGCTTTAAGGCTGCAGAGCTTCCCGCAAAGTAATCCTGCTGTACATCGGCAACCAGGTCAAAGCAGCGCCGTATTGTTGACTTACGTCGGTCGATATTGCCTATAAGCTTGTATGCCTCATTAATCTTGTTCCTGAGGTAATCCTTAAGCTCCTTGTCATCTGTTGATTTATACAGCTCCAGATACTTATCGCTTATAGCCACCCTCGGCACATCATACTCATTGGTATCGGCATGAGCCTTTTTGTCATCATCCAGATATATGTATACATCCGGATAGACGTATATTGTTTCTGCTCTTTGCGTATGCACTGCGCTTATATTGGAATTAAGGCCGGCTATCAGCTCAGCTGCATGGCGCACACTCTCTTCGTCTGTTCCAAGTCTGTCAGACAGAGCCTTGTAATGATGCCTGGAAAGCGCTTCCAAATGTTCATTACTTGCAAGTGCTATGGCAAGCTTCTCATCCGGGTAGCTTCTCTCAAGCTGAAGCCGCACAAACTCAGCCGTATCCGCAGCTCCTACTCCTGCCGGCTCCATAGTTTTGATAAGAGCTACTGACTCCTCAAGCACCTCCTCCGGTACACCTATCTGACGTACTGAGTCTATAGATTCTAAGGTCAGCCAGCCGTTATCCTCCAGCAAATCAATAAGATATTCACACACAGCAGCAACTGCGGAATCCGGCTTAAGCTTCGTAAGCTGATTCTTAAGCTCATAGTTAAGCGACTCTATGTAGTCATCTACATATCTCTCGGACGGCTCACGGCTTAAGCTTTCTCCATCCTCATTCTGCTTAGCTCCGGAGCCCGTATTGACATTAGCTGCAGTACGTATGCGTCCGTCCCCGTGTATTGCCGCTCCCATATGGTCTCTTCCGCGGTAATCCTTCAGAACCCTCATCATCTCTTCGGAGATAACCGGCTCCTGCTTCTCAATGCATGGGTTTTCCTGATAGAGCTTATCAACATAGTTTGTAAGCTCTGCTGTATTCATGCACAGCACGGATATAGACTGCAAAAGCTGAGGATTCAGCTGCAGCCTCTGTGTCTGGCTGATATGTAAGCTGTTG
>CAVBGP010000018.1:0-24154 GCA_963595005.1 Acutalibacteraceae bacterium | reverse complement strand
CACATATTAATAAAAGTCACGGATTGCTTCGCACTGACGTGCTTTCGCAATCCTGCCTGTATTCGCATTCCGGGCTATCGCCCTACATTGCTCATACAGGGCAGCCCGTCCAATGTCTGTGAAGCTTGGCAAGCAAGCTTGCCTATCTTCACAGCCGCAGTCCGGGACTTTTAGAGTTATATTGCAATGCGAACAAACATGGGGTAAAATCTTGTGCATGAACAGCAGTTTTATCGTTGATCCCAATGCCGGCAACGGCAAAGGACTTAAGCTATGGAATAAAGCCCGCGCATACATGGACAGGCGTGGGATGAAGTATGATATATACTTCACTACTGCACCGGGAGATGCAACTGACATAGCCGGTGAGCTTTCTGTTGCCTTGGATTCGGACAAAACGATATTTGCAATAGGCGGAGATGATATACTGAGCGAGGTTCTTAACGGACTAAAGCATACAGACCGTGTTATATTGGCTTATATTCCGGTCTATGTGAGATATGGGCTGGCAAGAAGCCTGAGCTTAAAGGGCAATCCTAAGATACTGATCAGAGATTATCTAAGTCCGACCGGGGGACGTGTTGAGACCATAGATTACGGAGTCCTGGCTGCTGATAACGGAGAGCTGACAAGGCGCTTTATAAACAGTGCGGGTATAGGTTTTGACGCTGAACTGTACAGAGATGTAAGCTGTAAGCTCGGAAAAAATCGTCTTGCACCTATGGGACTGGGCGGAAGCCTAAGTCTCTATGGAGAGATACTCAAATCTCTGCTTTTCCGCAAGACTCATAAGGGCTATCTGGTACTCGATGATGTCCACAGAGTGGAGTTTAACAATCTGATATTGGTTTCGACCCATATCCATCCTTACGAATACAAGTTCAGATTCGGTAATTTTGCAGATCCTAAGGACGGTATGCTTGAGATATGTGCCATAAGCTGCAGAGAGAAGCTTAAATTCTTCAAGCTCATTATTAAGAGCAGACTTGGCAGACTTAGGAATTCAGGAAGGGTACGCCTGCTGCAGTGCAGCGAGCTGCATATACATTTCGATAAGGAATGTGCTGTTCATGCTGACGGAGAGATATTGGGCAGCTATTCGGAGCTGGATTTGAGATGTGTAAGCGGACAGCTGCGGATTATGAGATAGTTGGATTTAAGTCGGCAAAGCTAATGCAGTCTAGCCGGGATTATATTGAAGTCAGCAAGCGTTGATGCAGGTTGGTTTATGAGAATAGGACATGGATATGACGTTCACAGACTGGTGAGCGGACGTAAATTAATATTGGGCGGAGTCGAGATTCCGTACGAGCTGGGACTTTTGGGACATTCGGATGCAGATGTGCTTGTACATGCCGTAATGGATGCACTGCTTGGAGCAGCGGCGTTAGGTGACATAGGGCAGCATTTCCCGGATAATGATGATAGATTTCTTGGAGCAGACAGTATAGAGCTGCTAAGAGAGGTCGGGCGTATTATAGGGGAGCACGGCTTTACAGTCAGCAATATCGACAGCACCGTGCTTTGTCAGAAGCCTAAGCTTAAGGACTATATCATGAGAATGCGGGAAACCATTGCAGAGGCACTTGGTATAGATATATCGCAGGTAAGTGTCAAGGCTACCACGGAAGAGGGTCTAGGCTTTACCGGAACAGGAGAAGGTATAGCGGCACATGCCGTGTGTCTGCTGGTTTAGAAACCTTTTGCATCCGTCAACACTTTTGGGAGATAACAATGAAGATATTCGACACATTACAGAGAAGAAAAGTTGATTTTGAGCCGATTGAGCCCGGCAAGGTCGGTATATATGTATGCGGACCGACAGTATATAATCTCATACACATAGGCAACGCACGTCCGATGATAGTTTTTGACACCTTCAGACGTTATCTTGAGTACAAGGGTTACGATGTTAATTACGTATCTAATTTCACGGATGTGGATGATAAGATTATCAAGGCAGCCAATGAAGAGGGCGTTGATGCATCGGTTATCTCGGAGCGTTATATCGCTGAGTGCAAGAAGGACATGAGTGACCTTAATATCAAGCCGGCTACGGTTCATCCTCAGGCAACTAAGGAGATAGACGGCATGATCAAGATGATACAGACACTCATCGATAACGGTCATGCTTATGTCGCAGATGACGGAACCGTATATTTTGCGGTTGCAACAGACAAGGGCTACGGCAAGCTTAGCCATAAGGACATGAATGAGATGATGTCAGGCCTTAGAGACCTTAAGGTAAGCGGCGAGGAGCAGAAAAAGGATCCTAATGACTTTGTACTGTGGAAGCCTAAGAAGGAGGGAGAGCCCTCATGGCCATCACCATGGTGCGAGGGACGTCCGGGCTGGCATATAGAGTGCTCAGTTATGAGCCAGAAGTACATAGGTGATACAATAGATATACATTGCGGCGGAGAGGATCTTATATTCCCTCATCATGAAAATGAGATAGCCCAGTCAGAATGTTCTACCGGTAAGCCGTTCTGTAATTATTGGATGCATAATGGCTTCCTTAAGATTAATAATGAGAAGATGTCCAAGTCTCTCGGTAATTTCTTTACCGTAAGAGATATAACGGCTCAGTATGACCCTATGGTGCTGAGACTCTTTATATTGAGTGCACAGTACAGAACTCCGCTTAATTTCTCAAGAGAGCTGATGGATCAGATTAAGGCAAGCTATGAGCGTATACTTAATTGTACAGATAAGCTTGAGTCACTGCTTAAAAACGCCAAGGACGGAGAACTGACTGAAGCAGAGAATGAGGATAAGGCTAAGATAGAAGGCTTCATCAAGGACTTTGAAGCTGCCATGGAGGATGATAATAATACGGCAAATGCGGAGACCGCTATCTTTGAGATAGTACGTGTTGCCAATGCTTCGTCTGATGAGAACTCAACGAAGGGCTATCTTGAGTATGTCAAGGGAGTGATAGAGAGCTTGTGCGACGGTGTGCTCGGAGTAATCTCACACCGCAGACAGGAGAACCTTGATGCAGAGGTAGAGGAGCTTATAGCAAAGCGACAGGCAGCTCGTAAGGCTAAGGATTTTGCAACAGCAGATGCAATAAGAGATCAGCTCACTGCCATGGGTATTATCCTTGAGGATACCAGAGAGGGCATTAAGTGGAAGCGGGCATGATGAACGGCGCGACACTCGCCTTTATAGGTGATGCCGTGTTTGAACTGCTCTCAAGAAGCTATGTGCTGGAGCATGGCTCTAAGCAGCCGGACAGACTTCATAAGCATAATACTGCTATAGTAAATGCTGCAGCACAGTCAGCAATGTTTGGTGTGATTCAGGATAAGCTAAGTGAGGAAGAGCTCGGTATATATAAGCGCGGACGCAACGCAAGCACAGCAACAACTGCAAAGAACCAAACCATAGGTGACTACAGACGTGCTACAGGACTTGAAGCGCTGTTTGGGTATCTGTATCTTACAGACCAAAAGGACAGAGCCAGGGAATTGTTTGAGCTTGGCACGAAGGCTTTAGAGCATAGCTGCGTTGAATAGGATTATAAACTTTAGGAGATAATATAATGAAATTAGGTATCGTAGGCTTACCAAATGTAGGAAAGTCAACATTATTCAATTCAATAACCAAGGCAGGAGCAGAATCGGCAAACTATCCGTTCTGCACAATAGATCCGAATGTAGGTGTTGTAGCAGTCCCGGATGAGAGACTTGATAAGCTCACAGCTCTCTATAATTCCAAGAGCACAGTTCCCGCAGTTATAGAGTTTGTAGATATAGCAGGACTTGTTAAGGGCGCATCTAAGGGAGAGGGACTCGGCAATCAGTTCCTTGCCAATATAAGAGAATGTGATGCAATTGTTCATGTTGTAAGATGCTTTGAAGACAGCAATGTTATCCATGTTGAGGGCTCTGTAGATCCGATAAGAGATATCGAAACAATCAATCTTGAGCTTGTTTTCGCCGATATAGATACCTTAGATAAGCGTATATCAAGGACAGCAAAGCTTGCTAACAATGACAAGGGTGCAAAAAAGGAGCTCGAGACTCTTAAGGGCCTCAAGGCAGTTCTTGAGGCAGGTAAGCCGGCTTCAAGCTATGAGACAGATGACGACGATGAAAAGGCATTTATAGATTCACTCTATCTGCTTACCTCAAAGCCGGTTATATTTGCTGCAAATGTTGCCGAGGATGATTTGCAGGATGACGGAGCATCTAATGAGTATGTGCAGAAGGTAAGAGAGTATGCAGCTTCAACAGGCAACGGAGTATTTGTTATATCAGCACGTATAGAGGAAGAGATAGCAGATCTTGATGATGCGGAGAAGGCGGAGTACTTAGAGTCCTTAGGAATCAAGGAATCAGGTCTTGATAAGCTGATAAAGGCAAGCTACGACCTTCTCGGACTCATGTCCTTCCTTACTGCAGGCGAAAAAGAGACAAGAGCATGGACCATCAAGAAAGGAACCAAGGCTCCTCAGGCAGCAGGCAAGATACATTCAGACTTCGAGAGAGGCTTCATAAGAGCAGAGGTAATCAACTACCAGGAGCTCTTAAACTGCGGCTCACTCGCAGCAGCAAGAGAAAAAGGCCTCGTCCGCTCCGAAGGCAAGGATTATGTCATCCAGGACGGAGATACGATTTTATTTAGGTTTAACGTGTAAATAGCTCAGCACATGAAAATAGCAGAAAGGGCACAGAACTGCTTGCAGATCTGTGCCCTTTCGCTATTTTCAGTTGGCCAAGGTCCGAAGGACCTCTGGCAAACACATCGACAAAATGCGAAGCATTTGGAGATGTAAGTGCTGAGCTATTTAAGAAAACTATCGCCAAAGCGAAGGCCAAGGTCCGAAGGACCTCTGGCAAACACATCGACAAAATGCGAAGCATTTGGAGATGTAAGTGCTGAGCTATTTAAGAAAACTATCGCCAAAGCGAAGGCCAAGGTCCGAAGGACCTCTGGCAAACACACATCCTAAATGCGAAGCGTCCCTTTATTTGGACGCCAGGTATCCGTTGACGGCATCAACAACCTGCTTATAAGCATCCTTAAAATCAGCAATAAGCTTAGCATCAATCTCCCCGGATTCCCTGCCTCTTAATTGCTCGGTTAAAGCGGAGGATATACCGGCGAGCTTAGTAAAGCCAAGGTTTCCGGCTATGCCCTTCATGGTATGTGCACCCTTAAAAACCTCAGCTACATTGCCGGCATTATAGGCAGACATAGTACTGTCATAGGTTTTATCATCAAGGAACTTAGTTATAAACCTCTCAACGAAGGCTTCATTCATCATACGTGATATGGTCTCATCATAATTTCCTTCTAATTGTTCGTAACATTCCTTAAGATTCATAAATGTAATTTCCCTTTCTAAATTAGCTATATAATTTTAACACATTAAAGCGTTGGTATCCAGTGTTAAAATAGCCAAAAACATCACGGCTATTTTAGATATATTATTGCTTGCATACATGAAAACCCAATGACAGCATGGTGTGCATCTCGTATAATATGAAGAAAGACCTATTTCAAGGCTGCGATTTCTATGAAAAATTATATTTCGTATTATAGGTGTGAGGTTTAGCTATGTTATCAAAAACAGAACGCCAAAGACTGATTACGGAGAAGATAATCAGCTCTGTATATACCAATAATTTAAAAAACGGGGACAGAATGCCAAGCGAGAATCAGCTTGCTAATGCACTGAATGTATCACGTGTAAGCGTCAGAGAAGTATATTCGGCACTGGAGCTGATAGGCATAGTTGAGAGCAGGAGAGGTGAAGGCACCTTTCTAAGGACTAATGCAGACTCTGACAATATGATATTCAGGATGATGCTGCTGGCTCTGTATAATGACAATACCGATGTATATGAAATCATGGAGATACGTAAGATTATAGAGACCAGTACAGCCGAAAGAGCGGCTATGTTCAGTACAACTGAGGATATCCGGCGTATGAAGAGGATAGTTAAGGAGATGAAGGACTGCACAGAGGGAACACGTCTAAGCGAGCTTGATAATGAGCTGCATTCGGTTATTGCAGGAGCTTCAGGCAATGCATTGCTTGGCAGATTGTCAGGCATCATCTCAAGCCTTGTAGTAAGCTCAATCAAGGAGCATTGGAATTATATAGTTTTTGATTCTAAGCCTGATACACGGCGTAAAACCTTTGAGCAGCATAATGAACTTGTAAATGCCATAGTAAGGAGAGATTCGGCTGAGGCAAAGCGCATAATGCAGGAGCATTTGGGCTTTGTAAGCTCTAGTCTTGACCGATACAAGCATGAATTTGCAGAATACGAGGATAAAATCAAGCAAAGAGTAAGAATAAAAACTTTGACACAGGGATAGTATGAATTGTACAATGATAAGTACAAACATGTAATTGAACGGGGGTTCCATTCTTATTGATTAGGGAGGATTAATATGAGTAAGAAGTTTTTATACCTATTCAGAGAGGGACATGAGGCTTTTGACGGAAATCAGACTGAGATGAAGAACACGCTTGGAGGTAAGGGCGCAGGTCTTGCAGAGATGACCTATGCAGGCATGCCGGTTCCGCAGGGCTTTACGATTACAACAGATGCCTGCACTCAGTATTATGCTGACGGCAGAGAGATTAATAAGGATATACAGGCAGATATATTTAAGTATATGGGCGAGCTTGAAGACATCACCGGTAAGCATTTCGGTGATGAGCATGATCCTCTGCTTGTTTCGGTTCGCTCCGGTGCAAGGCAGTCCATGCCCGGCATGATGGATACCATACTTAATCTTGGACTTAACGATATATCGGTAGAGGGGCTTGCAGCTAAGACCGGCAATGCACGCTTTGCTTATGATTGCTACCGCAGATTTGTACAGATGTTTGCGGATGTAGTTATGATGGTTCCAAAGTCACTCTTCGAGGAAGAGATAGACAGGATGAAGGCTGATAAGGGTGTTAAAAATGACGTCGACCTTACGGCCGATGACTTAAAGAAGCTAGTAGTTATATTTAAGAAGATATACGAGGACAATGAGGGCAAGCAATTCCCGCAGGATCCTAAGGAACAGCTTATAGAGGCAGTTAAGGCAGTATTTAGAAGCTGGGACAATGAACGAGCCAATGTATACCGCCGTATGAATGAGATTCCGTATGAGTGGGGAACAGCTGTCAACGTACAGGCTATGGTATTCGGAAATTCTGGAGAAGCTTCCGGAACCGGAGTTGCATTTACCAGAAACCCCGCAACCGGCGAGAAGAAGCTCATGGGCGAATATCTTATAAATGCGCAGGGCGAGGATGTTGTTGCAGGCGTTCGTACTCCATCGCCAATCAGCCATCTTAAGGAGCAGATGCCGGCTGTATATGAAGAGTTTACAGAGCTTGCAGGCAGACTCGAGCGCTATTATAAGGATATGCAGGATATGGAGTTTACCATTGAGGACGGCAAGCTCTATATGCTTCAGACCAGAAATGGCAAGAGAACCGCACAGGCAGCTCTTAAGATTGCCTGCGATCTTGTCGATGAGGGTGCTATCACAGAGGAAGAGGCAGTGCTTAGAGTTGAGCCTAAGCAGCTTGACACCCTGCTTCATCCGCAGTTTGATGCAGAGGCATTAAAGGCAGCAAAGCCTATAGGTACAGGACTTGCAGCATCTCCGGGCTCAGCCTGCGGAAGGATAGTATTTTCCGCAGAAGATGCAGAAGAAAAGGTTAAGAGCCCCGACTGGAAGAAGCTCATATTAGTAAGACTTGAGACCTCGCCTGAGGACATCATAGGCATGCAGGTTTCACAGGGCGTGCTTACGGTAAGAGGCGGCATGACCAGTCATGCGGCGGTTGTGGCCAGAGGCATGGGAACCTGCTGTGTATGCGGCTGCGGCAATAATAATGAGGTAGCAATAAACTACGAGGCTAAGACATTTACCATAAACGGCAAGCAGTACAGAGAAGGTGATTATATCTCGCTTGACGGCTCGAGCGGCAACATCTATGACGGACAGATTAAGCTTTCTGATTCCAATGAAAATGCGGACTTTAAGAGGTTTATGAGCTGGGCGGATAAGGCCAGACGGCTTATGGTGTTTACCAATGCGGATAATCCGACCGACCTGCAGAATGCAGTCAGCATGGGTGCAGAGGGAGTAGGCTTGTGCCGTACAGAGCATATGTTTTTTGCCGAGGATCGCATCAAGGCAGTCAGAGAGATGATATGTGCAAGAAGCGTCGAGGAACGAAAAAAGGCTCTTGATAAGGTTGAGCCGTTCCAGGAGGCGGACTTTACGGCAATGTACCGTATCATAGGTCATAGACCGCTTACCATAAGATACTTGGATCCTCCGCTTCATGAGTTTTTGCCGACACAGCCTAAGGATATAGAAGCTCTGGCTAAGGAAATGGGCATGAGCTATGAGGAGCTTGAGAAGGTTGTTATTGATCTGCATGAGGTTAACCCGATGATGGGTCATCGCGGCTGCCGTCTTGCAGTCACCTATCCTGAGATTGCGGTGATGCAGACCAATGCGGTTATTAAGGCTGCCGTTACTGTTTCAAAGGAGACCGGCAAAATCATAACTCCGTTTATTATGATTCCTCTTATCGGAGAGGTTAAGGAGTTCAGATTTGTTAAGGATATAGTTGTAAAGACTGCAGATGAGCTTATTGCAGCTGCAGGCATAGATATGAAGTATCATGTAGGAACCATGATAGAGATACCGCGTGCTGCGCTCATTGCAGGAGCTATCGCCAAGGAGGCTGATTTCTTTAGCTTCGGAACCAATGATCTTACACAGATGACCTTTGGTTTTAGCCGAGATGATGCAGCCAAGTTCCTTAAGTCCTACTATGACAACAGGATACTTGAACAGGATCCCTTCCAGCATCTAGACCAGACCGGTGTTGGCAGATTAGTAGAGCTTGCCTGCAGAGAAGGCAGGGCAGCCAATCCGCAATTAGAGCTTGGCATATGCGGAGAGCATGGCGGAGATCCAAGCTCTGTAGAATTCTGCAACAAGGTTGGACTCGACTATGTAAGCTGCTCGCCTTTCAGAGTTCCGATAGCAAGACTTGCGGCAGCACAGGCCGCTATTAAGGAGAAGCGGTAAGTAAGCAAGTAAGTCTGCGAGTTAAAGCAGCTGCTTGTTAATCCATCCGGAGTCGGACAGACTGTTCATACGCATGAAAATGACATAATAATTGTAAAGTATGCTATAAAACAAACAGTAAAATTAGTATATTATCATCATTGACAACGCAGTCGGTTTGAGCAATACTTTGGAAGTACACAATCTGCAAATTGGCAGTGAACGGCATTTTGACTGGCTAATCAGAGGCCAGTATGTCAGACTGTCGTAAGCTGCTGCTTAATTAGCGCAAGACAAGAAGGAGAAGCTATGCAGTATTTGGAAATCGAAAAGGTAATCGGCAGAGAGATACTTGATTCGAGAGGCAATCCCACAGTTGAGGCAGAGGTAATACTTATTGACGGCACGGTGGGAAGAGGAGCAGCACCGAGCGGTGCATCCACAGGAGAGTTTGAGGCACTAGAGCTTCGTGACGGTGATAAGAGCCGTTATCTCGGCAAGGGTGTAACCAAGGCTGTTGATAACATCAACGGAATCATCAATGATTTGCTGGCAGGAATGGATGCTTTTGACATCTATGCAATTGATGCAGCTATGATAGAGGCAGACGGCACTAAGGATAAGTCAAAGCTTGGAGCCAATGCAATACTTGCAGTATCTATAGCAGCAGCAAGAGCAGCAAGCCAGGCGCTTGATATGCCGCTGTACAGATTCTTAGGAGGTATATCAGGCAACAGACTCCCGGTTCCTATGATGAACATTATCAACGGAGGAGTACATGCACCTTCATCAGGGCTTGATGTACAGGAGTTTATGATTATGCCTGTAGGAGCTCATTCATTTAAAGAAGCACTAAGATGGTGCTCAGAGGTGTTTCATGCGCTTCAATCCATACTTAAGAGCAAGGGACTTGCTATATCAGTAGGAGATGAGGGAGGCTTTGCACCGGCACTTAAGTCAGATGACGAGGCTATAGAGACTATACTTGAGGCTGTAAGGCAGGCGGGCTATGAGCCCGGACGCGATTTCAGGATTGCGATGGATGCAGCAGCAAGTGAGTGGAAGTCAGACAAGAAGGGCGTATATAAGCTTCCTAAGGCAGGAATCACATATACTGCAGAAGAACTTATAGAGCATTGGAAGGAGCTTTGCGATAAGTATCCGATTATCTCCATCGAGGACGGACTTGATGAAGAGGATTGGGATGGCTGGAAGAAGCTTACAGAGGTATTGGGAGACAGGATACAGCTTGTTGGAGATGACCTCTTTGTTACCAACACAGAGAGACTTGCCAAGGGTATTAAGCTTGGATGTGCTAATTCTATCCTTATCAAGCTCAATCAGATTGGCTCGATTTCAGAGACACTTGAAGCTATTAAGCTGGCTCATAAGGCAGGCTATACTGCAGTTACCTCACACAGATCGGGAGAGACTGCAGACACTACCATAGCAGACCTTGCGGTAGCACTTAATACCTGTCAGATTAAAACAGGAGCTCCGAGCAGAAGTGAGAGAGTAGCAAAGTATAATCAGCTTCTTCGTATAGAGGAGGACCTTGGGGCTGCAGCTGTATATCCGGGCATGGAGGCATTTGCAGTTAAGGGCTGAACAAGCATGCTTACGTAATCGCAGGCACCATATATAATAAAGAGTTATAAAACAGTATACATTTGATCTGAAAGCTTATTAAGCTCTTTAGATAACTTCTATCCGTAACGGGCGGCGCAGTATAGTCTTAAACGACATGCTGCGCCGCTTTGTGTTAAGAGAATATTTAGTCTGTGTTAATGTCTTGTTAATTTCTAACAAAAAAACACCAGAGAGTTTATGCATTTTTAGGACTATCTATTTTTGTAAAAAAAGTGTATCCTAACAACATAGGATGTTTGAAAATAAATACTGATAAAGTAGGATATTATGGAGGCATTTATATAATGAAGGTAGGATTAATTTATACCAGCACAACCCCTGAACTTATCGCTGATGTAGAGCGTGAGGTAAAGGCACAGATAGGAACTGAGGCAGAGCTTTACAGCCTGCAGGATGCATCAATTCTTGCAGACGTTCGTGAAGCAGGCTATGTTACAACAGCACCGGCTGCAAGACTTATAGGCATGTACATGAAGGCAGCTGAGGAAGGCTGTGATGCAGTACTTAACCTCTGCAGCTCAGTAGGAGAGGTTGCTGATTCTGCACAGGATGTTGCTAAGTATATCGGCATGCCAATCGTAAGAGTTGATGAGGAGATGTGCCGCGAGGCAGTACGCAAGGGCGCAAGGATAGGTGTTATGGCCACACTTGCAACTACGCTTGAGCCGACCAAGAACACTGTTAAGCGTATGGCACGTGAGAACAACAAGAAGATTGAGATTGTTGACTGCCTGGTTGACGGTGCATTCGGTCTTGATCAGGAGCAGTTCAAGGCACGCATGAGCGAGTGTGCAGCAACAATTGCCGACAAGGTTGACGTTATCGTACTTGCACAGGGCTCTATGGCTTACTGCGAGCAGTACCTTGCAGATAAGTTCGGAAAGGTAGTTCTCTCAAGTCCGAGATTCGGAGCTGCAGAGCTTAAAAAGGCTCTTATCAAGAAGGGCGTTATGTAATTTAATAAAATGAAGTACAAGCTCGCTGTGCAGCATACTGAGTGTGCAGGCAGGCGTTTGTAGATAACAATCACTCAGGGTGATTAGTAAATTTCTTTTATGAAAGGGAAAGGGTAAACATGAAAAAATTAATTGCACTTGCAACTGTAGGCGCTATGGTTTTCAGTCTTGCAGCATGCGGAAGCAGCTCATCTAAGGAGACAACCGCTGCAGCAGCACAGACAGAGGCAGCAGCTGAGGCAGCTGAGACAGAGGCCGCTAAAGCAGCTTCAGCAGATGCTGTAGTTCTTAAGCTTGGTGTTTCAACTAACGAGGAGGACCCAAGAACTAAGGCAGCTAAGTCATTTGCAGAGGAAGTTGCAGAGAAGACTGACGGCGCTGTATCTGTTGAGATTTATACATCAGGACAGCTTGGCGGTGATGCAGACCTTATCAACTCTATCGCACTTGATTCAGGTACCTGCGATATCATCATCACAGATGCTTCTAACTTTGCTACATATGAGCCTAAGATGGGTATCTCAGCTCTTCCGTTCCTCTTCGAGGACTTCGATAAGGCTTGGGAGTTCATGGATGGTGAGATTGAGGCAGCCGCAGAGGCAGAGCTTCTTAAGCAGAACATGAGAGTTCTTGCTCACTATGACAATGGTTTCCGTTGCGTAACTAACTCTAAGGGAGCTATCGAGTCACCTGCAGATATGAAGGGCCTTCTTATCCGTACACCTGAGAACCCGGTTATCATGGCTACAATGACAGCACTTGGTGCTAACCCACAGCCTCTTGCATTCTCAGAGCTTTATCAGGCACTTCAGCAGAAGACCTACGATGCTCAGGAGAACCCGATTCCGGTTATCTACAACAACAACCTCTATGAGGTACAGGAGTACTTAAGCGTTACTAACCACATCTACTCAGGTATGTGCTTCACCATCGCTGAGAGCTCATGGCAGAAGCTTAGCGCAGACCAGCAGGAGATTGTTCAGGCTGCAGCTACAGCATCAGCTGAGGAAGATCGTCAGATGAACAGAGAGCAGACAGAGTCACTTGTAGCAAGCCTTGAGGAGAAGGGTATGAAGATCAACTATCCTGACCTTGCTCCATTCAAGGAGGCAACAGCTTCTGTTCTTACAGACAATGCTGACACCTATGGTGAGCTTATGGATCAGCTTAATGAGTGGCTGGCTAAGTAATAACACAATAGAATAAACAGTCCGAAAATTATTCTGACTGTAAAACGGGGCGGACCGTGCTTCTTAAAGGGAACTAAGGTCCGCCCCATGTAATAAGAGTTAGACTATAGTGGGTGGAACATTATACTTTCGCCTGTTATCAATGCCTAAAGCATGACTGACAAGGATCAAAATTTGGGTTATTAGAAAGTGGGATCCTATGAAGAAATTACAGACAATTTTGGATAAAACAACCACGTTTGTAGCAGCAGTGCTGTGCGCTGTTATGATGGTTATACTTTTTGCAAACGTAGTTTTAAGATATATTCCGGGTATCGGCGGATTTAAATGGTATATGGAGGCAGGTCAGTATCTCAATGTCTTCTCAATGCTTATTGCCGGTGCAGGAATCACAGTTACAAGAACACATCTGCATGTAGAGCTTGTTGATTCTTTGGTTCAGAAAACACCATTACTCAAGAAAATTCATGTACTCATTGTTTCAATATTTATCATTTTGTTCTATGTGATGATGACATATTCCGGCTGGCTGCTTTGCACCAAGGCTAAGCAGGCGGTATCAACCATGCCGCAGTTTACTATGGGTCAGGTTTATACCATATTCCCGATAGCAGGTGTTCTCTGCATTATAGCAACCATAATTGATTTGGTTGTAGCATTTACAGAAAAGGAGGAGGAAAGCAAATGATTGCCTGGTTACTTATTTCATTCTTTGTTCTGCTCTTCCTGGGCGTTCCGATTGCCATGTCCTTAGGCCTGGCAGCAGTAGGCGGTATCTTCTTTCTTAACGGAGGAGCACCGGTTACAATCACACAGCGTATGTTCGAGGGTATTAACTCCTGGGCCTTGCTCGCAATTCCGCTTTATACATTTGCAGGATATACAATGTCCAAGGGTGGTATATCCAAGAGACTTATGGATTTCTGCTATGCTATAGTAGGACATATCTATGGCGGTCTTGCACATGTTAACGTTCTTTCATCAATGATTTTCGCCGGCATCTCAGGCTCAGCCGTTGCAGATACCGCAGGCGTGTCAGGTATGTTCATGCCGGAGATGCTGCGTAAGGGATATTCTAAGAAGTTCACCGTTGCGGTAACTGCTATATCATCCACCATCGGTATCATCATTCCGCCGTCAATCCCTATGGTTGTTATTGCAGGTATTTGCTCCATATCAACCGGTAAGCTTTTCCTCGGAGGTATTATTCCGGGTATTATGTGCGGTGTTGCACAGATGATAGTATCTTACTTCATCGCTAAGAAGGAAGGCGTACAGAGAGAAGAGGGACATTTCGAGATTAAGCCTCTTCTGCATGGTCTTAAGGAATCCTGGCCGGCACTCCTTATGCCTATCATCATCGTTGGCTCTATAACACTTGGCATAGTATCACCTACAGAGGCCGGTGTTATCGCAGTTGCCTACGGACTTTTCGCAGGCGGCCTTGTATACAGAGAGCTTACATGGACTGACATCAAGCTCGGACTTATCGATACAGTTAAGGTTTCAGGACGTATCTTCATCGTTATAGGTGCTGCTAAGCTCTATACGGTTATGCTTACTACCGCTGGCTTCGATAAGTGGATGGCTAATACCATGCTTGGATTCTCATCTAATCCGACTGTCATCCTTATAATGATACTTCTCCTCTTCTTCATTGTTACAATGTTCATGGAGAGTATCGCTACACTAACCTTGTTCATGCCTATCCTTTATCCGATAGCAATGAGCGTAGGTATAGACCCGACAGTACTGTGTGTACTTATTACCGTAGTTATCGGTATCGGACTTGTTACTCCTCCTGTTGGAATGTGCATCTATGTAGCTTGTGATCTGCAGGATATAACTGTTGGTGAAGTATTCCCGACACTTATCCCGTTTATAGCAGCGACCTTAGTATGCATCGCTCTTATGATTGCATTCCCGCAGCTTATACTGCTTCCGACATATATGATGTCATAAGCTCTAAGCACAATTTTAACTTGCAATTATCCGCTGTCATATAGTATAAGAGTGTTCCAACATAGGATGTTGGATAAGCCCGCAGGAACGGGAGAATAAGACAATTTACAGCTTGAATTATTATAGATACATATGAAGGCGGAAGGAGAGAAGCATGTCAGAAAATGACAACAATTCACAGGCAAGTACAGTTGTTGACAGAGTGATGAACGGCATTGTTGACGATATTATCCGGGGCAAAATTAAGCCGGGGGATAAGCTTGCAACAGAGCTTGAGCTGTCACAGCAATTTAATGCCGGACGTAATTCGGTACGTGAAGCCATCAAGATGCTTCAGGCCTTCGGTGTTGTATATATCAAGAGGGCAGACGGAACCTATGTCAGCAGTGATTACGAGCAGAAGATGCTTGATCCTATGCTCTACGGCATGATACTAGAGAATAACTGCGGTGACGATTTCGTTGATCTGAGAGCGGTTATGGATATCGGAGTGCTCAACGTCATTATACAGCGCAAGGATTTCAGTAAGTTTTTGCCAAAGCTGTATATGACCTTCGGAGAGCTTACGGCAGAATTACATTCGGAGCATCCGGATGTACAGAAGGCTATAGAGCTTGATAATCGTTTTCATGCAGAGATAGCTGCAGCAGCAAGCAACCCGATGATTAACACTATAGTTGATTACATCAACCGACTGACTTACCTTAGCCGCTTCAATTCAACCAAGTCAGTAATTGAGAACGGAGATATCGATAATTTCTGTGCTTTGCACAGAGACATCCTCAATGTTATTGAGGAGCGCAGAGTGAACGATATAACCAAGGTGGTTTACGAACACTATGTATATTGGAAATAAGCTCTGCATATAAACCTTGATTATAGACCGGGTGGGCTTCTTAATGGGAAGCTCAGCCGGTACTATGAAATTTTTTGTTATAAGAGATTAAATTTATGAAGAAGATCCTTATATCGGTTGCACCGGTAGATGCTGCCGACAAACTGAACAATCCGAGAGCCATAGCAAGGGATGTTGCAGACTGCTATAAAAATGGCGCATGCATGGTACATCTGCATTGCCGTGACCTTAGCGGAGCACTTACTCCGGATATCAGTCTTCTTGAGGAAACCGTAGCCTACATTAGACAGTATTGTCCGGATATCATCATTGAGATATCTACAGGCGGTGTATCTAATCTTACTATCGAGGAGAGATGCCAGACCTGCTATCCGGCATGGGTAGAGACAAACAGTCTGAATGTCGGATCGGTCAATCTTGGAACAGCGGTATATCAGAATCCAATTAAGGATGTTGAATACTGCGTCAGCAAGATTATGGAAAATGGCAAGACACCTGATATCGAGGTATTCGAGCTTGGTATGATTAATGCCGTAAGAGAGCTGGATGAAAAGTTTCATTTCAAGCGTCCGCTGCTCTTTGCCTTAGTTTTCGGACATGGCGGAGAGATGCCGGCCACAGTGCCTGCACTTGACCACATGATGGGTGCACTCAAAGAGAATTTCCCTAATGCAAATGACACTGTCTGGGGCTACACTCAGGCACATCGAACGGATTGGGAGATGGTTAAGATAGCACTTGATAAGGGTGCATCTGCCGTAAGAGTAGGCTTTGAGGATTCTCACTGCATGGGAGACGGAAGTATCTCAGATACCAACTCTGCCATCATAGCTGAGCTTACGGATGTAATTAAGTCAAAGGGCATGATGCCAATGACACCGCAGGAGGCAAGGCAGATGCTCGGCATCAAGCCGCCTGCAAGGAGAATATAATGATTATCCAGGGTGTTTCATATCTCTCGGATTTTGAGGCTAAAAAGGCTATCATGGCCACTGCAGCAAGATTGTGTCAGAGAGGCTGGATGCTCGCAGGAGACGGTGCACTAAGCGTAAGAGTCGGACCAAATGCAATATGGATAAGCGTTGCAGGTGCGGATAAGGCTAATCTGACTCAGGATAAGCTGATAAGGATAGACCTAAACGGCAGACAGACGGCAACCAATAAGCCAAAGCCTCTGGGCGATGATATACAGGCACAGCTTCGTATCTACAAGGAGAATGACAGAGTACGAAGTATAGTTCACGCCTATCCCGTAAGCGCAATTGAGCTTGGTGTCATGAACATGGGAGCTGAGGCTGTTAACTTCACTCCGGCGCTTAAGAAGCTCGGACGTATAAGACTTACAGACGCTCTGATGACAGAACAGGCTATAAGCGATGCGGCTCTGCTTTCTAAAAATGACAACGGCATACTCATAAAGGGTGACGGCTGCATGATGTGGGGTGAGACTCCGCAGGAGGCAGCAGATTACATAGAGCTGCTCGATTACTATTGTCAGGTTCAAAAGGCTCTGGGCGGCTTAGGAACGATGAATTCAAGACCTAAGCCACAGCCTGGCTACACCTACTTTGGTGCATCAGGGTACCAGCCGTCGGGCAATGTTCAGTTCATACCAAGATGCACGGCAGAATGCTCAGCCTGCAGCAATAATACCTGTCCCGATAGGAGAAACGGCTTTGCTGTTAACCCATATGCAGCTAATGCTTATACAGCTAATCCCTATGCAATGGGAAATGCATCAGCATGCACAGAAGGAACAGACAAGCATTGTACCGGAAGCTGTGAGCACTGTAAGGACAATGCCTGCAGCGCAAGATGCAACAGCTTAGGCACTGCAGGATCAGTAGGATACGAGTCATCACTACCTGCAAATGGAAGCAGCGGTACATATGCTGTCAGGGATGAAGGATTCTCAGGCTGTGCTCAGCCAGATGACAGCAGCCTATCTGCAGGAAGCCTTCCAAAGGGCATGACAGGACTTATAAGACCGGGAGATCCGCTTCCTCCTATAACTGAGGATATACCGGAAGCTGCCTCGGAGGTCCAAAGCTCGACTCCTGCAAAATGCAGCCAGCCTCTGCAGCAAGCGTCAGGCTTTATAGAGCACAAGGCGCCTGCAGTCAATAAGCAAAAGATGATATCCGAGCTTGCCAAGCACTATATTGGCAATAAGTAATTGTTTAGCATCTATGAAAAAGGCATGAGCTGTAACATAAAGCATACAACTATGCCGTACTAAACATTTACAGTAATCAAATTTACACGCAGCCTTACGGCTGTAAAACAATAAGCAACAGCGGAAAGGAAGACAGATATATGGATATTACGTCACAGGAGATAGAATCCATCGTCCGCAAGGTTATATCCGGCATTGATCAGGGCAGCAGCCAGCCGGCTCAGAGTGCATATGCACAGCCTCAGCAGGCTACATTTGGTCAGTCAATAGGAGTATCAGCTATACCAAGCTACACTCAGCGCCAGGCGCAGGCCAATGCAGCTAAGCAAGCTGTTATGCAGTCAGCTTCAACCTACAATTCAGGCTTTGCAGCAAGCCCGTCAGCGACCATCCAGTCAGCAACCATCCCGGCAGCAACTGTTCCGGGCAGAAGCGAAGACGGAGTATTTGATAATGTTGAGGATGCCATAGAGGCTGCATACAAGGCTCAGCGAGAGTGGATTAATAACTATAAGGTAGAGGACAGACAGAGAGTTATCGAGGCTATCAGAAGATGGTCAAGAACTCATATAGAGGAGTGGTGTCTCAAGATAGTTGCAGAGACAGGAATGGGACGCTATGAGGATAAGGTTGCCAAGCATCTTGCAGTCATCAACAAGACTCCAGGAACAGAGTGCCTGACCACACATGCATTGACAGGTGATAACGGTCTCATGCTTGAGGAGTACGGTCCGTTCGGTGTCATTGCAGCAATCACACCTACAACCAATCCGACAGAGACTATAATCAATAACTCAATCAGTATGATTGCAGGCGGCAATTCGGTAGTATTCAATGTACATCCGAGGGCTAAGAAGGTTTGTGCAGAGTGTCTGCAGGTTATCAATAAGGCTATCGTTGATGCAGGCGGTCCGGAGAACCTTGTTACCATGACCAAGGAGCCGACTATGGACAATGTAGACAAGCTTGCTGCAAGTCCTAAGATACGTATGATGGTCGGAACCGGCGGCATGGGTATGGTTAATGCCCTTCTTAGAAGCGGCAAGAAGTGCATAGGAGCAGGTGAGGGCAATCCTCCTGTTATAGTTGATGAGACTGCAGACATCGAGCTTGCAGGACGCAAGATATATGAGGGTGCTTCATTTGACAACAATATAGTATGCTTTGCAGAGAAGGAAGTTTTCGCTGTAGAGAGTGTCTATGACGGACTTATATATGAGCTTAAGAAAAACGGTGCTTATCTGGTTAATGCCCAGCAGGCGGAGCAGCTCACAAAGCTGTGCGTAAAGCCTAAAAAGAACGGCAGCGGCTACGAGCCTAACAAGGACTTTGTAGGTAAGAATGCTTCAGAGATACTGCTTCAGATTGGTGTAAATGCACCGGAAAGCTGCAGACTTGTCATCATGGAGACTGAGGCAGAGCATCCGTTTGTATTGTGCGAGCAGCTTATGCCGGTACTGCCTATAGTCAAGGTCAGAGACTTTGAAGAGGCAGTAAGACAGGCCGTTAAGGCAGAGCGCGGCAACAGACATACAGCAAGCATGTATTCTAAAAATGTAGACCACATGACTGTATTTGCCAAGGCAATAGAGACTACGATATTTGTCAAGAATTCTGCAACCAAGGCAGGACTTGGCATAGGCGGAGAGGGTCACTGCACCATGACTATAGCAGGACCTACAGGTGAGGGCATCACCGATGCAAGAAGTTTTTGCAGAAAGCGCCGCTGCGTGCTTGCAGAGGGCGGCTTGAGAATTGTATAAGCTAAGGCTAAAAGCGTAAATGTCGAAGACATTGACAGGCCGCAGCTGCCAAACAGGAAGCGGCACTGAGCACAATAAGTCGAAAAGGTATTATAAGCGGATGTCGTAAATGAGGGCATCCGGCTTAATAAAGAGATAATAATAACAGAGATAATTATTTACTGAAATCAACCAAGAGCTATCAGGAGGAATGAAATGAAAGCATTAGGTTTTATCGAAACTAAGGGTCTTGTAGGAAATGTTGAGGCAACAGATGCTATGCTTAAGGCAGCAGATGTTGAGTTTGTAGGTTCAAATACTATCGGAGCAGGTCTTACAACCGTTATCGTTACAGGTGAGGTTGGCGCAGTTAAGTCAGCAGTTGAGGCCGGAGAGGCAGCAGCATCAAGAGTAGGAGAGCTTGTTTGCTCTAATGTTATTGCACGTCCGCATGCAGACATCGAGAAGATTCTGCCTCCTAAGGGACCGGCAGTAGGCTCATCAAGCGCAGAGCCGGGCTCACAGGTTCCGCTGGTATCAGCACTTGGCATGATAGAGACTAACGGTCTTACAGCTAATATCGAAGCAGCTGATGCTATGCTTAAGTCTGCAGATGTTACACTTGTAGGTCAGGAGCGTATCGGAGCAGGTCTTGTTACAGTATTTGTACAGGGCGATGTAGGAGCTGTTAAGGCAGCAGTTGAGGCTGGAAATAATGCAGCATCACGTATAGGTGAGATTGTAAGTGCACACGTAATTCCTCGTCCTCATACAAGTGTATCAGAGGTTATGCCGGAGCTTTGATTGCGGAGCCTTAATCTTAAAGAAAAGGAGTAATCAGACTTGAATTATCAGGGAATAAGTGAGCAGCAGCTTATTGAGCTAGTTACACAGGCTGTCGTTAAGGAGCTCCAATCACGTGGTAATCAGGTTCCTGTAGGAATATCCGTAAGACATATACATCTGACCAGAAGCAATGTAGACTGGCTGTTCGGCCGCAATTATCAGCTTACGCCTAAAAAAAGCTTGAGCCAGCCCGGACAGTTCGCATGTGAAGAAACACTCGATATTATAGGTCCCAAGGGCTATCTTACCAAGGTACGTATCTTGGGACCGGAGCGCAGCGAAACCCAGATTGAGCTCTCACAGACAGACTGCCGCACTATAGGCATAACTGCACCGGTGAGAGACAGCGGAGACCTCGAGGGCACACCCGGTGTGAAGCTTAGAGGTCCGATGGGAGAGATAGATGTGCCTAAGGGAGTTATAATAGCTGACCGGCATATACATATGTCACCCGATGATGCGGCACGCTTTGGAGTAGCTGACGGCGATCATGTAAGCGTGCAGATAGACGGTATTAAGCCTGGAATTATGCAGCATGTGCTGGTACGCGCAGGTGAAAAGCATAGGCTTGATATGCATATCGATACGGATGACGGCAATGCTTTTCAGCTTAAGCAGGGACAGTATGTCACTATATTGGGCAAGGAATGAGAGAGGTGCTAAGATATGATATTAGGTACTGTCAGAGGAACAGTATATTCTACACGCAAGATGGACAATCTTAAGGGACTTAAGTTTCTTATGGTACAGCCGGCAGGCGGCTCCAAGAGAGATATGTTCGTTGCGGCAGATATTATAGGCGCCGGTGTAGGTGAGCTTGTGCTTGTTACTACAGATCAGACCACGCAGTACGGATTGGATTATGCGGCTCCTATCGACGCCCTTGTAGTGGGTATTGTTGATAATCCTCCCGCTATGGAATAAATCAAACATATAGAGAGGCTATAAGATGAAAATTATAGTAATAGGCAGTATAGCAGCCGGAGTCTCGGCTGCATCGAGACTTGCCGCAGGCTCTAATGGGGCACAGATAACCGTGTACGAACGCGGTGCATTCTACAGCTGCGGAGTTAACGGACTGCCGCATTATCTCGGAGAGAGTCTTGAAGAGCTTAATAAGGCCATACAGGGCAAGGAGGCTGAGCTTGCAAAGCAGGGCATTAAGGCTTGCCTGCAGCATGAGGTAAGAGCTATAGACCCGGTTGGCAAGACCGTAACTGTAGCAGATTTAAGCACCGGCAGAAGCTTTCAGGATCGCTATGACAAGCTGGTTGTATCAACCGGTTCAACAGATAACATTGCAAATGTGTGCGGAGCAGAGCGGCTTGGCGTTCATACACTTAAAAATGTTGAGGAGCTTGTATTCTTAAAGGAATTTACCAAGACACCTTATGTAAGCGATATTGTTATATCAGGTGCATCCTGGTCAGGTCTTGAGATTGCTAAGGCCTTCCTCAAGATGGGACGCAGAGTTCGCATTATAGATAAGTCCAAACAGCTTTTACCGGGATTTGATTCGGATGTAAGCAAAATGATTCAGCGTCAGCTGGAGCTTGAGGGTGTAAGCTTAAATTTAGGCGAAACTATCAGAGCTTTTCCGGGCAAAACCTATGTTGAACAGGTTCAGACTGACAGAGGTACATATCCTTGTGACCTCTGCATTTGCACAGATAATCCGGTTCCAAATACCGAGCTTCTAAGAAGCATAGGAGCTGAGCTTACCAAGGATGGTGCTGTATTGGTTGATGACGAGCTTGCGACCAGTGTGGCTAATGTATATGCAGTCGGAAACTGTGCGGTAAGCAGGGGCGGAAGTCTGCATACAGAGAGCATAAGAGTAGGCAATACAGAGATTGCCCGCACCGGACTTTCGGAGGATGCAGCCAAAAAGGCAGGGCTTAGAGTTAAGAGCGTGACAGCAACCGGTTCAGACAGACCGGGTATATGCCCTAATCCGCAGCAGATAACCATTAAGCTCATATACGATGCAGGAACCTATCGCGTACTGGGGGCACAGGCCTGGGGCGGCAAAAATGTTTCAACCCGTATCAATGCTATAGCAGTTGCTATAACTGCAGGCATGAGTGCCAAGGCATTGGCAGGAGTTGATTTCTGCTTCTCCTCAGCCGAGAGCTCTATCTGGGATCCAATCCAGATAGTATGCGGCATGGTTAAGTAAAGCGGAGGCAAACAGATTATGCCGGAGCGCATAAACGCAGTAAAAACAACATTTTTCGGAAAGGGAGCAGTTAAGCTCTTAGGACCTGAGCTCAAGAAAACAGGTATAAGACGCGCACTGCTTATAACCGACCGAGGCTTATATCAAAGCGGACTTGCAGATAAGGTGGCAAGAGTACTGTCGGATGCAGGGATTGAGTATGCAGTGTATTACAATGTCAAGCCCAATCCTACGGTTTTGACGGTTAATGAATGCCTGGCTGCAGCGAGAGCTATAGATGCAGGTGTGCTGATTGCCTTAGGAGGAGGCTCTGCCATAGATACAGCCAAGGCGGTCAGCATAGTTATGGCTAACGGCGGAAGAGTCGAGCAGTATGAGGGGGTCAATAAATCTATACATGCAGGTCTTCCGCTTGTGGCTGTCAACACCACTGCAGGCTCAGGCAGTGAATGCACAAACTACTATGTAGTAACAGATCCTGTGAGAAAAACCAAGATGGCGATGGAGGATATCAACTGCATGGTCTCCATCGCAGTAAATGACATTGATTTCATGAGCTCCATGCCGCCAAAGCTTACTGCAGCGACAGGCATGGATGCATTGACACATGCCATAGAAGCGATATTTTCCAAGGGAGCAACACCTATAACCGACAAGGATGCGGTATGGGCTATAGATACCATAATCAATAACCTTCCGAGAGCTGTACTAAATGGTGCGGATGAGCACGCAAGAACCATGATGGCTTATGCTGAAAATGTAGCCGGCATGGCATTCAGCAATGCAGGACTTGGTATGGTACATGCGATGGCACATGCACTCGGAGGTCATTATAATCTTCCGCATGGAGTCTGTAATGCAGTTTTGCTGCCTTATGTATTGCGTTTTGATATAGGACGCATGGCCTTTGAGGACAGATTTGCGACTGTGGCAGGAGCCATGGGTTTACAGACCGCCGAAGAGGTCATAGATAAGATTGCTGCTTTAAACGGATATATAGGTATACCTTCAAAACTCTCCGAGCTAGAAGGCGTTAAGCCGGAAGATTTTAAGGAGCTTGCAGCACTTGCTATGCATGATACCTGCATGCAGTCTAATCTGATTGAAGTTAGCAATCAGGATGTTATAATGGTTTATAATGCAGCCTTTGGAGATTGAGGCTGTCAAATTATATGTGATGCCTGTAAACATCCAGGTAGTGTTGCCTGGGTATTAGTAGGCACCACATAGTATAAAAGTGACGGATTGCTTCGCGCTTTAAGCACTCTTGGCAACACTTTTGGAGTAAGAAGGAAGGACCGGAAGATGAGAGTCGGATTTGTAGGATTAGGCATAATGGGCAATCCCATGTGCAAGCATATATTAAAGGCAGGCTTTGAGCTTAGCGTTAATGCCCTTGAGGAAAATGTTGTCAAGGAATTTGTAGGACTCGGAGCACATAACTGCACCTATGCCGAGCTTGGCGCAGAGTGTGACATAGTTATGGTTATGGTGCCGACAGGTGCTATCTCCAAGGAGGTTATGTTCGGTGAGAACGGTGTAG
>CAVBGP010000017.1:0-24158 GCA_963595005.1 Acutalibacteraceae bacterium | reverse complement strand
ATTTATAAAGGAACAAAGAAGGCGCTTGCTCTTATGCTTTCCTTAAGTCTGTGCACAGGGCTGATTGCGGTGCCGGAGTTTGCCGGCAGTTCTCAATTGACCCTGATAAGCTATGCAGACAGCAGGTCAGCGGTTATTAATACTGACAGGGTTAATGTGCGCTCAGGTCCGGGTACATCCAACAGTAAGGTTGCGACGCTTACGGCAGGCACGGCAGTAACCGTTACCGGCGAGACTAAGGGCTCAGACGGTTATACCTGGTACAGCATAAGCTGGAATGGCGGAAGCGGCTACGCAAGATATGACTATGTTGCAGTGACTCAAGTGTATGCAGCTTCGGATGCTGCCTTTGAGCAGCAGCTTAGTGCACAGGGCTTTCCGGAGAGCTACAAGAACGGACTGCGCGGACTGCATCAGAAGTATCCTAACTGGACATTTACAGCACAGAAGACAGGACTTGACTGGAATACTGTTATCACAGAGGAGTCCAAGATAGGACGTAATCTCGTAGCAAGTACATCTATATCCTCATGGAAATCAATAGAGACAGGTGCATTTGACTGGGCAAATAACTATTGGCCGGGCTTTGACGGAGCGACCTGGGTACAGTCATCTAAGTCTCTGATTGAGTATTATATGGATCCGCGTAATTTCTTAAGCGACCCTTATATATTCCAGTTTGAGGTTCAGACCTATGATGCATCTAAGCAGACTAAGGCAGGACTTGAGAAGCTTGTTGCCGGAACCTTCCTCGAAGGAGACGCTATAGTGCCTATAGAGGGCAGTGTGATAGAGGGCGGAACTGTTATAGAAGGAAGTGTGGCAAACCTTTCCGGTGGTACTGGAAGCTCCACAGTGTCTACAAGTTCAAGCTCAACTGCGGCAGGTCCGGGAGGAAGCAGCAGTACTTCAACTAATGTTATAGGCCCTGGCACCACCTTGGGACCGGGCAGCACAAGCAGCTCGAGCAGCACAAGCTCATCAGCTGTTATAACTGCGCCCGGAGTTACTGCAGACAATAAGCTTAGCTCAGGCTTTGCTGCATTGGGAGAGCTTGCAGGCAATATTACTGCGTACGCTAACTGGCAGACGGATGCTGCAGGCAAGTGGGTATATTATGATGCTTCAAGCGGCGGCAACCTTAATAACGGCTGGAACTGGCTTGACGGCAACAATGACGGCATAGCAGAGTGCTATTATTTCTATAGTGACGGTTCACTTGCTGTATCAACAGTGGTTGATGGCTATAAGGTTGATGCAGATGGTAAGTGGATAGATGATAACGGCAACATTCAGACTAAAAGCGTAAGCTCAAGCAGCACACCTTCTGCGGCTCCGCAGCTTAAGAAGGTTCCTTATGTTGATATCATCATGAAGGCTGCTTCAGAATCAGGCGTAAGTCCGTATGTACTGGCAGCAGCTATACTTCAGGAGCAGGGCAAGGGTACGAGTGACCTTATATCCGGTACGAACAGCACCTATCCAGGCTATTATAATTTCTTCAATACCGGTGCCTATGCACATGACGGCTTAACTGCGGTTCAGGCAGGACTTAAGTATGCGTCTGAGAGCGGAACCGGTGACCGCCCATGGAATACTATAGAGAAGGCCATTATAGGCGGTGCCAAGATGTATGGCGCTAATTATGTCAACAACGGACAGGATACCTTCTATCTTAAGAAGTTCAACGTACAGGGCAGCAACAAGTACAATCATCAGTTTATGACACATGTAATTGCGGCTGCATCTGAGGGAGCTAAGGTTTCTAATGCTTATACAAGTGATATGAAGCAGACCACGCTCACCTTTAAGATTCCGGTATATGAGAACATGCCTGAATCTACAACGCTTCCGAGCGGAGACGGTAATCCTAACAATAAGCTTAAATCTCTGTCTGTAGACGGATATGTAATCACTCCGACCTTTAATATGGACACAGAGAGCTATACTTTGATTGTTGACGGCAGCTCTGCTAATGTTAATATCAATGCAGTCACAATAGATTCGGGTGCAGCTGTTACAGGTGCCGGCAATGTCGCACTTAATGTAGGCAACAATGATGTAAATGTTGTTGTCAAGGCTGCAAATGGCAGTGAGAGGACATATAAGCTTAGTATAACGAGACGTGATAATATCACAGCAACGGATACAACAGACAGCACTGCGTCTTCGACTGTAACAAACGGACCGGGAGCAATTATTTCCGGCACAACGACAGGACCGGGAGCAACAGGCTCTTCGTCCGTTATAGGACCGGGCTCAACAGCTTCAGCCACGGTTTCTGGAACTCAGACAACTGAGAGCACTACCAGTGTTACGGCAGACGGAGTTATTATCGGTGCAGGGCCGGCAGGCTGATATGTTTTAATTTAAGGACAGGAAGTTAACAGATGAAGATATTTAAGGTAAGTTTGGCAGCCGCGATGCTGTGCGCATGGGCTTCATTTACAGCAATGGCAGCTGAAGGGACGATAAGCTTCTCGGATCCGCAGGTCAATGCCGGTGATGAGGTCAATGTCACCATGAAGGTAACAGCCGATGAGGGCACTGCGTTGGATAGTGCCAACATTGTGCTGACTTATCCCAGCGGACTGGAGTTTGTATCTGGTACGGATGCTGACGGCGGTGCAGGTGCAGTAAGAGTACACGGCACAACTAACGGAGCAGGAACAGCTCAGCTTGAGTATAACCTCAAGTTCAAGACCTCACAGGCAGGAAGCTTTGGCATAGGTATAGACAGCTATGAGGTATATGATTCGGATGATCAGCCGATAGAGTTTACACATCTTGGAAGCTCTACGGTCACTGTAGGTGCGGGCTCAGGTTCATCTCAGGATACCTCACTTAGCTCACTTGAGGTTTATCCGGGAACCTTGGATCCGGCATTTTCGGCTGATGTGGCAGAGTATAATCTGACTGTAGGTCTTGGTGTAAGCGATATTACTGTCAATGCCATAGGCGCTGAAGGCTCAGCTAATGTAAGCATACAGAAGAGCTATGACGGAGAGCTTCCTGAGGGAGCTTCAGACGTAGTCGTTACTATAAGCTCTGCTGACGGTTCTTCAAGCACAAGCTATACTATACATGTCAACAAGGTAGAGGGCGGCCCTGAGACAGCTGATTCTTCAGCGGTAAATGTTGAAGGCATCAAGCTTTCATCTAAGGGCAAGACTATCATAGTTATGAATCCGCCTGAGGATGTAACTGTACCTGACGGACTTAAGGAAGGCACTATAACCATTGACGGACAGAAGGTTCAGGGATGGGTATGGGGCGCATCCGAGGAGCCTGAGTATTGTGTAGTATATGGTATGACAGCTGATTCCTCTAAGACAGGAGACAGTCAGGACAGCTACGGCAACATTGGCTTCTATCGCTATGACATGAATGAGAAGACTATCCAGAGATACTTTGTAGATCCGCTTGCTGCAGGCTCTGTAAGCAGTGCAGAGTATACAGAGCTTCAGGATCAGTTAAGCTCGGCAAAGAGAAGCGCAGAGACCAGACTTATCATCATGGTTGCGCTTGCTGTGATTGCATTTGCAGCAGTTATGATGAGCGTATATATGTCTATCAGATACAAGACCAATGAGAAGGTACAGCGTGCCTACAGAAGAAGATCCCTCGACCGTATTAAGGGAGATGGAGCAGAGGCTGATGTCAGAACCGATGCTGAGTCAGGATTAGACGCATCAAGCCGTGGTACCGGCGCAGGTGAAGCTGATAATGCAGATGCTGCAGAGGGTGCAGCATCAGACGGCATTAACAGAGCGGCATTTTCAAGCGGAGCTTATCAGAGCAGTGCAGCAGCTGCTGATTCTGATGAGGCTAAGGATCTCCTTAGACATGACTTTAGTGCCGGTTCAGTTGAAGCTGCAGAGCAGAATGCAGCAGATGAGACTCAGGTTATAAAGAGACCGGAGCGCAAGCGCAAGCCTCGCAGAGTTATCAAGGCTGTTCGTATTGAGGATGAGGAGATAGCTGATATCGATACACCTGATGCAGTAAGCAGCAAGGCGGATGCTGTAAGCTATAGTGCAGATGCACAGTTTAATGCAGATGTGCAGAACAACGCTGATACTGATATGCAGTATGGTGCTGATGTGCAGAGCGAGGCTGATACATATATTCATGGCGGTGCAGATATGCAAAGCGGCGCAGGCAGATTTGCTTCCGACGCAGCACAGGCTGAGGCTTCATTTACAGAAGCAACAGATGCTTCCGATAGGAATTGATGCAGCTGTATACATTTAGATACAGATTATATGATTAACATACAGAGGGGTCAGAGCACAAAAAGCCTGACCCCAAATGTTGTATAATAAACGGAGATTTTTTAGATGCTAGATTACACATTTAGTGCCGAGAGAGCACTTAAGCTTGCTAAGGGCACGGCTGAGGAGTTAAAGCATAATTTTGTGGGCTCTGAGCATATATTGTGCGGACTTATTGAAGAGGGGAACGGAGTTGCAGCCAAGGCACTCAAAAATGCACATGTTGAGCTTGCAAGCGTCAAGTCCCTTATCAGTCAGTTTGTAACTGACAGCTCTAAGGTTAAGGCAGCCGAGAAGGGCACCTATACCCCTGCAGCGGATGCGGTATTGACACAGAGCCTTGAGGAGGCAGAGAGACTTGAGAGCAGCAGCATAGGCACAGAGCATATACTTATCGCTATGCTTAAGACCCAGGACTGTGTTGCTACAAGGATACTTAATACCTTAGGGGTTAATATACAGCGCCTCTATAATGATGTGCTTAATATTATAGGTGAGGATCTGCCGGAGATTAGGGATGCTATAAATGGCGTTCAGGCTAAAGCTTCAACGACACCTACACTTGATAAGTATTCCACAGATCTTACAATGAAGGCTTATAACGGCAGGCTTGATCCTGTTATAGGACGTAAGTCTGAGATTGACAGAGTTATACAGATATTATCAAGACGTACCAAGAACAATCCTTGTCTTATAGGAGAGCCGGGAGTCGGCAAGACTGCGATAGTAGAGGGCTTGGCGCAACTCCTTGTGAGCAATAAGGTGCCGGATTCGATAAGCGGTAAGAGACTTGTTTCTCTCGATATAGGCGGCATGGTCGCAGGCTCCAAATACAGAGGAGAGTTTGAGGAACGCATTAAGCGTATTATCAGTGAGGCACAGGAGTCCGGCGATGTGCTGCTCTTTATAGATGAGCTTCACACTATCATAGGTGCCGGAAGTGCCGAGGGCACACTTGACGCAGCCAATATACTTAAGCCTTCACTTAGCCGTGGTGAGCTTCAGATTATAGGAGCTACAACCATCGATGAGTATCGCAAGCACATAGAAAAGGATGCTGCTCTTGAGAGGCGTTTTCAGCCTGTTACGGTTGAACAGCCGTCAGAGACTGAAGCTATAGAGATACTTAAAGGTATCAGACATAAGTATGAGGAGCATCATAATGTTGTTATCTCAGACGAGGCAGTTGAAGCTGCGGTTAAGCTTAGTGAACGCTATATCAATGACAGAATGCTTCCGGACAAGGCTATCGATTTGATAGATGAGTCAGCATCAAGACTCAGACTTACAGGAGTTACCGAGCCTGCATCAATTAAGACAGCAAGGGATAAGCTTAGAGAGCTTGAGACTGATCTTGAAAATGCCATTATTGATGATGATATAGATAAGGCAAGGAAGTTAAATCAGGAACAAAAGAAGACTGAAAAGCATCTTGCTAATCTGATTGCCAAGTGGGAGGCTAAAAAGCAGGAGCATAAGCCGGAGGTTACAGTAGAGACCGTAGCCGATGTGGTAAGTGCATGGACTAAGATACCTGTTAAGAAGCTTACGGAGCGTGAGGCTATGCGCATACGCTTCCTTGATAAAACCCTGCACAAGCGTATAGTCTCTCAGAATGAAGCTGTTGAGGCAATTGCCAAGGCTATTAAGCGTGGAAGTGCGGGCATACGTAATCCTAAGAGACCTATAGGAAGCTTCCTGTTCCTTGGACCTACCGGTGTAGGTAAGACTGAGCTTAGCAAGGCACTCGCAGAGGCAGTATTCGGAAGTGAGGATTCACTTGTAAGAGTAGATATGTCTGAATATATGGAGAAGCACAGCGTCTCAAAGCTGGTAGGCTCACCTCCGGGATATGTCGGCTTTGAGGAGGGAGGACAGCTCTCTGAGAAGGTTCGCCGCAATCCGTATTCGGTAGTGCTTTTTGATGAGATTGAGAAGGCACATCCGGACGTATTTAACATATTGCTGCAGGTGCTTGATGACGGTCACATCACCGATTCGCAGGGACGCAAGGTTGATTTTAAGAATACTATCATAATCATGACCTCCAATGCGGGTGCAGAGAGTATTATAGCGCCTAAGGTCATGGGCTTTGCTTCAGGCATAGACCCTGAGCGAAATTATCAGGGTATGAGAGCAAGGGTTATGGACGAGGTTAATCGTTCCTTTAAGCCTGAATTCCTCAATCGTCTTGATGAGATTATAGTATTCAGACCGCTCACTAAGGATAATATTGTCAATATCACAGACATTATGCTTAGCGAGATAAAGGAGCGTCTCAAGGAAGAAAAGGATATCAAGCTAAGCGTTACAGAGGCAGCTAAGGAATTTCTTATCGATAAGGGCTTCGACGAGAAATTCGGAGCAAGACCCTTGAGACGCACTATACAGAAGTATATTGAGGACAGCCTTGCCGATGAGATATTAGAGGGCAAGATTAAATCAGGCTACAGCGTAAGAGTTGACCGTAAGGGAGAGGAGCTGTCAATCACAGGCAGAGTCAATACCAAGGGTAAGGATAAGAGCATGGACAGTGATAAGAGCCCAAAAACAAGCAAAGGTAATAATGCTTAAGGCTAAGGACTGACCGTAGTTTGAGTGAGCTAAGCAAACCAAGCAAAGCAAATAAAGCAGGTAAAGGGTAATAATAGTGGCAGCTAAGACAAAGCAGGAGTCTGTGTTTTTCTGCAATAATTGCGGATATGAGTCTAAGAAATGGCTCGGGCAGTGTCCGTCATGCAAGAGTTGGGGAACATTTTCCGAAGAACCTATAATTAAAAACGTATCAGCCTCTAAGGCTGCTGCAGGTGGAACGGGCAGACGAAGCATAAAGCCTGTACCTATCAGCAATATTAGTGCTGATGCAGAGGAACGCATTGCCACTGGCTTTGAGGAGTTTGAGCGTGTGCTTGGAGGCGGCATAGTGCCGGGAAGCCTGGTGCTTATCGGAGGCGATCCCGGCATAGGCAAATCTACCTTGCTTCTTCAGGCTGCGGCAAATGTTGCAGCCTTGGGCAAGAGTGTTATTTACATATCAGGTGAGGAAAGCTTAAGGCAGATTAAGCTTAGAGCAGACCGTGTGGGCGAGATATCAGACGAACTGAGATTTGCCGCAGAAACCGATATAGACAGCATAATAGAGATGCTTGAGGCGGAGCATCCGGATCTGTGCATTATTGACTCGGTGCAGACTATGCATACAGAGGATGCACAATCGGTTCCCGGAAGTGTCACTCAGGTCAGAGAATGCACACAGCGCATGATGATATGCGCTAAGGCAAACAACATTGCGACCTTTCTTGTTGGACATGTTACCAAGGAGGGCACAGTTGCCGGTCCGCGCGTGCTTGAGCATATAGTTGATACAGTCATATACTTTGAATCCGGTGATCAGTTCGGCTATCGCTTGCTTCGCAGTGCCAAGAACCGTTTTGGTGCAACCAATGAGGTCGGAGTGTTCGAGATGAGCGAGGAGGGCCTTAAGGAAGTTCGGAATCCTTCGGAGTATCTGCTTGAGGGCCGTCCGGTAAATGCTACAGGAGCCGCAGTTACCTGTCTGTCAGAGGGCAGCAGAGCGATGCTCCTAGAAGTGCAGGGACTTGTAGCAGAGACTCAGTTTAATCTCGCAAGGCGTCAGGCGAACGGCATGGATTATAACAGGCTGTCTATGCTGATAGCGGTGCTTTCTAAGCGAGCAGGACTTAATCTAAGCAATATGGATGCTTATGTCAATATAGCAGGCGGCATGAGAGTTACTCAGCCCTCAGTTGACCTTGCAGTATGTGCTGCGCTTATCTCAGCCTTCAAAAATAAGGTCATACCGGGAGACACTGTTATATTCGGCGAGGTTGGACTTTCAGGTGAGGTAAGAGCAGTGCCTCAGGCCTATGACCGAGTAAGAGAGGCGGCAAAGCTAGGATTTAGGCGTATTATTATGCCGGATATCAATCTTAATGGCCTTAAGAAGTCAGGCAAGGATATAAAAGCGCTTCAGGCGGAGCTTGTTGGAGTAAAGTTTATCAGTGAGCTGTTTGCAGTGCTGTGATGCTAGTGAGCTGGTTTGGCATATGCCAGGTTTTTCTTGGCGAAAAAGCTTGAGGTTAGGCATTAATGCTTTGCACTCATGCTTTGCACTCATGCTTTGCGCTCATGCTTTGCGTTCATGCTTCAGGCAAATCTTAGCTGAAATATGCTTGAAACTTTAGTTAAAACATAGAAATTAAGCCGTAAACTAAAGTCGGCAATCGGAGAATATAGTATGGTTGATAATTTAGTAGCTTTCTTTACAAACAGCTTATCAGGAACACTTAGCGGAGAGGTGATATGCTTTATCATATCGTTATTTCCGATATTAGAGCTTAGAGGAGGACTGCTTGCAGCATCCCCGGCTTTTCTAAATGTGCCGATGATTAAGGCAGTTCCGATATGCATTATAGGCAATCTGCTTCCAATACCTGTAGTGCTCTTACTTATTGAGAAAATAATAGCATGGATGGAATCCTTCGGACCGACATCAGGCCTTGCAACATGGCTTAAAAATAAGGCGGATAAGAACAAGGATCAGATAGTTAAATACGGCTTCTGGGGGCTTGTGCTCTTTATAGGTATACCTTTACCGGGAACTGGTGCATGGACAGGCAGTCTTGTTGCAGCTTTGCTGCATATGCCGTTTAAGAAGGCGTTTTTAGCATGCATACTTGGAGTCCTCATGGCATCTGTAATAATGTGCGTTGTATCCTATGGTATATTGGGAACCTTATTTGGGTAATCCATTTTTGTATATTTGCCACAATACGATACCCTAAAGGTATCAAAACAATACCTAATTGGATTAAAATCAGTACAAGGAGCTTAAAAGCTCCTTTTTTGGTTGACATGCACAAAAATGAGGAGTAGAACAGTGCACAATGTACAAAACATTTTAAGTATTTTTATTTTATTAGGGGTTATCTATTATGAACACAGTTGTAATTGTTTTAATTGCAGCAGTATGCCTGGTTTGTGCATACGCAGGTTATGGTCGTTGGCTCGCAAATAAGTGGGGCATCGATCCTAAGGCCAAGACTCCGGCTGTTCGTCTTGAGGACGGCAAGGACTATGTTCCTACAGACGGATGGACTGTTTTTGCTCATCAGTTTTCTTGTATTGCGGGTGCAGGCCCTGTAACAGGTGCAATTCAGGCCGCTGCCTTCGGATGGCTGCCGGTACTGCTCTGGATCCTTATCGGAGGAGTATTCTTCGGAGCTGTTACTGACTTTGGCGCACTTTATGCCAGTGTTAAGAATGACGGTAAGTCAATGGGTCTTCTTATCGAGAAGTACATCGGTAAGACAGGACGTAAGCTCTTCCTGCTTTTCAGCTGGCTGTTCTGCTGCATAGTTATAGCAGCATTTGCAGACATGGTTGCAGGAACCTTCAATGCTTATACTACTGTTGACGGTGTTACTCAGCTTGCTGAGGCAGCTGCAACAAACGGTACTGCCGGAACTGTTTCAATCATGTTCATGGTATTCGCTGTTATATTCGGACTGCTTCATCATAAGTATAAGTTCGGCGGTGCCGCAGAGGCTGCTCTTGCTATAGTATTTATCGTACTTAGCTTCATTGTAGGAATGCAGTTCCCGATTATCTTAGACAAGAAGATGTGGGCTTATATCACATTTGCATACATCTTTGTTACAGCTATTATTCCGATATGGATACTTAAGCAGCCGAGAGACTTTATGTCTACCTACATGTTTGTTGCTATGATTGCAGCAGCATTTATAGGACTTTTTGTTGCTCATCCGACTATGAATCTGCCGGTATTTACAGGCTTTAAGAATGACAGCCTTGGAACTATGTTCCCTATTCTGTTTGTTACAGTTGCCTGCGGAGCTGTATCAGGCTTCCACAGCCTTGTTTCTTCAGGAACCTCATCTAAGACAGTTGAGAATGAGAAGGATATGCTCAAGGTTGGTTACGGTGCAATGTCACTCGAGAGCTTACTTGCTGTTCTTGCACTTTGCGTAGCCGGTGCTGCAGCAGCTGCAGACGGAACACCTGCATCAGGTACTCCGTTCCAGATATTCAGCCGCGGAGTTGCAGGCTTCATCTCAATGTTTGGTATCTCTCAGCATGTAGCTACAGTATTTATGACTATGTGTGTATCTGCTCTTGCGCTTACTACACTTGATGCAGTATCACGTATAGCACGTATGAGCTTCCAGGAGTTCTTCAGTGTAGATGATATGGAGCACGCTGAGGGCTGGAGAAAGTTTATGTGCAACACTTGGTTCTCAACCATCATCACACTTGTACTTGGCTACATCCTTACTCAGATTGGTTATGCCAACATCTGGCCGCTGTTCGGAGCTGCTAACCAGCTCTTAAGCGCACTTGTACTTATTACACTTTGCGTATTCCTTAAGGTTACAGGACGCAGCAACAAGATGATATTCCCGCCACTTATCATCATGATCTGTGTAACATTTACAGCACTTGTGCAGCGTGCAGTTGCAATGGTTAAGGCTATCCAGAGTGCAGCAACCTTTGCAATTCCTGCAGGTGAGGCTACCTGGGGCAGCGTATTTATCGCTAACGGACTTCAGCTTATAATCGCTATATTGCTGATGGTGCTTGGTCTCACTATAGTTATTAACTCAACAAGAAGCTATACAGGCAGCACTCATAATTCTGAAAATGTTAATACAGCAGCTGCTGAAAAGTAATTGCACAAACGAAAATTGAGACAGCTCGGGGCTTAAAGGCCTCGGGCTGTTTTAAAAAAAAATGCTTGCATATTTGCTGATTTAATGTTAGTATGTAATAGCTGTCGAGGAGAGACAATTTCGACTGCAGATAGGGGCATCATCCAATGGTAGGATACCGGTCTCCAAAACCGTCAATCTGGGTTCGAGTCCTAGTACCCCTGTTACAACATCAATACCTATAGAGAGTGCGCGAGAGACAAGCTCGTTGACCGCACAGCAACCGCTCAATCCAGAGTAAGGTGCTAAAGCTTGACTGATGGGTTTCATAATGATTATGTTTGCCCGAGGTTAAGCACCTCGGGTTTTTGTTATATGTGGTGCCTACGAACACGTAGGCATGTTTGTTTACCAAGGAGTTTGCATGAATAAGAGATTTTTTACTTCAGAGTCAGTTACAGAGGGACATCCGGACAAGGTCTGCGACCAGATTTCAGATGCTATCCTTGACGCTATTATCAGCAAGGACCCTGATGCACACGTGGCTTGTGAGACATTTACAACAACAGGCACGGTTATATGCATGGGAGAGATTAGTACATCTGCTTATGTTGATGTACAGAGCATAGCAAGAAATGTTGTTAATGAGATTGGCTACAATAGAGATGACATGGGCTTTAACGGCAACTCAATAGGCGTTATGTCAGCTATACACGAGCAGTCACCGGATATCGCCATGGGCGTTAACGAGGCGTTAGAGTACAAGGAGGGCGAGACTGATAAGGCCAACCTTATCGGTGCAGGAGATCAGGGCATCATGTTTGGATATGCCTGCAACGAGACCGCTGAGCTTATGCCGCTTGCAACAACTCTTGCACATAAGCTTGCAATGCGTCTTACTGAGGTTAGGAAGAACGGTACCTTTGATTACTTAAGACCTGACGGCAAGACTCAGGTAACTGTTGAGTATATTGATGACAAGCCGGCACGTATTGATGCAGTTGTGCTTTCGACTCAGCATTCTGCAGACATCAGCCTCGATGTGCTTCGCAAGGATATGATTGAGTCTGTTATCAAGGAGATAATCCCTGCAGAGCTTATTGATGATGATACCAAGTTCTTCATTAATCCTACAGGTCGTTTCGTTATCGGCGGTCCTGAGGGAGATACAGGCCTTACAGGACGTAAGATTATAGTTGATACCTACGGCGGAGCTGCAAGACACGGCGGCGGAGCATTTTCAGGAAAGGATCCGAGCAAGGTTGACCGTTCAGCAGCCTATGCGTTAAGACATATTGCTAAAAATGTCGTTGCAGCAGGTTTTGCCGATAAGTGCGAGATTCAGGCGGCTTATGCAATCGGTGTAGCTAAGCCTGTATCAATCATGGTTGATACCTTTGGCACAGGCAAGTATACCAACAATCAGATTGAGGATGCTGTCGCTAAGGTATTTGACTTAAGACCTTACTCAATTATCAAGGACCTCGACTTAAAGAGACCTATATATCGTAAGACTGCAGCCTACGGACATTTCGGCAGAAATGACGCAGACTTCACTTGGGAGAAGCTTGACAAGGTTGATGCTCTTAAGGCAGCGATTGAAGGCTGACTTGTTAGATTGATATAAGCACATGGGGCTGCAATGTTTATAGTTGCAGCTCTGTGTGCTTTTTCTTATATGTGATACCTACGAATACGTAGGTATGGTTGTTTACTTTTAAGAACGGGAAGATAAATACATGGAAAATTTACAGGGAAAATGCGTGGTGCTTGGCGTTACCGGTGGTATCGCAGCCTATAAGATAGCTAACGTTGCATCAGCCTTACATAAGGCAGGAGCAGATGTGCATGTTGTTATGACGGAAAATGCGGCTAAGTTCATTACTCCGCTTACCTTCGAGACGCTTACCAACAATAAATGCACGGTTGATACCTTTGATCGTAATTTTAAGTTTGATGTGCATCACATTTCGCTGGCAAAGGCAGCTGATCTTATAGTCATAGCTCCTGCTACTGCAAATGTTATCGCGAAGCTTGCACACGGCATAGCAGACGATATGCTCACAACGGTAGTGCTTGCAGCAAAGTGCAAGAAGCTTGTCGCACCTGCCATGAATACTGCTATGCTTGAGAATCCTATTACTCAGGATAATATAGCAGCACTCAAGAGATACGGCTTTGAGATTATTCCGTCAGCAGACGGATACTTAGCCTGCGGTGATACCGGAAGCGGCAAGATGCCGGAGCCTGAGATTATCTGCGACTGGATTTGCCGTGAGATAGCCTATGAGAAGGATATGAAGGGCATCAAGCTTGCAGTAAGTGCAGGCCCTACAAGGGAGGCATTAGATCCTGTAAGATATCTTAGCAATAAGAGCTCCGGTAAGATGGGCTATGCGATAGCAAGAGATGCAATGCTCAGAGGTGCTGAGGTTACGCTTATATCAGGACAAACTGCATTGACCCCGGTTCCGTTTGTTAAGAATGTCAGCATCACCTCAACTCACGAGATGTTTGAGGAGTTCAAGAAGGTGCTGGATGATACAGATATCATCATTAAGGCTGCCGCTGTTGCAGATTATAAGCCGACTCATGTTGCCGACAATAAGATTAAGAAAAAAGACGGTGATATGAGTATAGAGTTAGAACGCACTGAAGACATCATATCGTACTGCGGCAAGAACAGACATCCTGGGCTCTTCCTTTGCGGCTTCAGCATGGAGACAGAGAACATGCTCGAGAATTCAACAGCAAAGCTTGCCAAGAAAAACCTCGATATGATAGTGGCCAATAACCTGAAGCAGCCGGGCGCAGGCTTTGCGGTAGACACTAATATTGTTACTATTATAACCAAGAATGGCGCAGACACACTTCCTATAATGAACAAGGATGAGGTTGCGCATGTGCTTCTTACTGAGATAATGAAGCGCAGAGATGCTAAAAGTGATTAAAAGTATTAGGTGCAGGTGTATGGACATCTGCCAAATGTTACACCGCAACACTCAAGGAAAAGAGAAAATGAAGTGTTGCGGCGATAACAAGGTCGCAGCTGCCTCATAACCTGCACCATTTCTGTCTTCATCTAATTATGCATCAGTAATTGTCCCGCATTGCAATAAGTGCAGAAAATTCGTTCAGGAAAATATCACAAATTCTTGACAAAAAAAGCTTGGTGCATTAAGTTAAATACTAAATTTTTACTTTGCAGACTGTATCACAGCTTGCAGCCTTTTTTGCGGCATTTATACCGTCTGTGATTTAGAAATTGTGTTTTATTTTTTCATTAGATTCATAGGGAGGACATTAATGAAGAAAGCATTAGCAACTTTACTTGCAGCATCAATGGTATTCAGCCTTGCAGCCTGCGGTTCATCAAGCACAGCTGACACAACCGCTGCTGAGGAGTCTGCAGAGTCAGGCGAGGCAGCTGAGGCAACAGAGGCAGCAGAGGCAACAGGCGAGACTACCGATGTTAAGGTTGGAATGGTTTGTATCGGTAACGATAACATGGCTTATGACCGCAACTTCTATATGGCAGCTGACGCAGCTAAGGAAGAGCTTGCCAAGAAGGGCATCAACGTTGAGTGGATCTACACCTACGATCATCCTGAAGGAGATGCAGTTGCAGCTGACTGTGAGGAGCTTGCAGATGCCGGATGCGCAGCAGTTATCCTTAATTCATATGGTATGGAGCCGGCTATGCTTACTGTAGCAGCTGATTATCCTGACACAGTATTCTGCTCACTTACTAACGAGGCTTCAAGATCAGATTCTCTTGAGAACACTGTCAATGCATTCCCGTCTATATATGAGGGAAGATATCTTGCAGGTATCGCTGCAGGTATGAAGCTTAACGAGATGATTGCTAACGGCGACATCACTGAGGACCAGGCTGTTATGGGTTATGTAGGCGCTTACACCTATTCAGAGGTTGTATCAGGCTACACAGCTTTCTATCTTGGTGCTAAGTCAGTTTGCCCGAGCGTTACCATGCTTGTTGAGTTTATCGGTTCTTGGGGAGATCCTGCTGTTGAGGCTCAGACTGCTCAGGACCTTATCGACAGAGGTGCAGTACTTATATCACAGCACTCTGATGCTACTACACCGGCTACTACAGCTCAGGAAAATGGCGTATACTCTGTAGGCTACAACATTTCCATGATTGACGTAGCTCCGGAGTCATCAATCATTTCTTCACGTATTGACTGGACCAACTACTTCGTATATGTTATCGAGACTATCGTTAACGGAGGCAAGGTTGACCAGGATTATATGCAGCACGGTGTTGCTGACGGAGACATCGTTCTTACAGAGCTTAACGACAAGATCGCTGCAGAGGGTACTGCAGAGGCTATCGCAGAGGCTGAGGAGAAGATTAAGTCAGGCGAGCTTCATGTATTTGACACTTCAACATTTACAGTAGACGGCAAGACTCTTGAGTCATCACCTATCGATATGGATGCAGACTTTGATTCTTCTGATGATGAGACAGATGCAGTATCAGACGGATATTATCACGAGTCTTACTACAAGTCAGCTCCATCATTCTCAGAGAAGATTGACGGAATTACTCTTGTTAATGAGAAGTATTGATAATAATTAAATTGGGAATTGCATTAGGGAAACGCTTCATAGAGGTGTTTCCTTAATGTTATCCCGATAATATACGGGACAAGCAAGGGCTTAAGCTAGCCTGCCTTGTCCCGTTGTCTTGTATAATTAAGGGACATACGGTTTTGAAGCATGCATAACGCATAAGGCCTGTACAGCAGGCCAAACATAGCTGTTTGGCAACATATTTAGAGTATGAATGCTTCAAAGCCCTATATTATTGCAGATTTGCAATGAATAGCATTTATAACTGAGACCAAAGAACTCAGTGCTAAGATATAGGAACTAAGAACTGAGAGCTAAGATATAGGAACTAAGAACTCAGATCTATGAACTAAGAACTAAGTAAGAACCGGAGGAAGGGATATTGGAAGAAGTACATGCTGTCGAATTCCGCGGCATCTCGAAGTATTTTGGCGATGTTGCGGCCAATGAGGATGTAGATCTCTATGTCAATAAGGGCGTTATTATGTCCTTGCTTGGAGAAAACGGCTCAGGCAAGACAACTCTTATGAATATGCTTGCAGGTATTTATTTTCCGGACAAGGGAGAGATACTTATAAACGGCAAGCCCGTGACTATACGCTCGCCCAAGGATGCATTTGCAAACGGCATAGGTATGATCCACCAGCATTTTAAGCTTGTGGATGTGTTTACTGCGGCTGAAAATGTCATACTTGGCATAGAGGATGCACATAAGCTTGACCTTAAGGCTGCCGCTGCTCAGGTAAGAGCTATAAGTGAGAAATACGGCTTTGACCTAGATCCCAACAAAAAGGTCTATGATATGTCTGTTTCAGAGAAGCAGACAGTTGAGATTATCAAGGTGCTTTACCGTGGTGCGGATATATTGATACTTGATGAGCCTACAGCTGTGCTTACACCGCAGGAGACGGAGAAGCTCTTCAATGTCATGCGTGCCATGAGGGCAGATGGTAAGTCCATCATCATTATTACTCATAAGCTTAATGAGGTTATGTCCATATCCGATGTCGTTGCTGTACTTCGTAAGGGCAGGCATATAGCATCGGTACGTACTACTGAGACCAATGAATCAGAGCTTACCGAGATGATGGTAGGCAAGAAGGTTGAGCTTAACATAAGACGTGAAGAGCCGAAGGATATTAAGCCTAGACTTACTGTAGCAGGTCTTACCTGCAAGGACGGCAACGGAATCAAGCATCTTGACGATGTAGGCTTCATAGCTTACGGCGGAGAGATACTCGGCATCGCCGGTATAGCAGGATCCGGACAGAAGGAGCTTCTTGAGGCTATAGCAGGACTCCGTAAGGTTGACGAGGGCTCAATCATATACAGTCCTGAGGGCAAGCATCCTGAGGAGCTTGTCGGCAAATCGCCTATGGAGATTAAGGATGCCGGCGTAGCACTTGCCTTTGTTCCTGAGGACAGACTCGGCATGGGTCTTGTCGGCGGCATGGGCATGACCGGCAACATGATGCTTCGTTCTTGGAATAAATCCAAGGGCTTCTTTGTAGATACCAAGACTGCACGTAAGCTTGCTCAGGAGGTATATGATTATCTTGAGGTTGTAACCCCTGATATAGATTACCCTGTAAGGAAGCTTTCAGGCGGTAATGTACAGAAGGTACTGGTAGGACGTGAGATAGCTACTTCTCCGTCAGTGCTTATGAGTGCCTATGCGGTAAGAGGACTTGATATCAATACCTCTTATGTCATTTACAATCTGATGGCAGATCAGAAGGCTAAGGGCACTGCCGTAGTATTTGTCGGAGAGGACTTAGATGTACTTATAGATCTTTGCGACAGGATATTGGTGCTTTGCGGAGGCAAGGTGTCAGGTATAGTAGATGCACGTACCACAACCAAGGAGGAGATAGGTCTCCTTATGACCAGTGTAGGCGGAAAGGAGGGCAAGAACAATGAATGAGAAATCACCGCTGATACGTATATCAAAGCGTGAGAATATGAATCCTCATACCATATGGCTTATTCGTTTCTTGGCATTTATAGCTGCTATACTTCTAAGCCTTCTTGTGCTCATGGCAGCAGGTGCTAATCCGATTGAGGCCTACAAGACCATGATAAGCGGAGCACTTGGCAAGAAGAGCGGCATACGTCAGGTTATTAAGGTTGCAACACCTCTTCTTGGTACAGCACTTGCACTTGCTCCCTGCTTCAAGATGAAGTTCTGGAATATCGGAGCCGAGGGACAGATAACTGTAGGAGCTATGGCAGCTGCATTCTTTGCAATTAACTTTGGCAAGAGCTGGCCGTCGCCTGTGCTCCTTATCGTGATGGGCTTAGGCTCCATGGTGCTTGGTGCGATATGGGCAGGCATACCTGCGATATTTAAGTCAAAGTGGAGGACTAACGAGACTCTGTTCACTCTTATGCTTAACTATATAGCTATAGGCATAGTAGGCTGGCTTCAGGGCGGTCCCTGGGAAGGCAAGGAGGGCTCGCAGGTTATACCGAATTTTGCTGACGCTGCCGTTTTGCCTAAGGTGTTCGGAGTACACTGCGGCTGGATTATAGTGCTGCTTATAGTCGCATTTATGTTCGTATATATGAACTATACTAAGCACGGCTATGAGATATCAGTACTTGGTGAGTCTGAAAATACAGCCCGCTATGCAGGTATGTCAGTTACCAAGATTACCGTCCGCACGGCCTGCCTTTCCGGCGCTATTTGCGGACTTGTAGGATTTATGGTTGCATCAGGAGCCAATCAGACTCTCTATGCAGATGTAGCTGACGGAGTTGGATTCACTGCTATTACGGTTGCATGGCTTGCCCAGCTCAATCCGTTTGCAATGATAGTCATTTCCCTGCTCTTTGGTATACTCAGTAAGGGAGCTTCAAGCATGCAGACCGGCATGTCGGTTCCATCATCTGTATCGGATATAATCAAGGGACTGCTCCTGTTCTGTCTGTTAGGCTGTGAGTTCTTTATCAACTACAAGCTCACACTCAGAAAAAAGGAAGAAAGCGGAAAGGAGGCTTAAGGAATGGATTTTAATCTTATAGGACTTATTAAAGCAGCCGTGCTTAACGGTACACCGCTTCTGTTTGGAACCTCAGGTGAGATATTGACTCAGAAATCCGGCAACATGAACTTAGGCGTCGAGGGTCTCATGTTCATGGGCGGAGCCTTCGGTCTGTGCGGAGCCTTTGTATATGACAATATTGCAGGAGAAGCGGCGGTAGGCTGGATTGCCGTTATTATAGCATTTGCATCAGCATTTCTTGCCGGAGTGATAGGCTCACTCATATTCAGCTTCCTTACGGTAACGCTTCGTGCTAACCAGAACGTGACAGGTCTCGCACTGACCATATTCGGTACTGGTGTAGGACAGTTTGTGGGCGAGCTTATGCGTATCAGAGTTGGTGGAAATGTCTCTATAAGCAATGGGCTTAAGGGCGCATTTTCAGGATCAATATTCCCGGAGGCTATGCAGAATATACCGGTGCTTGGCGATATACTCTTCAGCTATAACATATTTGTATACATAGGTGTTATCATAGTAGTCGCTATGTGGTGGTTCATGAATAAGACACGCAAGGGCCTATACTTAAGAGCGGTTGGAGAGTCACCGGCAACAGCTGATGCTGCAGGTATCAATGTTACACGCTACAGATACATTGCTACCTGTCTCGGCGGCGGCATATCCGCACTCGGCGGCATGGTCCACACTATGACTATCGCCGGCTGCGTATGGAATCATAACGCACTTGCAGGAGAGGGCTGGCTTGCGGTAGCACTCGTTATATTCTGTCTGTGGAAGCCGCTCAATGCTATCTGGGGATCCATCGTATTTGGCGGACTGCTGATACTTTATCTCAGACTTCCGATTTCCTTCCTGCCGACTCAGATATATAAGATAGTTCCTTATATCGCGACAGCATTGGTGCTTATCTTTGTTTCAATGAGAAGACGCAGAGAGGATCAGCCGCCGGAGGGCCTCGGACTCAACTACTTCCGAGAGGAACGATGATTCACAAGTTAACAGCTGACTTGTGCAGTTACAACAATAATAGTGCAAAGTAAAAAGTGACGGGTTGCGAGAGCGCATAAGCGCATAGCAATCCGTCACTTTTATGTTATATTATGCTATAATAAATGTGTATCTGGCTGTTTAAGTATAACTTAAGCAGATAAATGCATATATAAACAAAGCGGATGAATGCAGATATGAATAAAACAGATAAATTTACACACACTTTGAAACGGAGATAAATCATGAGGAAGATGAGACTATTTGCATTGCTGATGGCTGGTGTTATGACTCTGTCAACAACCGGATGCGCTACTGTCGGTACGCTCGCTTCAGGTATCAGCACTATAAGCTCTGAAGCCAGTGCTATGCTTAGTAAGCAGAATGCTGAGACAAGCGATGACTCTGGCGAAGCACAAGAAACAGATAATGCTGAAGATACTGCTAAAAATAATGCTGAAGATACTGCCAAAGATGAGGCGGATGATTCTGATGCAGAGAAATATGATTCTTCTGATAATGCAAATGATGCTGATGATAGAACTTCTACAGATAGTGGAGCAAAATCAGGCAGTTCCAAGGAGTCAGACAAGTCCGACAGCAGCAAGCTTAACACTAAAGACTCAGATGATTCCGGCAAAGTAAGTAGGGCAAGAGATACCTCATCCGACAATACATCAGATAATGAAGCAAGCGTTGAAGCTGTCGAGTCTGATAATAAAAAATCCGATGATGATAAGTCTTCTGCAGGAAAATCCTCTGATGAAAAAAAAGGCAGCAGGGCTTTGAAGGAAACTGAAGAGGCTGCTACAGAAAGCAAACCCGAGGAGAAGGCCTCAGTCCTCGACTCACTTCCAAAGGCCGGAGACAGCATACACGGTTTTACTGTCACAGCCATCTCAGACTATGAGCTGAAGAACGCTAAGATAGTATCCATGACTCATGAGCAAAGCGGTGCTGAGCTTATATATATTGCGTGTGACGACAGCGACAAGGCCGTAGGCATTTTCTTTAAGACCGTTGCAGAAAATGACAAGGGCATACCGCATATATTTGAACACTCCACAATTGCAGGCTCAGGCAAATATCCTAATGCCAATATATTCATGGATTTGTCCGATAATTGCTACAACACATACATGAATGCCTCAACCTGGCAGGAGGTTACCGGCTATGAGATGTCATCCCTATCTGATAAGCAGCTTATTAAGATAATGGATATGTATATGGCAGGTCTTGCTGATCCTTTAGCTCTTAAGGATGCAAATGTATTGGGACAGGAGGCTTATCGCTTCTCTATGTCAAGCCTTGATGACGACATAACTGTTACCGGTGCTGTTTTTAATGAGATGGAGGCTGCTAATGCAGTTCTTGAAACATTTGCATATGAGCAATCCTTAAAGGTACTGTATCCTGGCAGCCGCATGAGCTATAGCTCAGGTGGATTCCGTACGGATATTATCACTGTTACAAATGAAGAGCTTAAGAGCTTTCACGATAAGTACTATCATCCCTCCAATATGCTCATAGCCCTATATGGAGATCTTGATTATGAGGAATATCTTGAGGAGCTTGATGAGGAATATCTCTCTAATTATGATAAGAAGGACGTCACAATTGAGGACAGCAAATACATCCCTTGGACCGGTGAAAAGTATGCAGCTATAGATTATCCTGTAACTGAGGATGCTGCAGCTGAGGACAGCGGTGCTGTTTTTTACAATATATCACTCGGCAATATGTCAGCTTATGATACCAAGCTAATGTCAATCGTTGCAAGCATACTGGGCGCTGACAGCAGTCCGATTACCAAATTAATCAATGAACAATTCCCGAATGCTTCATTTTCGGTATTTGTTGAGGAAAATATCGACCAGCCTGCGCTGATGTTCGAGCTTAGCGGCACCAATGCCGGAGATGGTAAGCTGTTCAGGCAGTTAATCAATGAAGGCATTGCACAGATATCCAAGGAGGGCTTGGATAAGGATCTGGTTAGCTCCATGGTGGATAGCATAACTATGGAATTTGCGCTTATGCAGGAGCAGCCTGGAGGCATAAGCACTTTTAACCAGTTCGCAAACAGCTGGACAGTTTATGGCGAAAGCACGGCGTATCTTGATAAGATTAAGGCACTTACCGAGCTTGAGAAGACTGCCGAGAGCGGCACCTTGGATACAATGGTAGATATCTACCTTTATGAGCCGATGCAGTCAGTAGTTGTCGAAGCTAATCCGAAGCCTGGTCTTGCAGAGGCCAATGACGAAGCATTTGCAGAGCTTCTTAAGGAAAAGAAGGAGCTTATGAGCAAGACTGATCAGGCTAAGCTTGTAGGCAGCACTGCAGAGTATGAGGCATGGGTAGAGACTCAGTCAGATACAAGCAAATATCTTGATAAGCTCTGCGTTGTAGATGTTGAGGAGCTTCCGGAGGAGGTTCAGACTGAGGCTATAGTAGATGAAGAAACTACGTCTGAGGGTATAAGGGAGCTTAGCTCCGAGCTTGACGAGGCCATATATTTAAAGTCTTCACTATATCTCAAGGCTGACACTCTTGATTATGATGAGATTCATGACATGGTATTCCTTGGCGAGCTCTTGGGTAAGCTTGAAACTGAAAATTATACCAAGGACGAGTTCTATAATGAGCTTAGCAAGACCATATATAACTATACTGCCGGCTTGACAATAATATATGATGATGCAACAGGCGAGCCGCAGCCGTATTTCCAGATAGATATCATGAATATGGCTGATAAGACCAAGGATGCGTATGCATTGATAAGTGAGATGCTTAATGCTTCTGTATTTACCGATACTGCTACAATTAAGAAGACAGCAGCTGAGGCAGCTCTCAACTTTAAGAATAACAGCGGAAGCTATATGCTTGCACTTAATGCCGGTAAGGCAGCAGCAGATCCTAATGCCTTGTACGAGTATCATGCGGAGAGCCTTGACTATTATAATTACCTGACCAAGGTATCCAAGATGAGTGATAAACAGCTCAAATCACTCTCTAAGGAGCTTGAAGCAGTTTTAGCTAAGCTGCGCAATACTAACGGCGCTGTATATACGGCTATCGGTGAGGCTAAGACTATCACTGAGGGCAAGAAGTGCCTAGAGGACATAACAGATAAGTTCAGTACTACCGCGCTTCCAAGCGTTGATTACTCTAAGGATTTAGCCAAGATAGAGCTTCCTAAGAGTATAGCCGTAGCTGCCAATGACACTGTTAACTATAACGGCTATATTGCTGCCAATGATGATACCGGTTTAGCAAGTGACGGTACAAATGATGTATGCATGAATCTGCTATACAGTCAGCTGTTCTTCCCAACCTTCCGTTACAACATTGGTGCTTACGGCTGCATGCAGTATGCCGGAGAGCGTGACAGCTATTTGATGAGCTACAGAGACCCTTCAATCAAGGAGTCATTTGACGCATTAGAGGCTCTGCCTTCACAGCTAGAGGAGCTTGAGCTAACCGAGGATGACATCAATAACGGAATACTTGTTACCTATTCAACATATGCCTATCCTATAGCTAAGAGCAGTCTCGCATCAACGGAGATTGACTACATATTACAGAATAAGGATACAAGCTTTATTGATGAGTGCTTGACCAATATGAAGCAGGCTAAGAGCGTCACAGCTAAGGATGTCAAGGAATTTGCCAAGAACCTTCAGTCTATGATAGATAAGGGCGTACGCTTCACCGCAGGCAACAGCACAAACATCAACAAGAACAAAGACCTCTACGAGTTGGTGATAACGGATTTGGTGAAATGAAAATCGGGCGATGAGTGCTAATCTTACAGCATATAGATTTACAATTTATATGCTGTAAGAGGCTGCTATCTGCATAAAGAATAGAATATTTATATGCAGAAAAGAACGTTATCTGCATAAGAAACGATACTTTTATATGCAGAAAGAAAAAGTATTCTGCATAAAGAATGACACTTTTATATGCAGAAAGAAGAGTTTTCTGCATAAAGAATAACAGTTTTATATGCAGATAGCACTTAGATTTCTGCATATAAATTACCTGCGCTAAATAAAGATTGACGAGTTACAGATGAAAATGTAGTTTCATTTCCATCTGTATGATGAAAGTGATGAATATGACAAGCAAAAGCTAACGTATCAAGAAAACAGTTCTTCTGGAAGAATAATTGGAGAAGTGATTAATGACTAAGTATATATGGTGTGAGGATTCAGGTTCCGGATTACATTTTTGGCAAGCTGTTTTTGCAGTAATTAATAAAGAAATACAGGTTCAATCAAAGGTCAATAACACTCGATTAAGATATGCCGCATCAAAAATCTCTGATGATGGTAATCAATACTTTATAATTATAGATAATGCTGTAGATAATGCTGATGTACTTAGAGAATTGAAGAGGCTAAAACAGGAAACAAAAGCCAAGAGCAATGTTAAGATGATAAATATTCATTCATTTGAATATGTTCTGCTATCATTTCAGAAATTAGAGGAATGGGTATTTGCAGTAGAAGATGAATTAAAAGTTAAGAGAAAAAAGCTTCTGGAAGCAAGAAAAATCTTCATTGAACTATTGGAACACGGTGGTAATGCATCAGAATTAGGTG
>CAVBGP010000016.1:23835-24728 GCA_963595005.1 Acutalibacteraceae bacterium | reverse complement strand
TATACGAGCGCTCGGATGCTCCGGTAAGGCGTAAAGAGGGCATGGTGCCATTTAAGGGCTTTATAGGTGAGCCATTCGACACCAAGGTGGAGATAAGAGAAAATGGAGTCAGGTATATTGTTGATGTTGAGGATGGTCAGAAGACCGGCTTCTTCCTTGACCAAAAGTATAACAGGCTGGCGGTACAAGGAATAGCAAAGGGAGCAGAGGTGCTGGATTGCTTTACGCACACAGGTTCATTTGCATTGAATGCAGCTTATGGCGGAGCAAAGCATGTTACGGCGGTTGATATATCAGACACAGCCATAGCACAGGCTAAGGAAAATGCCGAGCTTAACGGACTCTCAGATATAGTTGATTTTGTAACAACGGATGTACTTGATTATCTTCCTAAGTTAGTGGAGGATGGCCGACAATATGATGTAGTTATATTGGATCCGCCGGCATTTACCAAATCCAGAGAAGCAACCAAGAAGGCTGTTAAGGGCTACAGAGACATTAACATGCGCGGACTTAAGCTTGTTAAAAACGGCGGCTTCTTATGTACCTGCTCCTGCTCACATTTTATGACTGAGGAACTGTTTAAGAAGACTATAGCTGAGGCAGCTCATGCTGCTCACAAACGTCTGCGTCAGGTTGAGTTTCGCACTCAGTCGCCGGACCATCCTATACTGTGGTCGGCAGATACTTCATATTATCTGAAGTTTATTATCTTCCAGGTTGTGGATGAACGATGAGACTGTCTGAATTCAAGTGAGAATAGGGCTATTTTAATTTTATTGGGAGTTGAGTATTCTCGGCTCCTTTTTTTGATTATTTCGAATTTGGGATTTATTGACAAAAGTGAACAAAAAATATATCATACAAGTATCAATTGATACTTGGAGGGAACG
>CAVBGP010000016.1:0-23825 GCA_963595005.1 Acutalibacteraceae bacterium | reverse complement strand
GGTTGGGTGATGCAACAAAGTCTCGAATTGAAAGCGAGTTAGAAGTAAAAACATATATTCAAAAATTGAAGTTCGCATTGAATAATGGCGTGAGGATTGAGTTTCAAGCCAAGCGGATTGTTGATGAAAAACGTGACGAGAAATATACAAATCAATATACTGTAAATAAGCTTTTCCCGGATGAAAATCCTGTAGATGCATTAAAAAGAGAATTATTAACGCTATCCGTAGAAGACTATCTTAAGACGGTGAAAGATATTAGGTTCCCGAAAAGGAGCGAGATGCGTGAGTTCGGTAAGATCTATAATGGGACAGAGGATGTATATATTAAGATAAGGATTGAACTTCTGGGGATATACGGAGATACGACTACTTTTGTAATGTCATTTCATTTTGCTGAAAAGGCGTTTACTCAAGGAATGTTCCCTTATAAGAAAAAATAGGAGGCGTTTTCATAGACATGAAAATTATTAAAAGTGAAAAGAAAGTCTGCTCATGCTGTATGGAAGAACATGAAGTGAAAACCGTTCTCGTTATGGAACATGCTACGTTTAAGAATACCACAGTCGATTATGAGGCATCGTACTTATTCTGTGATTTAGCAGAAGAATTCTATATGGATGAGCAACAGATACAGGATAACGACATCAGATTAAAGGATGCATATAGAAAAAAAGAAGGGCTTTTAACGTCAGATCAAATAGGAGAAATTCGAGCGAAGTATGGTATAACCCAAAGTGATTTGTGCTTATTATTAGGCTGGGGTGGTAAAACTATTACGAGGTATGAAAGTCATCAAGTACAGGATAAGGCACATGATACTATTCTAAAAAAAATAAATCAGGATCCGGAATGGTTTTTGACTCTTTTGAATGGGGCAAAGGCAAATTTATCATCCGAATCATACCAAAAATATTTGGCTGCAGCAACTTTGCTATATGAGGAAGATCAAGATGCATATCTCAGAAAGGCAATTGAAGCGAGTTATGCAAAGTTTCAAGGAAATCAAATGTTTCATGGTAATACAGAATTGTCTTTGGATAAAACAGTTGAAGTTATTAGATATTTTGCTGCATCAAACAATGTGACAAATCTCTATAAGGTCAAATTAATGAAACTTATGTGGTACGCAGATGCATTATCATATAAAAGAAGAGGATTTGCAATGACAGGATTGGTATATCGAGCGCTTCCAATGGGGGCTGTGCCTGTTGGACACAATTCTATAATCGACTTAAAGGACGTCCCTTGTGAAGAAGTTGATATAGGTGAGACAAATGCCTATCATTTTTCTTTAAGCGGGGAGCAATCTTTTTCAAAATTATCAGATGAAGATAAGGGCATTCTGAATGTAGTGATAGAAAAGCTTGGAAAGATGAGTAAGAATGAAATTATAAACTTTATGCATAAAGAACAAGCGTACATCGAAACTGTGCCGAGAGATGTTATTCATTTCAAATATGCTGAAAGCTTACAGATTTGAAGTGTAGAGTAAGGGGGATACTCGATAACAGGCATCAAGTCCAATCTGTTCTTGTATACGCAGGACTGTATATAGACTGTTGAAAATAGGAGGAAGACTTATGTATTCCTATGTGGTTGATGATTTTATAGATATATTAAAAAACGGCTTTGCTCCGCACCGAATTGACGATGAGAGCCAAAAGAAAGTTGAAACCCTTTTCAGAATACTCGACTGTATTAAGCCTGTTAGTGATAATTCTAATAAAAAGAGTATTTGGATTTATGCTGAAAACGGACCTATAGAAGATTATATACGTTACTATATTGATACGTATTATGATGAGTGCGATGACGATGGGGATGTAGAGAAAGGCAAGGATGAGGCTTTAGAGGATTATAAGACACGATACCATGGAGATGGCAAGTGGTATAAATTAGAAACGGTCTTCCACTGTGATAAGGAAAATGAGCCATTATTCGGAGTGATTATCGCGCATGAATATGTCTTATCGGTCGGGGATCCTAATAGTAAAGGATATCCTATTGATGCTTCAGATTTTATTGATTGGATTATAGTCGCTGTCGAAATGTCTATCGAAAAACTGAAGAATCATACTTATGATTGCGACAATCTTCCGTATGAGAATCGTTATGGCAAAATTCTTCGAAAAGATTACTGGGATATTTATCCGGAGGAAAGAGAATGCTTCAGGCAAGGATTGAGTCAGAAAGAAATTGATAGTTTCCTTCAGGAAGAAAGCTATCCTGAAAAAAATCTGTTAAAAGATATATGTACCGCAAGAGATTACTACGAAATATGTGCAATAGGATATCACTCAGTCAATTATGATGCCAAACGCTATTTAAGATTTACAGATACAGAAGAAGAAAAAGCTCGGTATGGTACTGAATTAACTCCGAAAGAAATGTATTATTGCTATGCAGATGGAAGAGACGATGGATTATGTAATGTGCCTATGGATGACCCGAACGAATTTGAACTTTGGACAACTCAGAAAGGTGATTATTTCGAATTTAACGGACACCATCCGTATGAAATTGTAACATCCGGTTCTCTAATTAACAGCATCCATTTGTATCCATCTAAGGAGAATGGTAAGTGGCATATGTTGCTTTCATCATCCAGAGCTGGAAGATCTGCAGAAATTGTAAGAATGTTCCTTGCCATGCGAAAAGCAGGTGTCCCGGTAGAACTTTTTGAGAAAGAAATTATTTCAGAAAGATTCACGGAAATTGATCAAATTGGTATTCTTCCGACAGAACTTGAGGCCTGGAGTCCGTATTCTTTTCAGTTATTCCCTGAAAAGGTTTCGGATGTGATCAATCTTCCGGACATAAATGATCCAAAAAGAGATCTTGTAATAGAAAAAGTAGCATGGCTTTCAGAATGCATACCTGAGCTTGTTGAGGCATGAAAAAGACATGAGTTATAAAAGGCAAAGATTCCTTACTAACTTTTGGCCTTTGGGAAACATTTTTATGACAATGAAGCACGAATTGTTCTGCGATAAAAAAAACTTGCCAGACGGCTAAGCTTATGTTAATATATCACGGCATGCGTTTGTGCATGCCGTTTTTGCTGCATTTTTATAAGCGGCCGTAACAATTAAACATGTCGGTTTAGTATATAGAGGACGGGATGGTGCCTCGAGAGGAGGTTTCACCGCCTACAAGCCGACAGACGCTAAAAACCGGGAGGAATTATAATGAGCGTTATTTCTATGAAGCAGCTTCTTGAGGCAGGCGTACATTTCGGACACCAGACAAGAAGATGGAACCCTAAGATGGCTCCGTACATCTACACCGAGAGAAATGGTATCCACATCATCGATCTTCAGAAGACAGTAGGTATGGTTGACGATGCTTACAAGGCAATCAACGATATTGTTGCTGAGGGTGGAAGCATACTCTTTGTTGGTACAAAGAAGCAGGCACAGGATGCTGTTGCTGCAGAGGCTCTTCGTTGTGGCGAGTTCTATGTTAATGAGAGATGGCTTGGCGGTATGCTTACCAACTTCAAGACCATCAGATCAAGAATCGAGAGATTAAAGGCTATCCGTAAGATGGCTGAGGACGGAACCTTCGAGGTGCTTCCTAAGAAGGAAGTTATCAAGATTAAGAAGGAGCAGGAGAAGCTTGAGAAGAACCTTGGCGGTATCGTTGAGATGAAGGAGCTTCCTACAGCAATCTTCGTAATCGATCCTAAGAAGGAGAAGATCTGCATCAAGGAGGCACAGACACTCGGCATTACTCTTATCGGTATGTGCGATACTAACTGCGATCCTGAGGAGCTTGATTATGTAATACCTGGCAACGATGATGCAATTCGTGCCGTTAAGCTTATCGTTTCAAAGATGGCAGATGCTGTTATCGAGGCTAAGCAGGGCGACGAAGCTTACGTTGAGGAGACAACAGAGCAGGCTGAGGAGCAGCAGGCAGCTGAGTCAGAGGGACCTAAGGATATCGAGGAGATCGCTACAGAGGAGTAATTCCTGATAGCGGCATCTTAAGGGTGCCGGTGAGGCTTAATCTGTCTCATAAAATTGATTCGAAAAATAAGAGCGGAGATGAGTTGCATTTCCGCTCAATTACTTAAGATAATTGTAACTGTTCAGCGCCACATCGCCACATCGCATAAGCGATGCGCGATGAAGCGGTTCAAAGGCGCGATGCGCCTTGCCCGCCACCCACAAAAATGAATGTTTCCCCGAGCAAGCTCTGTGAGGCATTCATTTTTGAGGGCGGTGCTGAACAATTACAGATAATTAATACAGAGGAGGATAAACCTATGGCAAATATTACAGCCGCTATGGTTAAGGATCTCAGAGAGATTACCGGCGCAGGCATGATGGACTGCAAGAAGGCTCTTACAGCTACAGACGGCGATATGGACAAGGCAGTTGACTTCCTTCGTGAGAAGGGTCTTGCAGGCGCTCAGAAGAAGGCTGGCAGAATTGCAGCTGAGGGCGTTGTTGATACCAAGATTTCAGCTGACGGCAAGAAGGCAGTAGTTGTTGAGGTTAACGCTGAGACAGACTTCGTTGCTAAGAATGAGAAGTTTAAGTCATATGTTGCTGATGTTGCAGCACAGGCACTTGAGACAGAGGCTGCTGACATCGATGCTTTCCTTGCTGAGAAGTGGGCTCTTGATACTTCACTTACAGTTGCTGAGAAGCTTAGCTCAATGATCTCAATCATCGGCGAGAACATGCACATCAGAAGATTTGCAACACTTAGCGAGTCTAACGGATTTGTAGAGTCATACATCCATGCAGGCGGCAAGATTGGTGTTATCCTTGATGTTGAGTCTGATGTTGTTAATGATGACGTTAAGGCTATGGCTAAGAATGTCTGCATGCAGATTGCAGCTCTTAAGCCGCTTTACACTTCAGACAGCGAGATAAGCGCAGACTTCATCGAGAAGGAGAGAGAGATTCTTAAGGCTCAGATTATGAACGATCCTAAGGAGTCATCAAAGCCTGAGAAGGTTATCGCAGGCATGATCGAGGGACGTATCAAGAAGGAGCTTAAGGATATCTGCCTTATGGATCAGGTATACGTTAAGGCTGAGGATGGCAAGCAGAGCGTTAAGGCTTATGTTGATTCCGTAGCTAAGGCTAACGGCGCTAAGATTACCGTTAAGAGCTTCGTAAGATTCGAGACCGGTGAGGGACTTGAGAAGAAGAACGAGAACTTTGCAGAGGAAGTTGCAAAGCAGATGGCAGGCAAGTAATCTGCTTTGACTAAGCTTAATAATATAGCCGCAGCCAAGACTTTGACTGTGACTTTTATGGAGGGGCATCCGCAAGGATGCCTCTTAGCTTTTAGTAAAAACGATCCGCTAATGACAAAAAGGAAGATGCTTACTGAAGCAACAAAACCGCGCCTTAAGTGCGAAAATGAGCCAGGGCACAATCTTTCTTGTTATTTGATAAGTGTTGTTGAGTGTTGTGCTGTAAGATGATAATATATGCATATTATGGAAAAAGGCATACGTATAAATAAATATCTTTCAGAGCAGGGCATCTGTTCAAGACGTGAAGCGGACCGATTGCTCGAGGAAGGACGCATCAGGATTAACGGACATAAGGCACTTGTAGGTGAACGCATCAATGCCGGAGATAAGGTGCAGGTTGATAATGAGTATATCAATGTAGAGCAGACAACGGAAACGCAGCCCGTAGTCATTGCATTTAATAAGCCAAGAGGTGTGGTCTGCACAACAGTATCCCAGGATGATTCGGTTAACATAGTTGATTATATCAATTACAGTACGAGGATATTCCCGATAGGACGTCTTGATAAGGAATCTGAGGGACTTATATTGCTTACCAATATCGGTGATATGGTAAATGCAGTAAACAGGGCACGCAATCATCACGAGAAGGAGTACATAGTTACCTGCACACGTAAGATATCTGATGAAGCATTGGACAGGATGCGTGAGGGAGTGGTGATATCGGTTCCGGCGAGAAGTCAGGATAAGGGCTTCATGCATGACGGCAAATTATATAAAAATGTCAAAACTGCGGCCTGTGATGTCTACCGTATAGATGACAGAAGCTTTGGTATTATACTTACTCAGGGACTTAACAGACAGATTAGGCGTATGTGCGAGAGCTTGGGCTATAAGGTCACTAAGCTTAAGCGTATCCGAATCATGAATATCAGACTCGGTACACTTCCAAGCGGCAGATACAGAGAGCTTAGCAAAGCGGAGATAGCAGAGCTTAAGAAGCTTTTTTAATAAATGTCAATGTCTGTGACATTTAGAGTTAATTGACATTTTCAGCAACAGCATTTAAATTAAAACCCATATGTTTAGTTTAAATAAACATGCAACATTTTTATCAAAGAGGAAAACAGTATGAAATTAATAACTCCGGCAGGATATGATCCGAAGCTTACCGTGAGAGAGACTCAGGAGGCTATCAAGTATATCAGAGATACATTTCAGAAGGAATTTGCCAAGGAGATGAATCTGTGGCGTATATCGGCGCCGCTTTTTCTTGAGAAGAGCACGGGTCTCAACGATGATCTTAACGGTGTTGAGCGTAAGGTGAGCTTTGATCTCATGGAGATGCCGGGTGATGAGCTTGAGATAGTTCAGTCACTTGCTAAGTGGAAGCGTTTTGCTCTTAAGAAGTATGATTTTGTTAAGGGCGAGGGTCTCTATACCAACATGAATGCAATAAGACGCGATGAGGAGCTGGACAATACTCACAGCGTATATGTTGACCAGTGGGACTGGGAGAAGGTTATAGATAAGTCTGACAGAACTGTAGAGACTCTTAAGCAGACCGTTCGCACCATTGTGAAGGTTATCAAGCATATGGAGCATGAGGTGTGGTATAAGTATCCGGAGGCTGTATATCGCGTGCCTGAGGAGGTCACCTTTGTAGATACGGAGGAGCTTAGGGCAATGTATCCGGATAAGACTCCGAAGGAGAGAGAGAACGAGATCTGCAAGAAGCATGGCTGTGTATTTATCATGAGGATAGGAGATAAGCTCGGAGACGGTGAGCCGCATGACGGCAGAGCTCCGGACTATGATGACTGGCAGCTTAACGGAGATATCATGTATTGGTTTGAGCCTCTTAATATGGCATTAGAGGTGTCCTCCATGGGTATCAGAGTATCTGAGGAGAGCCTGCATGAGCAGCTCATTAAGGCTGGCTGCCCTGAGAGAGAACAGCTTCCTTTCCATAAGGCTATATTGAACAAGGAGCTTCCGTATTCTATAGGCGGAGGCATAGGTCAGTCAAGACTGTGCATGCTGCTTCTCGGACGTGCACACATAGGCGAGGTTCAGGCTTCAATTTGGCCTAAGGAGATGTATGAGGCCTGCGAGGCAGGCAATATCCATCTGCTGTAATCAGCATGGCAGATACAGATAATAAAAATATAATCGACGGTATGGCTGCACCGGATGCAAATGCAGATGCTGCAGAGGCGTCCGGCGCAGAGAAAAAGACTGAGAGTGAAGAATACGGACAGCTGAGCTTTGATTTTTGTAGGTCCAGAGGCAGGAAAAGGTCTGACGCAAGGCCTAGTTTAAGGCGCAGACGGCTTATTGATGAGCTTAAGAGTGAGACTGCGATAAAAGAGGTCTCCAGAGATGACGAAGACTATGAACAACTGAGGCTTGATTTCACTAAAGGTACAGCAAAGGCTAAGCTAAAAGATGCTTCAGACCCTATGCTGGGACCAGAGTCTGAAGCAGAATCTAAACCGGAATCTGAAACGAAATTCAATCCGGAAGCTGAAGCTGGATCAAATTCTGAAGCCGAATCAAAGTCTGAAGCCGAATCAAAGTCTGAAACTGAATCAGAGTCTGAAACAAAGGATGAACAAGCAGTACCAAAAGCTCGAGAAATGCCGGCTGACATAGTCATAGCTGCGGCTGAAGATCAAGCAGACAGTGATAATGTCACAGAGCAGCAGGAGACTGCAGAGACTTCATCATGTGAAGCTTCAGCGGCAAATGATGCTTTTGCAATAACTGAAGCTTCTGCAACAACTGAAGCTCCGGTGGCAAATGATGCATCTGCAACAACTGAAGCTCCGGTGGCAAATGATGCTTCTGCAACATCTGAAGCATCTGAAGCGCCCGAAACACCAAAATCATCAGCGACATCAGACATGTCAGCAATGTCTACAGCTTCAGCAACGGAATCAGAAACGTCTTCAACCTCAGCAACGACCCTGGATTCAGCAGCCGCTGTGCCTAGGTCTCGCAAGAAGCCATGCCGTAAGTCACACCTGGGACGAAGGATCCTGATTGGAGCCGCAGCTTTGATAGCAGCGGCCTATTGTGGTGGCATATATTACTTTAGTCAGCATTTTCTGCCCAATACCTTTGTGCAGTCAGTAGATATAAGCTATCTCGATGCGGCTAATGCGGAAGCTAAGCTGCAGTCTGATATAGTATATGATTCCATACTGCTTAAGGGCAGAAACGGGGACGAGGTGCTTGCACTTAATGATGCTGATGTTGTTAAGCACTTTTCATCTATGCAGGAAGCGATTAATGCGCAGGATAAGCTGCTATGGATTAAGACTCTGCTTGGCGCGACTAAAGCACCTGAGATTAAGCTTTCGGTAAATGTTGACGCAGATAAGCTTAATGCAGCAATATCAGCTCTTGACATACTTAATCCTGACAACATTATACAATTTTCCAATGCACACCCTAAGCTTAATACCGAGACTAATCTGTATGAGGTAGAAGCAGAAACTGAAGGCAATGACATTGATACGGATGCATTTACATTAGCTGTAAGTGATGCAATCGCAAATGGCTGCCGAGAGCTGGATTTGGACGCGGCGGGAGTGTATAAGGAGCCGACTATGAGAGCGGACAGCAGCTTGCTTGCCGGACAGATAGATTGGATGAATGCAATCAACAGCGCAGGTGCGAGTATCGATCTTGGCGCAGGTGTGATAATTCCTGTCAACGGAGAGCTTATCGGAGAGCTTGTCGGCGCAGACGGTATGGCGGATGAACAGGCTGTAAGAAATTATGTGACCTGGATAGCAGTTACTTATAATACAAGCGCTGCAGACAAGACGCGCAGCTTTATTAATCATAACAATGTTGAGAAGATTATAAACACAAGCTATGGCTGGGAGCTTAATGAGGATAAGACCTATCCTTTGTTATTTGAACTTATCAATAAGGTTATATTTGACACAACAGTAGGAAATACGGATACTGTTAATGCCGAGGCAGGTGCTGAATCAGCTGAAGCTGCGGTTGCTGAAGATGCTGCCACAGAAAATGTTGTCTCAGAAGCAGCTGCAACAGAGGCTGCAGCCGTGTTAAATCCCGAGGATTATGCCATCAAGGCAGTTTGGAAGAAAACTGCCGCAAGTCATGCGGAAAATGATTTGGGACCAAGCTATATCGAGATTGATATGGGGGAGCAGAATGTCTACGTGTATGTGGATGGGAATTGTGTACTTACGACTCCGTGCGTAACAGGCAGGATGACTAAGGGCAGAATGACTCCTGAGGGCATGTATCAGATACAGTATAAGCAAAAAAACAGGTATCTGACAGGACGCAACGCTAATGGCTCTATCAGCTACCGCAGCTTTGTACATTATTGGATGCCCTTTAACGGAGGAATCGGTCTGCATGATGCCACATGGAGAAACAAATTCGGAGGTAATCTCTATGTGGGCGGAGGCTCACATGGCTGCATTAATCTGCCTCTCGATATGGCTCAGCAGCTGTATGATATAGTCTATACCGGCATGCCGGTTGTATGCTATTATTGATTGTTCATAAGTGTGCTTAGCACATTTGAATAAACCTTGGTGCTGCAGCTTTTCCAGTTAACACACATGGACTTGGCAACCGACTCATCAGGGACAACGATGTCAACAGAGAAGATGATATTTTGGCCCTCTCGTGCGGTGCAGTGCACTGTATAGTTATTGTAATCTGACTTAAAGTACTCGGCAGTAACTCCGGCCTCTGAGCGCATACTGAACTTGTTCATTTCGAGATAACTGTTCATATCGGCAATGGCAGCATCAGATATATCAGAAACAAAGAAATCAAGAGTCTGCTTGCCATCGTCAGTTATCTCGTAATGAGTTGCATTACCCACCTGCTTAGCTGTAATCAGATTAGCCTCTACAAGATCATTGAGCACACTTTGAAGTGTGAAGTAGGTGGTATAATTTTTGTCCAGGAAAAACTTCGAAAGCTGAGAATTGGTCAGCGGAAAATTGACCTTCTCAAGCATATATAAAGACATTAATTTGTATAGTGTTTCAGGCTCCTGAATCATATTTAAGCTCCCGATTAATTATAATTTTCAGTTGCAGTATACCATACAAATTCGTCAAACGTACAATAATATTGATGAATTTGACACGATGGTGTGGTATAGTACTTTAAATATGAAAGACAAGATAACCAGACTTTCAAAGGGAATAACGGATATTGAAGCTCCGGCAATGAGGATTATACCGGAGCTTTTTTGTGAACCTGTATATCCGGATAAGGACAATAGCTTTGTCTTAGAGCTTGCAAGCGATAACAACATCTCAATCAAGGGTATATGCTTTGCTGATAATCCAAGGATAAGTGTTGAGCCGAGAGCATTTGCGGGAAAGAGAGTGCACATTACCATAGAGGTAAGTGCCCTAGGACTTGATGAGGGCGATAGGATAGAGGGAGAGTTTACGCTAGTCACTAACGGAGGCGAGCTGTCTGTACCCTTTGAGTTTGATGCTGCCAAGGTGCAGCATGTAGGACTGGCAGCAGGCTTTGCAGAATTGTCAGCTTATGACAAAGCTGACAATGCCGCGCAGACAGATGCAGTCCGTAATCCCTTAAGCTTTGATGTGAGTTCGAAGCAGCAAAGTGATGAGGATGATGACCAAGGGCAAGATATAAGTGCTTATCCTGAGGAAGGGGCAGAGCTTGTAAATGATGAACATGGCATAAGCTTAAATGGCGATAAGGCAGATAAGGATGTCAAGGTCAATTATGAGGCAGAGCTGTCTGACTTGATTCGCTCTTGTGATACATCAGGCTATGCATTTAGGATGTATGAAGCGGCTATTAAGCGAGGAATCAACATCAACGGACTTTACGAGAGCTATGTACGAGCATATCCGGTTGATTGTGACGAAGAGATGCCGACCGAGGTCTTTATCTATTTCTCTTACGAGACGGATGCAGATCACGGCATACTCAAGAAGCTCTATCGTAATATATTACTGCACAAGGAGCATGATTCCGAGACCTATATGCATTATGAGCGGGCTATGAGCAGCTTTGCAATGAGCAATGCTCTTAAGCTTGCGATAGACGATGAGCTTGCCTTTATCTATGACAGTATGCTCTATCCTGATATGATTGATGCAAGGGCAGCCGAGCTTTTGCCTGATATATTTAAATGCAGACGCATAGAGCTTAAAAGCGGCAGTGCTGATTATCTCACTGTAAGCTACGACGGACTTGATACAGCTGTACGTTCTGATGTGATATCCGGAATATGCTTTGTGCCGGTGTATTTTAAGGATGCAGTATATAAGTTCTATAGCTTTTCAGAAAACGGAACCTCAGATGAGGTCACAAACTGTATTTCATATGAGAACAGACAGCTTTTTGACCGACCTGATATAATAAGACGCTGCTTTGAGCTTAATCCTGAACATAAGATGCTGCTATTCTCGGCGGTGCGTGAGATATCAGATAGAGGATTACAGTCCGATGAGGAGATAAATGTTGTCCGCAGGGCCTTTACTGAGCTTAAGCTTAGTCCAAAGCTTAGAAGGAGCTTACTGGATAAGCTCTGTGATTATGGCAGTCCGTCACTCTGGCTTGATGATTTGGTAAATGTTTCGGATTATAAAGGGGATACAGGCAGAAGGCTCTTTGCCCTGCTGTGCAGTGACCCGTCTTGTGATATAATCAAAGCTTTGGAGCTAATACATAATTGCGGTGCCGATAAGCTTGATATCAGAGATGTTGCAGCTGTGGTGACGCAATGCATCGAGAAGAAGCAGCTTCCGACGGATGAGGACGGAACATCACCGTATTTTGTAAGCCTCGCCAAATATATATTTGACTTAGGTGCAGCCAACAAAACAATTGAGAGTTTTCTGTCGGATGAGTACGAGGGCGGCTCGGAAAGCATGTATGAGCTGCTGCTTAGCCTAATGAAGCACGGAGCTAAGCTTAAGGAGCTGCCGGAGAAGATACTGACAGTCAAACTCTTTGCAGGCAATAAGGAGCATCTCGATGAGTGCTTTGAGCTATACATTAACAAATGTGAGTATACAGAGCTTTTGATAAGGGCTTATCTTACCTCAAGATGTGCGGATGCATTTTTATATGAGGAGCAGGTAGGCAGCATCATGTATGAGGCCTTGAGAAGCTATGCCAAGTCCGCGCCGGAAGCTTTGAACCTGCCGCTTATATACAGGCTGGCACTTACAAGCTATTATGCTGATATTGACGAGCTTGATGAGGATGAGACAGAGCTCTTAAGACGTATGAGCGATGATCTTATTGCTATGGGGCTGGTGTTCAGATATACCAAGAAGCTCCGCAAGAAGATACATGTTCCTGATGATATATGCAGCCGTTTCTATGTTCAGTTCAATGCCCAGAGTGATGACAGACCTAAGCTTCTCACGCGTATACTGCCGGACAATGAGGAATACCGTGTGACAGATATGCAGAGGGTATACAAAAACATTTATGTTATGTCCACGGTGCTGTTTAAGGGCGATGAGCTGCAGTATATTATATATAACAGTGAGCATGATGAAAATGCAGCTGCCGAGGGTGTGATAAGCGTAAGGAAGTATCATCGTCAGAGGGATGCTGTATTTGCAAGCCTGGATACAATGACCAAGGCTGTTGAGGACAGGGATGTCGGACTGCTTAAGGAAACTATGCTTGAATATGCGGAGCGAACTGAGACAGTCAAGCTGCTGTTTGATCTGGAGAAATGATTTATGTCACTCAACATTGGATTAGATCTGTGTGATGAATATATAAACGGATATCTGTATGAGGATAAGCTCCTGCTTAATTCTCCTGCGGTTATATGCAGAGAGAAGAGGGAGGATAACTGGCATACCGGAGAGGATGCGTACAGGCTTGCCTTAAGTGGCAACGGTGTGCTTACAGATAAGCTTATAAGCCTCTTAAGAAAGGGTGGAACCTCCACTATTGCGAGACGCTCCTACACCGGAGAGCAGCTTATATCAAGGCTTATCAAGGCTATACTGACTCAGCTTCTTAACGGCGCAGACCTTATGATTATAGACCGTTTGGTCATAAGTCTGCATCATGCCGACAGAGATGAGATGGAACAGATATCGCAGGCTGCAGTTGATGCCGGAGTAAGGGCAGAGGCCATAAGCATCATAAGTCACTCTGATGCATTTGTATATTATACGCTTAACCAGAGCAAGGATTTCTATGCCAACATGACGGCTCTTTTTGATTTGTCTGAGGAGTCGCTTACATTTTACAAGATGAAGACTGTTCGCGGCATCAGCAAAAACAGTGTTGTGGTTGAGGCGTCGGATCTTGAGGAAAATTTCCGTATAGGCATACTTAAGAAGGAATCCGGCTCGGAGCTTGGAGATCGCATCATGACGGATGCGGCAAAGCGCTGCATGTCAGGTGATATATATTCTGCGGTTATACTTACAGGCAAGGGCTTCGAGCGTACAGATTGGGCGAAGCGCTTTATTGAATTTATATGCAAGAAGAGGCGTGTAGTTTACGAGAACGGTGTGTTTGCTATCGGAGCAGCAACCTATGCGGCACTTTGGTCCAATGAGAAGGAACCGCCTTATCTTGTATTTAGTGAAGCAAGTCTCGCCGCAGAGATCTCAGTCAAGGTGAGAGTCGGAGAGCGCGAGTCCAAGCTTGTATTGGTTCCTGCAGGCAAGCAGTGGTATGCATCAAGAGCGTATGTTGAGGTGCTGCCGCATGATCAAAATTATATTGATGTTGATATCACACCGGTTGATAAGCTTAAGAGCAGGAAGACGGTGCGTGTCATGCTTGATAATTTTCCGAAGAGACCGGATCGCTGTACGAAGCTTGCGGTAAGCATAAGCTTTGAGGATTGCGAAAACATGAATATCAATATCAGGGATTTGGGCTTTGGTGAGCTTTATCCCGCAAGTGATGTTGAGGTCAGTGAGAAGGTTAATATCTATAGTTAATAAACAACATTAAAGTTAGTCACAAGATATGTCATTGTTATTATGCAGAAGGAGTGCTTCGGTGCCCTTCTATCACAGCAAACTGAATATTGAGCTTTGGACGGAACAGGAGCTGTGCTACGTAATATATAATTATCCGCTTCTATGTATGAGGGACTTCGTGGGTGAGCGCCTGCTTAGCTGGCTTAAGGATGAGCTTGGCATGGATCATCTGGTAGGCCTTCTTAAGGCAAATATCAGGGCAGGAGAGAGCCGCGAGAATCAGCTGCTTAGCATATTGCAGGAATGCAATTATTACACTGCAAACGAGGTCATGGATTTTAGCCATCGTATGGCTGAGCTTATGAAATGCAGCGAGACTGAGCTGACACTTAAGGAAGGTAAACTCCTATATGCGGCAGGCAAGTACACTGCAGCCTATGATCGTATCTCTGAGGCGCTGAGAGTGATCAATGATGATATAAGGCATATGAAAAACGGCCTTGATAAGGCGAAGCTTAGCGAACGTAAGGCTGATATGCTTTGTGACCTGGCTGTTATCGCTCTCAAGATGACGGATGAGAAAAAGGCTTTGGAGCTCTTGGTTTCATCGGAGCTTGCGTACTACAATAAGCGAGCTGTCAAGATGCGTTATCTTATAAGCGGAGTCGGAGACTTAGGAGACGAGGAGAAGGCTGAGCTTGATAGGCTTAAAAATGAAGCCGTCAGAGCCTCTCATGAGACTGCGGGCTACAAGGAAATCAGCAGTCTGTTTGAGAAGGACAGCATAAGGGTATTTAAGGAAGCACGTCCTATTATAAGCCGTTGGAAGAATAACTACAGGATGATGTAGGAAGCTTACAGGATGAAGTAAGCTTATAGGAGGAGGTAGTAAGCATATATGCAGAATGATGTACAAGCTTTCTATAGACACAGCTTTATATATAATTAAAGAATTGCTTTGCAGTTATGCCGGGTAATACCGGATTATAATACAGAGCCGCTTAAAAAGGCGGTATGAGGATTACAGTATGAAGGAATTAGACAAGAAATACGCTCCGCAGGAGATGGAGGACCGCATCTATTCCAAATGGATGAAGATGGGATATTTCCATGCAGATGCAGACTCAACCAAGAAAGCATTTTCCATATCAATGCCGCCGCCAAATGTAACAGGACAGCTGCATATGGGTCATGCACTCGATAATACACTGCAGGACACACTGTGCAGATATAAGCGCATGAAGGGCTTCGAGGTGCTTTGGCAGCCGGGAACAGACCATGCTGCTATAGCAACCGAGGTTAAGGTTATCAACAAGCTTAAGGCTGAGGGCAGAGATAAAAATGAACTTGGCCGCGAGGGCTTTTTGAAGGAGGCCTGGGCTTGGAAGGAGGAATACGAGGCACGCATCATTAACCAGATGCATAAGCTTGGTGTATCCGCTGATTGGGACAGACTCAGATTTACCATGGACGAGGGCTGTTCAAAGGCTGTCGAGAAGGTTTTTATAGATCTGTATAACAAGGGACTTATATATAAGGGAAGCCGTATCATTAACTGGTGCCCTGTCTGCAAGACCTCAATCTCTGATGCTGAGGTTGAGCATGTGGATCAGGACAGCTTCTTCTGGCATATCAAGTATCCGGTTGCAGGTATGGAGGGAAGATTCCTGGAGGTTGCTACAACCAGACCTGAGACCATGTTTGGTGATACAGCTGTTGCAGTTAATCCTAAGGATGAGCGTTATAATGCTCTTATTGGCAAGAATGTCATACTTCCTCTGCTTAACAAGGAGATTCCTATAGTAGGCGATGAACATGCTGATATGGAGTTTGGTACAGGCTGCGTTAAGATTACTCCGGCACATGACCCTAATGACTTTGAGGTGGGCAAGAGACATAATCTTCCTGAGGTCTGCATACTGCATGATGATGCAACGATTGATCTTCCGGGAACAAAGTATGACGGACTTGACAGATATGAGGCAAGAAAGCTTGTAGTTAAGGATCTTGAGGAGCAAGGCTATCTCGTAAAGGCTGTTCCACATACTCACAGCGTTGGAACTCACGACCGCTGCCATACAACAGTAGAGCCGATGATTAAGCCGCAGTGGTTTGTTAAGATGGATAAGCACGCCGAGCATTGCCGCAAGGTTCTTGAGTCCGGACAGCTTAAGTTTGTGCCGGACAACTACTCCAAGACATATATGAACTGGGTAGACAATATCAAGGATTGGTGCATCAGCCGTCAGCTTTGGTGGGGTCACCGTATACCGGCATGGTATTGCGACAGCTGCGGTAAGCTCTATGTTGCTCACGAGGCACCGGCTAAATGTGAATGCGGCTGTACTGCATTTACCCAGGACCCGGATACACTTGATACCTGGTTCTCATCTGCACTTTGGCCGTTCTCAACGCTTGGCTGGCCTACAGAGACTAAGGAGCTTAAGAAGTTCTATCCTAATGACGTGCTTGTAACGGGCTATGATATTATCTTCTTCTGGGTTATACGTATGGTATTCTCAGGAGTAGAGCAGACAGGAGAGTGCCCGTTCAATACCGTGCTTATCCATGGTCTTGTGCGTGACTCACAGGGACGTAAGATGAGTAAGTCTCTCGGAAACGGAATAGATCCTCTGCTTATAGTTGACCAATACGGAGCAGATGCGTTAAGAGCCGCTCTTCTTACAGGCAATGCACCGGGCAATGATATGCGCTTTACTGATGAGAAGGTTATAAATGCGCGTAACTTTGCAAATAAGGTATGGAATGCCGCACGCTTCATTATGATGAATGCGGAGCATGCAAGCGAGGAGCTTAAAAGCTGTTTCAATGCTCCTTACGGCGAGATACCGGAGGGAATCCGCTTAGAGAAGGAGGACCGCTGGATACTCTCAATGCTTAACTCACTCGTTGAGAGAGTTACCGGCAATATGGACGGCTTCGAGCTGGGGGTTGCACTTGACAATGTTATGAGCTTCCTCTGGGATGAGCTTTGTGACTGGTATATAGAGATGATCAAGGCTCGTCTTAAGTCAGAGGATACTGCGAGCAAGGACGCTGCACTTTGGACACTTGATACAGTGCTTATAAACGGACTTAAGCTTCTGCATCCGTTCATGCCGTTTATAACTGAGGAGATATACGTTAATCTTACTGACGAAGAGTCAATAATGATATCAAAGTATCCTGAGTATACGAAGAGCTGGAGCTTTAAGGAGGATGAGGCACAGATAGAGGGTCTTAAGGAAGCAGTAAGAGCGATTAGAGCCGTACGTGCCGACAAGAATGTTCCGCCGTCAAAGAAGGTATCTGTTGTAGTTGTAAGCGACAATGCTGAGGTAAGAGCTTCATTTGATGCTGCTAAGGCTGTATTTGCATCCATTATCAATGCTTCTGATGTAGCTGTACAGAGCGACAAGAGCAATATTGACGTCAATGCAGTGTCTGCCGTAACCTCTAATGCTGCTGTTTACATACCGCTTAATGAGCTTGTGGATACGGCGGAAGAGCTCGCAAGACTTAAGAAAGAGGAGAAGCGTCTCGAGGGTGAGCTTAACAGATCTCATGGTATGCTTGCTAATGAGAAGTTTATCTCCAAGGCGCCTGCTGCCAAGATAGAAGAGGAGAAGACAAAGCTTGCAACCTATGAGGAAATGATGAAGAAGGTTAAGGCAGAGATTGAAGCTTTGTCCTAAACGTAAGACGCTTATAACTGTATAATTTCATATACAATACGGATATTTCTGCGATATAAGAGGGCTGCGGCACTGCTGATTTGAAATCAACAGTGCCGCAGTCATTCGTTTACTGCTGTGGATTAATATCAGCGCTTCTGAATTTGAAGACAAAAGCCCTTACACGTTTCTTAATAAAGGGACAGAAATGTGTAAGGGCTTGTTGGTGGAAGCTTAAGGCGTGAACATGTTATACTCGGTATATGTTCAAATTAAGTTTTAAAAAACCGAATATTATACAAGTAGCGGCTGCAGTATTATTTGCTGCAGGTTTATTTGCAGGAATTGAGATGAAGGCCTATGCTGCGTCAGGCAGCATAAGCGGTGCAGGCTCAGTTAGGCAGAGCACCTTGGCTGCACAGACTGCTAATGACAAGGAAAGCGGCAATGCAGATGCTTTATCAGTGAAGGCTGCAGACAGTTCTGTGGCTAATGAGACTGTAAAAACCACGGAGCCCACGGAGCATGTTACCTGGGAATCCTGTGTCATAAACGGCAGCAGCATAGTCATCAAGGGCAAGCAGGATGGTAAGATTACTGATCCCAATATTGAGACAGGCGCAGACGGTGAGTTCTGGCTTCTTGAGCTTGCACCCTATGAGGACAGTATAGCCGGACATAGGTATATAGCTCATACTGCTAAGAGTGACAGTCTGGAATTTACTATTCCATATGACAAGGGAGACGGAACCAACAGGCTCTATAACAGATTCCTTGTATGTATATGGAACGGCAAAACATATAAGATAGTCTCAGATACGATATATGTCACTAATCCGGAGGCTGTTGCGGCATATAAGGATGCCTTCAATAATCCTATCACCAAGAAGGGTTTGCTGGTTGAGCTTCCGTATGTCTCGGATGCATTTTCATTAGGAGTACATAACGTGATAATCAATATACCCTTTGATTCGATAATCGGAGACGGCATTGATTACAGTTATGAGGGCGAGACTTATCATTTTGATAAAAATGTAATAGCAGCCTACGATAAGGCTATCTCTACCTACTCCAATAAGAGCATGAATGTGACTGCGGTACTTCTGAATCGCAAGACTGATAAGGCCTCAGACCTGATTGCACCCGGAACTGTGGATGTGAGCGGCATTAATTATTATAACTTCAATGCCAAGACCAAGGCGGGTTTTAAGTATCTGTCTGCAATTGCTTCTTTTCTGGCGTCAAGATATACCGGCAAGAATGCTGATATAGGTCAGATTCATAACTGGATAGTGGGCAATGAGATTAACAACCAACATTGGAATTATGTCGGAAGCTCTGATCTTGATACTTATATGGCTGAATATGAGCGTGGCTTCAGAGTTATATATAATGCAATCAAATCACAGCAGGCCAACACCAGAGTTTATTTCTCACTTGATAATAACTGGAATCAAGGAAATGATGATAAGCTGATATATACAGCTAAGGCCACGCTGGATGCAGCAGCTTCAATCTTCTCAAAGCACGGCAACATAGATTGGGGTCTTGCATATCATGCTTATCCTGTGCCAAGCGTAGAGCCTGAGTTCTGGGATGATTTTGAGACCGGACAGGTAAGCAATAATGTATCGACCACCAAGGTTATAAACTTTGCTAACCTAAGCCTGCTTACAGACTATATGCAGCGAAGGTCTATGCTTGACAGAAGCGGTAATGTCAGACATATCATACTGTCTGAGGTTGGATTTTCATCACAGTCACCGTCAAGAGGCAAGGTGTGGAAGGAACAGGCGGCTGCATTTGCATATGCATATTATATAGCTGACTCCAATCCTTACATTGATGCATTTATATTGACAAGACAGGTTGATGCTCCAAGCGAGACAGCTGCATCCCTTGCTCTTGGTTTATGGACAACAGAGGATAAGGAGGGCGCAACGCCCAGACCTTATACACCTAAGTATATCTGGGATGTGTTCAAGCATATTGATGACTATAAGACGAGTCTTAGCTATACAGAATTCGCCAAGCAGATAATCGGTATTAACAAATGGAGTGATGTGATTCCTAATTTTAGATACGGCAGCAGCAAGTAAGACGACTGCATTTATAAATGCCGGATACATACGCTTAAGCTGAAGCAGGTACTCAGATTGGTGCATTTGCAAGCACTATAGTAGATATCAGATATAGACTGGTTTATGCGAAAGCTTGGCAGAAAATAAAAACATACACGGACTTCCGAGGAGAGAAATCTTTCCGGAAGTCTTTTTAATTTCAGAGCTTGTAATACTCGGATGATTTACGCGTAAAGACGCCGAAAAAAGTGTATGTTTGAGATAAAAAAAGGTTGAATTTTGCACGGACAAAGTTTATTCTAGAGAAGGCTTTTAAGCTGAATTACGATTACATTAAAAGGCAGGTGAACACAATTGGACGGCAGTGACGGCCATAGTCGAAGTACCAACATAATATCGGGATACGGACTGTCGGTTCAGGTGTTTGCAAGGCTTACAGAGCGTCTAAGTATTTGGACTGCTTAAGCATTAAGCTCGCAGAGACATTTCCAGTATTATGCTGCTGATAAGCAGCACACAGTCTAAGGCACATTGCAGATAGACAGATATCCATAAGATGTGCGCTTTACAAATCGACAGATTTTTCTTTTTCTAATCCGGATTCCCATATTATGTTGCAGGTACCCGCATTGCAGAACGAGCAAATTTTCATTATGAAGTTTCGCACGTTTTGTTTTTGTGTGGCAAGATTTAATAAGAAAGGGGGATTAGGACAATGGAAGAGAACAAGAATATCACAACGGATACCGAAGAGCTTAAGGAGAAGGATGTGCTTAGTCCTGAGGCGGTTGAGGATATCTTCGATGACAAGGATGATGTTAATTCCAAGCAGGAGGACGATGATGTTATCGAGCATCCGGATTACAGTGCAGAGATTGCTGAGATAATCAAGAGCAATGCTTCACCTAAGATGCTCAGAGACAGGCTGAGTGATTATCACGAATCAGATATTGCAGATGCTTTGGCTAAGCTTAATGTTATACATCGCAAGAAGGTATACAGGGTACTAAGCATTGATACCATCTCAGAGATACTTGAGTATGCCGATGAGGATGAGGCTAAGGAATATCTGGATGAGATGGATATGAAGAAGGCAGCAACGGTTATCAGCCACATGGAGCCTGATACAGCTGTTGACATACTTCGTACCATGGATAGAACAAAGCGCATGCTTCTCATGGATCTCGTTGATGAAGACTTCAAGAAGGATATCGTACTTCTTGCTTCATACGATGAGGATGAGATAGGTTCGCGTATGACGACGAACTTTATCGCTATACGTGATAATCTGACGGTCAAGGAGGCTATGTCTGAGCTGGTCAGACAGGCTCCTGAAAATGACAATATATCCAAGCTTTTTGTACTCGATGATGCCGGTATATTTGCGGGAGCAATCGACCTAAAGGAGCTTATAATTGCGAGACAGAATACAGATCTCTCAGAGCTGATTATGACCTCATATCCTTATGTATATGGCAATGAGGATATAGATGACTGTATAGAGAAGCTGAAGGATTATTCGGAGGATCTTATCCCGGTTCTGGACAATCAGAATATGCTGCTTGGTGTTATCACATCGCAGAGCATTACCGAATTGGTAGACGATGCTTTGGGTGAGGATTACGCTAAGCTGGCAGGTCTTACTGCAGAGGAGGATCTGGAGGAGCCGCTCAAAGAGTCAATGAAGAAGAGACTTCCATGGCTTATGATACTGCTTGTATTGGGCATGGTTGTATCGACTGTTATCGGTCTGTATGAGAAGGTTATAGCTGAACTTACTATGGTTGTATTGTTCCAGTCAGTAATACTAGACATGGCAGGTAATACAGGTACACAGTCACTTGCGGTCACCATAAGAGTGTTGATGGATGAGAATCTCACAATGAGTCAGAAGGTAGGACATGTTGTAAAGGAGATTAAGGTCGGAAGCTGTAACGGACTTGTATTAGGTGTTGTTTCATGCTTGGTTATCGGACTGTATATACATTTCTTTAAGGGATACGACTGGCAGATGGCATTTGCAGTATCAGGCTGCGTAGGTGTCTCACTGCTTGTTGCAATGATGATATCGTCCGGAATCGGCACACTTATACCTATCTTTTTCTCTAAGATAGGAGTGGATCCTGCGGTAGCATCAGGTCCACTTATCACAACTCTTAACGACCTGGTTGCAGTCGTGACATATTACAGTTTAGCTTGGCTTTTCCTGATAGATGTGTTACACTTAGGAGGCTGATTTTGCGCCAAGGCGCTTATCACATAGTTGCAGACGTATCGAAGCGGTCATAACGGGGCTGACTCGAAATCAGTTTGTGGGCAACCACACGTGGGTTCGAATCCCACCGTCTGCGGATTTGATAAAATGGCTATAGATAAGGGAAATCCTTATTTATAGCCATTTTTCTATACTCACGCAAGGGAAGTACTTCCCCAATTATTCCTTTACCTCCCCCATTTTACGGGGAAAGTATGACACGAGGTATGACACCAAAAGACAACAAATACCAATACAGGATAAAATAAAAAAAATAAAAGCCCTGGTAACATACCAGAGCGAGACAAGAGGTTAAGCCAGTTTGGACAGCAAAGCATCTTGTAAAACTTTAGAGCAGTTAATTCCTTTTTTATCCGCTAGGTGCGACATCCACGCAGGAAGTGAAACGTTCTTACGGACGGATTTGGTATCAGTCATGCTTCGATACTTAATCGTATCGGCGCGGATAATCGTAAGAACAGCACTGGGCTCATGCTCGATATCGCTCTGAGGGGTAGGGACAGCAGGGTTAATGCCTTCATCTTCTAAGACTACAAGACAGCCGCATAACGCATCTGTTATAAGGTCGATTGCCTCAGACAGTGAATTGGCGGTAGTTATGCATCCCGGAACATCTGGGACTTTTGCATAATAAACGTTATCGATATTAGTAATTACGGCGGTATATGCATACAGCATGCTTCATCATCCTTTCTGTTTAATATTGGCTTCCTTGAGAATGTACCTCATATCGTTATCGCTAAAGTCATGACGTTTTACAGGAATTGTTAAGTGTGTTTCCGGATTGTAGTAAATATCATGATTTCCGCCATTACGCTTGAGGTAAAAGCCGTTGCTTTCTAACAGTTTTATAGTTGTTTTACGAGGCTGCATCGTTCAGCTCCTTTCATAGCAATATTATACACACCATTACACAAAATATCAATACAATACACAACGATACATATACAACGCTGGCCTTCACAACACCAGAAACACGGTTAAGAGCTATGAGAAGTGGCTTAGTGAAAAGAAAAATGGTATACTTATACATAAAAGCATTTGGGCAAAAACAAAGCGTTATATATGATGCGATGGGGCGTTTTTATAAGTACAGGAGTCGGCTATGAATCTAATAAACGAATATGGATATACGCAAGACTTAAAAGAATATTGCAAAGCAAACGACTTGAGCTTTGAAAAGGTCTGTGCCATGCCAATGGGCGCAAATAATGATGTTATGTCTATCTTATACATCGACCCTGAAGACACATTCATAAGTCATAACGAGGAACCCGCTGAGCTTTTACTTTTGATAGATAGAAAAGTTGACGGAATAAAGATTACTCCGGGCAAAAACTTGCACAAGTATTGCGGCAAATGATGCAGAAAGGAATTAGTAGTGAACTTGGACGATAGAGAGTTTGAGAGTATACAACCATGCCTGTGCTTTTGCAGGCACCACATAGTATAAAAGTGACGGATTGCTACGCGCTTTCGCACTCTCGCAATCCTGCCCTGTAACGAGCAATCCGGGCTACCGCCCTTCTTGCCGTACAGGGCAGGTTGCCAAATGGCATTGCATCCTTATGTGCAAGCACATAGTCTGCAACGCCATCCGTCAACACTTTTAGA
>CAVBGP010000015.1:0-25453 GCA_963595005.1 Acutalibacteraceae bacterium | reverse complement strand
CTTATAGCATGGTCATATACTCTCGTTCTCACAAAAGAACCACGCTCCCAACCGCCTATAGCTTCAATATAGGCAGCAGGTATCTTCATAGCACTTGCAGTTGATTCACCGAGGTGCCGCAGACTGTGGAATGAATAATGCTCGACCCCGGCACGCTGCACGGTATGCACGAAGCGGTCTGTTCGCTGTGACGGTCTCATCCTCAATATTTCGCCCTTCTTTCTCGGCAGTGCTTTAATCTCATCGAGCAAGGCATCATATACAGCGACAGTCCGTGTTGATGCGCTGGTCTTAGTTCCCTTCAAGACGTATACATTATCAGCGGTCAAAGCATAAGCTTTGTTAATGGTTATCGTCTTATGCTTATAATCAACATCATCAAAGGTAAGAGCGCAGGCCTCACCACGTCTCATCATGTCCTGCAATGCCAACAGTATGGCTATGCGAAGCTCTGGCACATTGCAAGCATCAAGAGTAGCCTTGACGTCCTGAACGCTTGGTATATGTTTCTCCTTGCGCTCAGCGGTAGGCAATACACACTTGAAACGAAAATCATCACGCTTAAGCTCAACCGCAGGCTTTAAAAGGTTATAAACATTCTTAACCGATTTTGCGGCCAAACGCATGCGCAAAGCATTAACAAATTTCTGCACATCGGTATTAGTCAGCTCACGCAGCTTAACATGTCCGATTGCGTGCTCATCGAAGTAGTGCAGATATCCAAGATACGTCTTGTAAGTAGTCGGAGATAACCTGACTTCATTTATCTCAACATACTCCTTGACGGCATCGAGGACAGTGACATTATCAGCTGCATACTTCGTTACAGTTCAGCCATGCGCTGACTCATTTAAACGTTGATTTATATTTCAAGGCGCATAAGCCGGGCTTTTTAATAAGCCCTCCCCTTTTCAAGGAATCCCACCCCGGCTGCGGTCGCCCGGCTTCTGCGTCAGCAGAAGCTTCCTTTTTAGGGAGGGTAGGTTTGCCACACAGGGCATATGCCCCGTGTGGCAGGGTGTAAGTGCGCCTGGCGGCGCACTTACAATAATGACCGGCACCGCTGATGCGATACCGGTCATCATTAATAATAATTTAGTTAGGCTGATTTACCGGCAGCAAGTCATGAATCCATGCCCCGTCTGTTCCGACCTTATAGCCATCCGGAGTAGTTGTATTGCGATACAACGCTCCTCTCGTGCCGTTAGATATCGGATTGAAGAAGTACCAGTTAGTACCTATAGGCAGCCAGCCTGTTACCATATGGCCAAGACTATTGTCGCTGTACGGCCACAGGTAATATATGTTGCCGTCCACATCCGTGTACCATCCGGTTACCATGTAACCATCGGCATCAAAGCGGAACCAGGAAGCCTGTGACTGAAGCTCCGTAGCATAAGGATTGTAGATGTATGCCCACTCATTCTTATACTGACGATTGCCGGCCATGAAGGTCCACTTGCCTGTTGCAGGGTCGAAGGTCCACGTTCCGTGTATAGCTGAGCTTGGGATGCTTGCTCCTACACTTATAGTACCTGAGCCTGAGCCACTCTTATATCTTTCACTGTTATGTGAAGTCTTGTTCGCCTCAACATTAACCTTGATATCCTGGCCTATGCCAAGGCTCGGATAGTACAGCGTTATAGTTACCGTACCGTACTTAAGTGCATGAAGCACTCCGTCATCGTCCACATAAGCTATTGAAGGATTCGTTGAGGTAAACATTGCATCATTTGCAAGCTCATTGTAAGGCGCTGCCTTAAATTCAAGCTGCTTAGTCTCTCCGGCCTTAATGCTCAACTCCTCGGCACCGTTTTCAATCTCGCAAACTACAGGCATTGAATCGGTAAATGTATCCGACACGCTTTCAAGCTCTTCGCCGTCGCATACTGCACGTAGCTCAAGCTTGATACGCTCGAAGCCGTCAAAGTCGCTTACCTTAGGAGCATATACAAAGCTTACCTGCTTCTCCTCTCCGGACTTAAGGCCTTCGCTTATGGTCTCGGTGAGAAGCTCCTTATCCTCGCTCAGGTCAGTGCCTAAGCGTGTGAGTACAAGCTTAAGCTCGCTCACATCCTTATTACCGTGGTTAGCTACATTGGCAGTAACTGTTATCTTGCCGTCCTCATAGCTTAATTCGTAATCATTAATCTCGATTACTGACTTATAAGGCACAGCTACAGTTGATGAGTAGCTCGTCTTGATAAAGTTCTCAATCAGAGTGCTCGGATTCTCTGTTGCAGTTATCTTGAGGCTTGTATCCTCAAGGTCTCTGTCCGGAGTCCAAGGTATAGTAAGCTTAACTGATGCGCTAGGCTCAAGCTTAATGTCATTTAAGTATTCCTTAACATCCGACGGAACCTTAATCTCCTCAAGCTTCTTGCCGTTCTTATCAACAAGCTCAAGCTTGATGCTGCAGCCGTTAGCTGTATAAAGTCCCTCATTCTTGATATCAAACTGAATCTCAGTCTTTTCGCCCTTAACTATATGCTCATCAATATCTATGCTCGAGGTTACCGGCTTAACAGAGCCCTTAGTGGTGAAATTAAAGTATACAAGATCATTCTTACGTGTTGTCTGATCATACAGGTTAGAAACAATCTTGATTGTGCCCTTATCAGAGCCCTGCTGAACATCAAACTCATCGATTATCTTGTTTTCGTCAGTAAGCATTACCGGCTGTGAGAAGCCAGCTGCCTCACCTTCCCACCTTTCCTTGTCCTTATCGAGTTTAGATGTACTCTCCTCATTGAATCTCATAGCATAGAGCTCCTGACCCATATGAGTTACATCCTCGCAGAAGTCATTGAAGAATACATATATATCACCCTTGCCGTCTGCAACAAGCTTATACTCGTTGACGCTTGAAGAGCTTCTGCCTTCATTATCTGCGAGTATGGCTGTGTACTTAGGAAGATTGTAGTTCTGGGCTTTTCCTATTACCGATTGCTCAAATGCTTCCTTATAATACTTTTCTGCATATTTCTCATCGAAGTAAACCGGCTTAGTATGCTCTGCATCTTCATATCCGACAAGCTCCGGATTACCATTTTTATCCTTATGAGTTGCCACAAGGTAGTTAATGATGTCTTCCTTCATCTTGTCAGCGGTAAGACTAGTGTACCAGTCGTTTCCGCTTATCTTCCAGCCGTCATCAAGGTTCTTCCAGCCAGGGGTATTGTACGGATCTCCCTGACTTGCATAGGCTACATTAAGTGAGCTTGTGGCTGCCTTGATAGCACTTAAGAGTACCTTATCACTAAGAGCAGAAGTCTCTGATATATCGCTTTCAGCAACAACTTCCTTATCTGTATACTCTGACTGAGTCGCAATTCTATAGTTAGCCTTCAAGCTCAGCTGCGACGGTGTCTGATAATTTGTCGGTGTTCTATATTCTGTTGGTGTTCTGTACTCTGTCGGTGTTGCCTTACCGTTCGGATAGAAGTACTTCTCGCTTATGCCTCCGGTCTGCAGCAGTGTATTAATCACATCACTTATGTTCATGATGGCGAAGCGCTGATCACTTCTCTCTGCGTTGTGATCATCATCCTCCATACCCTGCTCAAGCCATGTCAGATAAACATTGTCATTAAGCGTGTTCATCTGCAGCATGGTCTGTGTCTTAGTATCAGAGGTCAGCTTAATCGGATAATAAACCAGCTTATCTGTTGTATTGAAGATAGTCAGGTACATGTTTCTGTCGTCTGTTGTAGAAAGATCACTGTCCCCATCTATCGTATACGCAACAGCTACATAATTGCTCTCAGTAAGGCCGTCTGCACCGCTGCCCATGAAGCCCTCAGCTGCATAGTTTGTTATATAAGGATCTGTAGTAGTTCCCTCCCAGTGCTGGCTGAAGATTCTCTCCTTAGATATCTCCTGTCCGTCCAAAGCATCAGTGTCATAGCATACATATGCAACCGCACTGTAGCTCTTGGTAAGATCAGTAAGCTCCTCGACATTTTCTGCACTTGATATATCTCTCTTGAGATATGTGCAGTAAATCTGACGTCCTGACTTTGTAAGCTGCGGAGCCATATTGAAGTAATGCTTCTTCTCGCTCTCGCCATAGTTCTTGTCAGAGCTAAATGTAAACTTCTTAATCTCAGGGTTGCTTCCCTTAGAGAAGTCAAATATTGCTCCGGATACATCAAAGGATGTGTATGCCTTTCTGAAGTCCTCAGCATCACTGCTTGTATCAATAGGTTCTCTTGCATCAAGCCATGCTGCCATAAATACGTTAGGTCTTACTTCTATTACATCCGGGCTTGAATCATAGTGGCAATCATCCGCATCTACCGGTTTAGGATCAGACCATGCGCCTGCTTCTCCGCCTCTCTTATTAATTGAATAATAGAGCTGAGACGTATCCTCACCGGTCTCAGTATCCTTGCCAAGTCCTATAAAGAGCAGCATATACTTGCTCTTCTCGTCATCAAGTGCGATAAGCTTAGGTCTTGTATGCTCTGCGGCATTTTCCTTAAGAATCTGCATATCGTTCTTGGATGACAGTGACGGTATTGATCTCAATAATCCACCGGTCTCAACCTGATTGAGGAAGCCTTCATCACCCTCCTCATCAAGAGCTGAACCTAAGAGTGAAGGACTGATTGTATAGTATCCGCCGTTAGCTGCCTCTGTCAGTGCTGATTCATCATCCAGAGCGACTGCTTCAAGCTCATCAAGAGACTGTGCTGATTCAGTGCCGGCATTTGCCTTCTTATCATCCTCCTTCTTGCCTGTATCCTCCTTAGGATCTACCTGTTCCTCCTCACTGCTCTTTTCATCATTATCTGACGGTGACAGCCATCCGACCTTAGTTCTGTCAGATAAGGTACCCCAGCCCTTCTGTGCTGTTCCGAAGGTCCAGTTAAACTGAGTAACCAGGAGGTCAAATCCTATGCTTCCGCTTACACCGAGCACTGCACCGGCCCAATCCTTGCTTGCACCTCCCAGCTGTGCAAACTGGAACTGGAAGGTCAGACTTATGCCCCCTCGAATACCTAGGCAGTTTGCAACTCCGGCTCCGACCTGGAAGCGACCCATAAATGCCGCATCAGTTCCTCCTAATACAGTTGCTCCGTCTGCCATATCCTTGAGGTTGCCTGAGTAATTGTCAAAGTCACCTGCCTTAGCTGCATTCTTAAAGCTGTCAGTCATTGCGCCAAAGTAGAAATTCAGCTGAATCATGCCTGTAAGGTCGATATAGACCGGAATGAACATGATAAAGTTATAGTATACCTGATCAATTGTATACTTACCGCCGATTACTACCGACCACATTGAGAGCACGAACTCATTGGTCTGCTCATTAAGTATAAATTCAAGATCTACGCACAGATATACATTTACAGAATATCTAGGATAGGTTTCTGTAAGAATCTGCTTAGCCTTAGCATCCGGTGCCTCATCCGCTAAGCCATTGGCAATATTCTGATCCTGCATGTCTTTATCTATGACAGCTTGTACCTCATTAGCATCACCAAAGATATTGGCAACCTGATTAATTTGTTCCTGATCAAGAATATCAGGTCCTGTGTACTTGTCAGCTATATGTGCATCACGTTCCTGCTTATGGCGTTCATTTTCAGCTTCTACCTGAGCACGTTTCTCAAGCTTAGCCTTACGCTCCTTGTAGGCCTTCTTCAGATTGCTGGTGGCACCCTTAACTCTCTTAGACTTGTCAGATGCCGAATCGACTACATTGTCATATACTGCATCGATGTTAGCTGTATATGAGTATGACTTATGGCCCTCATGCCAGGTCTTGTTGAAGGTAATCAGTCCGCTCTGGGTTCCTGAGCTTGGTCCGCCTATTACCGGCAGGTCAACTCCCGGCATTGCACCCTTGGCATTATTTTCCATACCGAAGGTCTTAGGTGTAATCTTCTCATTTTCTACATAGGTAGAAAGTCCTGTATCAATCTGCGGATAAACAATCTGCTGCTTCTTGGTTGTAGTGCCGTAGTTAATACTTATGGAATCCTTATCTACCACATAGGCATATATCTTATCGCCTGTATGGAAGTAGGTAAGCATGTTCTTAACACTTACCTCGAATACATTATTGCTCTTGCCGTCCTGCGGCTTAGCAGTAAGCTCCTTGGTGTTGCCGCTTGAATCCCTGACAACAAACTTTACTGACTCAATGTCATGTCCCTTGTTGTCAACAATTGCTGAGAGCGTAAGTGTATCATCAAGCAGTCTGATCTGACTCTCGTTAAGTGTCACGCCCTGAGAGCTGCTTTCCTTCTCATAGCTGTAGGTTACTGTCTTAATCTCAGGAGCTGTTACCGGATAGCCCATAACAAGCTGGCCTGCATTATCAACATACTTGCCGCTCTTGTCCTTATTGATGCCAAGCTTTACTTCTATAATCTGGTCATCGCCAAGTCCGTTTGTGCACAGCACAGTAATCAGATCTCCGCTAACACCGGACTTGCCCTGGATGGTAAATGCTCCGTTATCAGCTACAGTGCTGTTGCTTATATTGACAGCCTGCACCTTCTTATTGGTTGTCTTGTTCGTAACCTCAACCTGACCTGAGCCTGCAGATATAGTATAGCCCTTGGTCGGAAGCGTGTTATAGCCCTTGCCGTCCTGTCTTACGGATATAGCCTTGGTGACTGCAGAGCCCGTAAGCGTGTAATCATGAACATCGGCCGGAGCAGAAAGTGCGGTTCCAATCTTAAATTTGTTGTTGTCCTTACTATTACGTGCAAGGAAGTAATACTTATTGGTGGTGTAGGTCTTGCCGTTATCACCATCCTTAACAGTAGGTCTGACTGTCTTACCGTCACTTGTAGTCTTATCAACTACAATATCAACAGAATAAGCCTTGCCTACAGTCGGGAATATACGCTCATATATATTGGTAGCCTGTGGGTTGATATCAAGGATATTCTTACCCTTAAGCTCCGGATAATCCTTAAGTGCTTCCTGAGGAACAAGATTATCTACATGCAGATAGCTGTTTGCACCTGATGCATACTGAACCTCAATGTAATTTTCCTTAACCGAGACCTCAGGTCTGATTATATATCCCTTGACGCTTCCTGCCTGAAGCACAAGCTGAGTCGAGTCCTCAATATGGTTGAACTTAACTCCTCCGTCAACTGATATCTCATAGCCTAATATTCTGTAGAGGTCGCTGTCTGACACTGCAGTAAGGTCAAGCATATCTCCTGCATGGTAGGTCTTGCTTGTTCCGGCCTTAAGCTCACTGTCCTTGAAATGAGCAGTATTGCCGGTAAGTCCCTTGCCTGAGATATTTGGCTCTGTTACCTGTACATTGACATCTATATAGTCGATTATCGGCTTAAACTTAAGCTGCTGATAGTAGCCCTGATGATTCATACCATCTTCTACTACTTCCTGGCTTACAGAATTCATCCAGTCTACAAAATAAACATCAACCGGAACTATAGAGATATCATTATTAATCTTAGCAACTTCCTTCTCAACAGTTGCTGAGCTATAGTCGATGGCATCCGTTGAGATCCTTGCAGAATCCTTGATAAAGGATATAAAGTCTGCCGGATAATTGACAGTCTTATCTGTCTTGGGGTTACCGTTGCCTATGGTTATTCTGTAGCCTGTAAGCTTACCGAAGGTACCTGTGGAGCCGTTAATGTTATTGGCCTGTACAGTGAACACTATATTAGAGTTCTCTGATACAGGATTAACGTAGAAATCACGTGTTTCTGAAGACTCAGACGGATTAAGCGCTCCTACCTTGACCTTAACCTGGTACGGCACTGTTGTTGATTTGCCGTCGGCAGATTTATACTCCTTCGGCTCCGCATCCTCGACAGAAATCTGGTACTTCTTATACATGGCTGCCATGCCCCAGATATTAAACATGGTCTTGCAAACCCATGCGCAGCGATCTTCGGCTGCTGCCAAAGGATAGAGAAGGCTGTTCTCTGTAGTTATCCTTACAGCAAGTGCACTTTGTACCCCATGACTGAACCTGCCTATCTTGTGACGTACATACTTGCCTATCTGATCCTTAGGCTGGTTATTAGTATAAAAGCTCTTTGGTCCTATACGGAAGCTGGTCCACTCACTCTCAGATATAAGCCCGAAGGTTGTGCCCATCTCCATCTCGGGAGCAACATACTGATAGTAGAGCGCATTGATGGGAGAATCCTTGGTTAAGACAGGATCTATCCTTACACTTCCCTCGAAAGAAGCCTTCTCTCTGGTGTAATAATGTGCCCATCCGTGTGACTTTCTGAAGTCTTTATTATTCTTGGCTTCATCACCCTCAAAGGTGAAGCCCTCCGCTGCTTCGCCCTGCCATCCCGGCGGGTCTCCCTCTAAATGCAGAGGATCATAGCTAAATATTCCGCCGTTCTTATCATCAATAGCAAAGAAATAATCACCTACTGCAAGCTCTGGCTTGTAGCTGGTATCATACAAGGTGGCCTTGATATCACCGTTTTTATATTTACCTTTCAGATTCTTACCGTTGACATTAAGATTAAATTCCTTCTGATCGCTGCTGCTTGATGATGAGGAGGAATTGCTGTCTGCAAGAGCAACGGCTCCGTCATCTGAGAGCAGCATAGCTTCATCATCAGAAAGAGCCGTAAGCTCATTGCTCTCTGACTCCTCGTCTTCTGTCTCTGATGCTACTTCTATGCCGTATCCACCGGTCATGTTGTCTGTGCCGGTGACTATGGCGCTCATGATGTCTCCCTCATCTGCTGCCGTGAGGTCTGTGAGCTTCAATACAGAGTCATGAGTAATATTAAGCTTGACTGTTTTCTCCTTTTCATAAGGTGAGAATACAAGCTCTCCTAAAATCTCTGTCTCCTCTGTATCTGAATTTTCTGCAGTAAGCACTGCTGTAGCCATAGTCTGCAGCAGGTCAGTACGAACTATCTTAACCTCTGCAGTATTGCCGGCGCCGTCAAACTCCTCACTTGCAAAGCTAAGCTTAGAATGTGCGGTTTCCTCGTCATCCTCTATGAGAACAGACATATTGGTTGCCTTATAGCTCTCAATATTGCTTGAGGTCTCAGTAATGATTACTGAGAACATCCTTGAGCCGTCTGACTTAAGGTTGTCGTAGAGCTTAAAGGTGAATTCTGCCTCATCCTCGCCCGGCTCAAGATATATGGTCTGTTCGCATGAATAGCTGATAAGTCCCATATACTCAGGAGAAATGGCTCCGAATATCTGGTCGGTGATATTGGCATTAACCGTACCTGTAGGTGTTCCCTCTCTGGTCGGTATACCGGTCTGCTCATACTTAAGCTTAGCAAGCTCGCTTATGCCGTCATCCTCTGAGGATGAGTCAGTATCAGCATCTACCACTGCCTTCTGATCTATAAGCTCAGCCTGTGCTGCCTCTGAATCATCAAGCAGCTCTGTTGCAGTTGCCTTCTTTGGTGCAACTATTACTGAGCTGCTGTTATCATCAGTGGATTCAGCTGAATTATTGAGTATTGCCGCAGACTCATTGTATCTATCTGCAAGCTCCGAATTGCTGATGCTGTCGCTGCTGACCTCCTTCAGATTCTTGACCTCAAGATTCTCATCGTTGATGTCAACGCCCTCAACGTCTTCTACAGCAAATTCCTCGTCAAAGCCGTAGCCATCATCAAAGCTGCCTGCAGCAAATTCATCATCATAGCTTACTACATCATCGTCATAGCTTACTATGTCATCCTCTGCTGCAAAGCCGTCATCAAGAGCCTCTGCTTCTCCATCAGCTTCCTTAGCGGAAGCCTCTTCTGTCTTAGAAGCCTCATCCTTGGCTTTGGCTGATACGGCATCGCTTTCGGCACTTGTCTGCTTTGCTGTCTCACTGTCAGTGCTGTCTGACTTCTTAGCCTCAGACGGAGTTGCCTTGTTTTCAAGATCAAACTCATAGGTTTTAACTTCTGTTGAGTCTGAATCATTATCCTCGGCAATAAGCTGGAATATGTTCTTCTTGCCTGCATGCTCTGTCTTATGCTTGCCCTCTACTCGATAATCTCTGCCGTACACACTGGTCAGATCTATGGTATGAATCTTAACCCATGCACGTTCTGAATTATCACCTTCCCTGTAGATAGGTACACTAAAGGAACCGTTGCCCTCGCGAAGTGTTATGGCTGTGTTGCCAAGGTATACGTAATTACCCTCAGGCACATCCTCAAGCCTCTCTCCTCCAACATAGGTCGGTTCAACTGTTTCCGTATTGGCTAGCGTTGTTAAAGGCTGTGAAACTGCCATTAATGTTGCCAGCAAAACGGATATGGATCTCTTAAAAAGCTTCATATGTTTCCCCTTAATAAAACCTGGTGAAAAATGTTTGAATTATTCTACATCAATTGCCTTAAGATTTTCAATCATATATATTAAAAAAAGGACTGAAATTTATCAATCCTTCGTTTTTTATCAACATAATTAATAGTAATGTTTCAATTTATGTAAAGTTTATGTAAGGTGGTCGGAATAAGACTTCATAACTGCTTGCTCTGGCTTAATTATTCTCACTAGTCGACTCAACTCATACGCTGGTTTACTTCATGCGCTGGCGCACTTCATGCACTTGTCCACTTCATACAGCTGCCCGCTATTTCCGCTTAATCACGCGCGGAAGCGATAGCCGACTCCCCAAACTGTCTCTATATACTGCGGCTTTGCTGTGTTGTATTCTATCTTCTCTCTTATCTTCTTAATATGTACGGTAACAGTAGCGATATCGCCGTTAGCATTCATATCCCATATCTCCTTGAAGAGCTCCTCCTTGGTAAATACGCGGTTTGGATGCTGTGCAAGAAAGAGCAGCAAATCATATTCCTTGCCGGTAAAGCTTTTCTCTTCGCCGTCTACCCAGACACGATGTGCGCTCTTATCTATACGAAGTCCTCTTATGATAAGCTCTTCTCTGTTGACATTTTTTAAGGCCTGTCCGTCTGCACCGGCACCTGTAAGTCTCTCATATCTTGCAAGATGAGCCTTAACTCTTGCCACAAGCTCTGACGGCGAGAAGGGCTTGGTTATATAATCATCTGCTCCGAGTCCCAGTCCCCATACCTTATCTATCTCTTCCTTCTTAGCTGTAACCAGCAATATGGGTGTGTCCTTCTTAGCTCTGACACTCTTAAGTATATCGAAGCCGTCTGTGCCCGGAAGCATTATATCAAGCAGTATAAGGTCATAGTCATTGCTGAGGGCCTCTGCCTCTCCCTCCATACCATCATGCTTCATAACGACCTCAAAGCCTGAAAGCCCAAGATAATCCTTCTCAAGCTCAGCTATACTTACCTCGTCTTCAATTATCAGTATCCTTTTTGCCATCTATATGCACCTCGACATACTTCCTGAGTATAAAATGTATGCTCAAACCCTGTCCTTCCTCGCAGGAAGCCCATATGCGTCCACCATGATCCTCAACTATCTTCTTGACTATCGAGAGTCCGATGCCGCTGCCCCCGGCTGCAGAATTACGGCTCTTATCTGTGCGATAGAAGCGCTCAAAAATCTTACTAAGCTCCTTCTTATCGACTCCTTTGCCGTTATCACTTAGGTCACACTGCACGAAATCTCCTATGTCTCTGACCTGCATCTCTATGCGCTTAGGATCATGAGTCATATATTTGACAGAGTTGCCTATAATATTGCTGATAACCTTATGGAGCTGCTCCGGATCTGCGATAACCTGAATCTCCGGCTCAAGCTCACAGCTAAAGCTAAAGCTTATGCCCTTGGCTTCCATATCTATGCTTATATCGTCAGCCAGGTCCTCAAAATAGCTCTTAATGTTAATGCGGCTGAAATTATACGGTATCTTGTTGGTTCCTATCTTGGCATAGAAGGAAAGCTCCTCAATAAGTCCCGTCATCTCTATAGACTTGTTATATATGGTGCGGATGTATTTGTCCTGCATCTCAGGTGTGGATGCAACGCCGTCCATGATACCCTCCGCATAGCCTCGTATAGTGGTGATGGGAGTCTTTAGGTCGTGAGCTATGTTGCTTATAAGATCCTTAAGCTCTGTATCGTATTGCAGCTTCTCCTCATTGGACTCTCTAAGCCTTATGCGCATCTCTTCAAATGCAGTCGTAAGCTCACCTATCTCGTCTTCATTTTCCGCTTCAAGGGTAAAATCAAGGTCTCCCCGTTTAACACGATTGATGCCATGCTTAAGCTCATCAAGCGGTCGTATGATGGACATGTAGAGACCTGCCGTAAGCAGCAGACCTACGGCAACGGTCAGCAAGGTAAAGTTGGCATAAGTCAAAAAGCCCCTCATGATTAAACCAAGAAGGGCTATCGGAACAAATGTCGCTATAAATATGGTCATCGCGAGGCGCGTAAAAAGCTTCATAATCAGAGCTCTCCTACTCTAAAACTCGCTTGCCGGACTTTCATCAATACCAGAATACCAGCGTTTCCTTAAAAACATCTCCGGACGAAGTCTGCGGCTTCCATGATTATCAATTGCCGGCAAAAAAGCCGGCAATTATCTTAGCTTTAGAAATCGAACTTGCCGTCAAAGTAGCTCATAAGCTCGGAAATCTTAACTCTCTCCTGCTCCATGCTATCTCTGTGACGTATAGTTACTGACTGATAGTTCGGTGATTCCGGATCATCGGTCTCAAAGTCATAGGTGATGCAGTAAGGTGTACCTATCTCATCCTGTCTGCGGTATCTCTTACCTATACTTCCTCTGTCATCAAACTCACAGTAGTACTTATTTAACAGCTCATCAAATACCTTCTCGGCATTGTCATTAAGCTTCTTAGAGAGCGGAAGCACTGCAATCTTGACAGGTGCAAGAGCCGGATGGAAATGCATAACAGTACGCTTATCTCCTCCCTCAAGCTCCTCCTCATCGTAGGCTGAGCAAAGGAAGGCAAGTGTAACTCTGTCTGCTCCGAGTGACGGCTCAACAACGTACGGTACATACTTCTCGTTGGTCTCATCATCAAGGTAGGTAAGATCTGCCTTGGAAACATTCATATGCTGAGTAAGGTCATAGTTAGTTCTGTCAGCTATGCCCCAGAGCTCGCCCCATCCGAACGGGAAGAGGAACTCTAAGTCTGTAGTAGCCTTGGAATAGAAGGTAAGCTCGTCCTGTGAATGGTCTCTTGCTCTCATCTCATCCGGCTTAATGCCAAGATCCTGAAGCCACTTAATGCAGAACTCCTTCCAGTATGCAAACCACTCAAGGTCTGTATCCGGCTTGCAGAAGAACTCAAGCTCCATCTGCTCAAACTCTCTGGTACGGAAGGTGAAGTTACCCGGTGTAATCTCATTACGGAAGGACTTACCAATCTGGCCTATACCAAACGGAAGCTTCTTTCTTGAGGTTCTCTGTACATTCTTAAAATTAACGAATATACCCTGTGCTGTCTCAGGTCTCAGATAAACTGTGTTCTTAGCATCCTCGGTAACGCCCTGGAAGGTCTTGAACATAAGGTTGAAGCTGCGGATATCAGTCCAGTCAAAGCCTCCGCATGAAGGACAGCAGATGTGGTTGTCAGCTATAAACTGCTGCATCTCCTGCTGGCTCATGCTGTCTGCAGAGCCTCCCGGAATCTCCTTGCCGTTGTCATTGCAGAACTCCTCGATAATCTTGTCTGCTCTGAAACGCTCCTTACACTTCTTGCAGTCCATAAGAGGATCTGAAAATCCTGCAAGGTGGCCTGATGCAACCCAGGTCTGCGGATTCATAAGGATAGCACAATCAACGCCGACATTAAGCTTAGAGCCCTCAACGAACTTCTTCCACCATGCCTTCTTGACATTATTCTTAAGCTCTACACCGAGATTGCCGTAATCCCAGGTATTGGCAAGACCGCCATAAATCTCTGAGCCCGGATATATAAATCCTCTGGTTTTGCATAGAGCAATGATATCATCCATCTTAATCTTTGTTCTGTCCATGTGAACTTCCCCTTAATGCTAAGCTGCAGCCTATGTGCTGCATATTTCTATATAACCGGATGGAAATGTCTCCCACCCTTAGCTTACCCGCGCTTAATTACGCAGTGCAATTTAGACCAAAGTATACCCTTTTCACAGTGATATGGCAACACTGCAAATGGGTGGTTTTGAAAAGTGTTTCTAAATATTCTCTTATCATAATGTTGCGGCGTAACACTGAGCAGTGCCCATGCACCTAAGCCACTTAATTAATCTAACTTCCAATTATTCACAGCTTCTTCAGCACATCCAGCGTGCGAAACTTGTGCTTAACCTGTCTGTCAAACAGAAGCTTGACATTAGCTATAAATTCGTCTGTATCGAGTTCCTCGAAGTATTCGGCATCGTAGAGCGAGCTTAGTGATGATGAGATGCAGCGCTGCCATATATCTACAGTGTGCGCCTGCTTGACTATCGGCGGCATCATAGTGTATTCGCCCTGCTGCACCAGGAGTCTCAGCTCATATATGCCGGCGATAAGAAGCTCTATGAGCTTCTTATCACGCAGTGCCTTCATGGTCATAAACATGAGGTTAAGGAGATTCTTGGCATCGGCCTCCGGCATGCCCTCCTCTGAGAAATAGTCTCCTGCCTCAAGCACGTACATAGCGTATACGGAGGTCTCAAAGTCAAAGGCCAAATCATCAAAGGCGTCCATCACCTCTGCCCCGTGGATATTGTAGGCACCTCTTCCCTCTGCCAGTCTAAAGCGTGCGGAGGTCATGGGTCTCAAGGTTCCTATAAGCTTGGAATTAACCTTGGCTGCGCCTCCTGCAAATGCAGTTATCTTGCCAAGCTTATCGGTCAGTATCTTAACTCGTCTTCCGTATTCACCCTGCGGAGCCGTACTTATAATTATACCCTTGACCTCATGCTCCGTGACACTCATCTGTATTTCCTCAAATCATAGCCAAAGCTCTTGATGAAGCCCTCGTCATCTCTCCAGTTTTTTCTGACCTTAACAAAGAGCTTGAGATTGACCTGAGCGCCTAACTGCTCCTCTATCTCTAATCTGGCTCCTGTGCCTATGCGCTTAAGCATAGCGCCGCCCTTGCCTATGATTATGCCCTTGTGGCTGTCTCTCTCGCATATGATATCAGCCTCAATGTCAAAGAGTCCGCTCCTGCGCTCACTGAACTTATTGATAACTACTGCAACCCCATGAGGAATCTCATCCTTGAGAAGTCTTAACATCTGCTCACGTATCAGCTCCTCTGCGATAGAACGCATAGGTATCTCTGTTACGGTCTCCTCATCATAGTACATCGGTCCTTCCGGCAGATACTTATATATGGTGTCCGTAAGCTCATCCGTATTCTTGCCTGTGACAGCTGATACACAGATAATGTCATTAAACTCACAGCGTGCCTGGTAATTTCTGATTACCTCCTCTATCATAGCCGGGTCCTTGATGGTATCTGACTTATTGATAACAAGCACTACCGGGTGCTTCTTTTTATTAAGAGCAGACAGAAGCTCTGCTATGTGCGACTCACCTGCTCCTATATAGGTCGTAGGTTCTACCAGCCACAGCACCACATCGACATCGGAAAAGCTGCGTTCAGCAACCGTGTCCATGTACTCGCCAAGCTTATTTTTAGCCTTATGTATGCCCGGAGTATCGACAAATATTATCTGTCCTCTCTCATCGGTATATACAGTCTCTATCCTGTCTCTTGTTGTCTGTGGACGGTCAGATATAATTGCTATCTTCTGACCTATCAGCTTATTCATCAATGTAGACTTGCCTACATTCGGTCGCCCTACAAGGGCACAGTATCCGGATTTCATACCTAACTCCGTTTCATGCTTTATCCTAAAATTGTTGCGAGAGCGCTTAAAGCGCGAAGCAATCCGTACTTTTATTAATATGTGATGCCTACGAATACGTAGGCATGGTTGTTTACACTATATGCTGCCTGCAAAAGCACAGGCGTGTTTTTTTAGAACAGGTCTCTTACTGACTTAAAGAGCTCCTGCTCCTTTGTTATCTGTCCTTCGTTTCCGATAGCGCAAATTGAGCCTGCATCAAGCAGTGCCTTGATATATGCCTTACAGTCTCTGATATCCTGCACTGTGCATGAGAGCACCTCGTCACGCTCCTGCTGCAGCTCCTCGTCTGTAGTACCAAAGAAGGCATCGGCTGCTGCCTGCAGTGCCTTATCTGAATTGCTTAACGGTCTGTCTAAGGCTGAGATGGCGCCTATGATAAATTTAGCTACAGTGCTGTCATCTCCTGCCCAGTTCTCAAGATAATCAGGAAGCTCCTCGTACACCGTATTGCTCTTTGTTATCTCAGGATCTCTGTAGGACACAAGGAAGCAGCGTCCGCTCTTCATAAAGCCTGACATGCAGCCATAAGCTCCGCCAAGTACTCTGAGCCTTGTCCACAGATAATCATAATTAAGCATTACCTTGAGTACTCTCAGCACTCCGGTGTATTTTAAACCGGCCTTGGCAAAATCTCCGCAGCGAGCTACATAGTTAACCTGTGAGCTTGACTTAAAGCCCTCGTTCATATTGCTGATAGGAGTAACCTGGCGTCCCTTAATATCAGCCTTCTTATAGCCTGCATCATGGCGCGGCTCTCTAAGTCTTCCTTCAAATGTCTCTGCTGCCTTAATTACAGACTCATAAGCTGACTTACTTCCGTATATCGCATAGGTAATCCTGTCCGCAGTAAATACCTTGTCTCTTACAGTCTTAAGCGAAGCTATAAAGCGCTTCATATGTACAGGCTCTTTGGTAAGCTTGCAGGCTGCATTTACAAAATCATAATAAGCTATGCCGGAGGTCAGATCATTGTATCTTGATCCCGGTGTAGTATAGGATGAAGCTCTTGCGGCAGCTGCAAGATGTGATGTTCCCTCAAGCTTTGATCTTACACGGCTCTTGGTCTCAAGAAGAAGCTCTGAGAGTCTCTCCTCATCATCAAGCACGGTGTCACATATCATCTCGGCTGCAAGCAAAAAGCCTGTCTCTACCTTGTCGTCAAGAGTATGGATATCGGCAGTCACCATGCCTCTAAAGCCAAATTCCTCGCCGTCTCTTGTTCCGACGGTCTGAGTAAGCAGTGATACTCCGCCTGTATTTAAAAGCACTTCATTATAGAGCTCATTATAGCTGTGCCTGGTTGTATTCATCTCTCCGAGTATATCTGAAAGGAGGGAAGCCAGCTGAAGCTCATCCTCGCTAAGCTCACTTACATCAAACATAATCCTTGAGTAGGCTATGCCTCTTGTATCCGCCTCACTTACTATGAAGCGTCCCTCTCGTCTGTACTCAGTCTTTTCTGCCTCTTTATCTATGTCGCTAATCTTGAGCACCGGAAGCATAGCTATATTGTCAGGAGTATCAGGCTCAGCCTGATATGCCTTAAGTGCCTCAGTATCAGCTGCGATTTGGTCCTTCTCTGCCTCTGATAAGCTGTCCTTGAAGCAAAGAAGCTTGCTCTTAAGGGCTTCATTATCTCTGTCAGTAAGACCCGGGCTTGGTACTATGCTTACAGCTGCACGGTGCTTATTATTGAGGAGGCATTTCTCTATCTTACGCTCAAAGAAATCAGTCTCAATCAAAGCTTTAAGTTCCTTGATTGCGTCATTATACACAACAAAGGTGTAAGGGCTTCCGTCATAGAGCCAGCTGTCAAACATGCCTATGCCTATAGCAAGACCTGCCGGTATATTGCCGTAATCCTCCTCGCGGAACTTAAACTCAAGATAGTTAAGCTCTGCCTTGAGGTTCTTCTTGTTGATGCCGTTTTTAACAAGCTCGGTCAGAGTGTCATTTATAATGCTTCTGAACTCCTCCTCACGGCTTATATCGGCGTTTTTAGCTATGATAGAGAAGAATGGCTGCTTGACCTCCTGGGTGAGTCCCCCGTAGATATCCTCGCCTATGCCTGCCTTAACAAGTGCCTCCTTAAGCACAGCTCCGGGTGAGCTTAAAAGCACTGACTCCAATATCTGCCATGCTATGGCATTTACCTGAGTAGGCTCGTCATTTAAGCAGTAGTTCTCTGAGAGGTATGCCTTGCCAAAGGTATCCTCATTAGCTCCAACTGCATACTCACTTCTCTCCGTCACAGGCGCTGCAAATGCAGGCTCCTCGTCAATATGAGAATCAATCTCAATTTTGTCATAGTGCGAGAGATAATTGTCGTCTATCCAGCTTAGCTTCTCCTCCATATCTATATCTCCGTAGAGATAGATATACGAATTGGACGGATGATAATAATGCTTATGGAACTCTAGGAAATCCTCTTCAGTCAAATCCGGGATGGCAGAAGGCAAACCGCCGGATTCATTGGCATAGGTTGTATGCGGATAGAGCGCACGCATAATGCGGCTCTCGAGCACAGAATCAGGATTTGAAAATGCTCCCTTCATCTCGTTATACACTACACCGTTTATCTTAAGCTCCTCGCAAGCCTCGCCTCTGTTTAGGAGCTCATAATGCCAGCCCTCTTGTCTGAATATCCTTGAATCCTTGTAGACATTTGGGTTGAATACGGAATCCAGATATACATCCATTAGGTTCATGAAATCCTTGTCATTAAGGGATGCAATCGGGTAAATGGTCTTGTCCGGAAAGGTCATCGCATTAAGAAAGGTGTTGAGTGAGCCCTTGGCAAGCTCAATAAACGGATCCTTGAGCGGATACTTGGCTGAGCCGCAGAGCACTGAATGCTCCATGATGTGTGCAACTCCGGTTGAATCCTTAGGCGTTGTACGGAAGCCTATGGTAAATACCTTATTCTTATCGTTGTTCTTGATTACAAAGACCTTGGCGCCTGTCTTGATATGCTCATAGACTGTGCCTACGCCCTTAAGCTCTTCAATGTCTCTGTTCTCTATTAAACGGTATCCTTGGCATGTATTCTTCATCTACTGTCACTTTCCCCATAAAAAAGTCTTTTAATATTGCTATGCTCTCTCTTACACAATTGTGTATGTAGAGCACACTGTCTGATTCGGCTGCGATAGCTATCGGTTCTGCTATGCCATTTGCCTTGGCAAAGGTTATCGAGCGGTACATATGATAGTCGCTAGTGATTATGCCGACGCTCGGAGCATAATCTCTCGGATATACCCTGTCCTCCGGTCCATGCGGTATCCTGCGCCGTTCAAAGTCCGCATTAATAGCCATGACTGCATTGGATATAATGCCGTAGGTTGACTCACCCTTGGACTCTAAGAGCATATTATCACTCGGGACTCCGTTAAGGCTTAAGTAGTTGTACATGGCAAATGCCTCCGGTATCGGGTCTCCTGCCTCCTGCCCTCCTGCAAGCACGAAGACAGTTCCCGGACTCTCCCGGTGCAGCTCCATAGCTTCATCAAGTCTATACATAAGAGTCTTGGATATAGCATTAGGATATACCCTCGCACCCATAACTATACAGTAATCTGTCCTTTTATCCGCATCATCATAACCGTGAGAGGCTCTGATTACCATGTTCATAATGAACACAAAGATGCAGAGCGCAAGCGCAAAGCTTGTAAATATAAATGTAGGCAGAAATTCAGGCATGCCGCATGATTTTTTCTGTCGAAGCTTTCCAAGCATTATGCTCATGCTCGCAAAGACAACAGCAAACAAGGGCCATACAAAGCAAATCGAGGTCGAGATGCCACTGTAGCCTACAATTACCCCGAAATATACTATGCACAGTCCGGCGCAGACAAAAAATATTACAGATAAAATCCTTGCCTTCATGTTTTATATCAGGTCTTAACGGCAAGAAGCTCGTATACTTCCGGCGTCTTGCTAAGGTGAATAATAAGCTTTTGCTTAGAATGCGGACAGCTTTCCTGTGCCGCTCCGGTTTTGGCATCATTGATGCCAAGTACCTTAACCCTCTCGCTGCTGCAATCAGGCTTAAGTATCTCTATCTCATCTCCGACGCTAAACTTATTCTTCTGCTCTATAATTATGCCTCCGTCAGAAAGCACCTCATCGGTGGTTCCGAGATAGGTGTAATTTCTCACGTAGGTGTTGCTGTCATATATCTGAGCTGTATTATCCGGCTTACTGAAGTAGAAGCCTGTTGTGAACTCCCTGTAGGTGCACTTTGCAATCTCCTCCTTGTAGAAGGGAATCGACTCCGCATAGAGCTTGGGATCCTTAAAGTAATCGTCTATAGCTTTGCGGTATACTCTGGCTGTTACTGCCACATAGAGTGCGGTCTTCATGCGTCCCTCAACCTTGAAGCTGTCTATACCTGCATCTACAAGCTCCGGTATATGCTCTATCATGCAGAGATCCTTGGAGTTAAATATAAAGGTTCCTCTCTCATTTTCCTCTACAGGATAATACTCGCCCGGACGCTTCTCCTCCATGACTGCATAATTCCATCTGCAAGGATGCGTGCAGGCTCCCTGATTGGATGAGCGGCCTGTCATAAAGCCTGAGAGCAGACATCTGCCCGAATATGATATGCACATTGCTCCGTGCACAAAGGACTCAATCTCAAGCTCCGGATCTATCTTGGCTCTTATCTCCTTAAGCTCATTCAGCGAACATTCTCTGGCATTAACAACTCGCTTTGCTCCAAGCTGCTGCCAGAACAAAAATGACTCGTAGTTGCTGGTGCTCATCTGAGTTGAGATATGTATGTCAATCTCAGGCACTATGCGCCTTGCCATAGCAAAGAGGCCCGGATCTGATATGATCAGTGCGTCGGGCTTTAGCTCCTTAAGCTCCTTAAAGTACTCCTCTGCTGCGGCTAAGTCGTAATTATGAGCAAATATATTGGCTGTCACATAGACCTTAACACCTCTTGCGTGTGCAAAGGACAAGGCCTCCTCCATTGAAGCGTGGTCAAAGTTGTCTGCCTTCGCTCTTAAGGAAAATGCCTCTCCTCCTATATACACCGCATCGGCTCCGTATATAACCGCAGTCCTCAAGGTGTCAAGGTTGCCTGCGGGGATAAGTAATTCTGGTTTCTTCATGTTTCTAAAATCTAAAAGTGTTGCCCGAAATGCGAAACAGGCAGGACTGCAAGAGCATGTACGTGCAATGCAATCCATAATCTTATGTTGTGTTGCGTCTGCTGGTATGCAGGTCTGTTTATCAGCCCTACAGTCTGACGCTCAGAGACACTCCGTCTCCTACATTGAGCACAGAGCTGCACAGTCGTTCGTCATGCTTAAGTGTATACAAGAATTCCCTCATACGCTCATGGGTTGTTCTCTCTCTTCGCGGTATCGCAAATCTTGATTCCGTAACAGTTCCCTCCTGCAGCACATTGTCCGAGAGCAGCACTGAGCCTGAATGCATGAGACGCATGATATCAGGGAGCCATACGGGATACTGTCCCTTAGCTGCATCCAGAAAGATAAAATCAAAGCTCTCGCCCTTATCTGCAAGCGCTTTAAGCACCTCTCCTGCATCGCCCTCGATGAGCTTGACTCTATCGATAAGCCCTGCCCGGCTGATATTATTTTTAGCCAGGGGGATGCGCTTATCATAGCTCTCAATAGTTATGATGTCCGCACTGCAGGCTGATGCCATGCAAATGCTGCTGTAGCCTATGGCTGTGCCTATCTCAAGTATATGCCTGGGCTTCAGTATATTAAGCAGTGTCCTTATAAAGCTCTCAGTCTCTATACGTATGATGGGGACCTCAGTCTCTGCTGCATATTGCCTTAGCTCCTTAAGCAAGGGCTCTGCATCCGGTTCAAGAGAATGCAGATATTCGCTGATTCTGTAATCTCTGTCTACGCTCACTGTACAGCACCGTCCTTTGTATCTGAGTCAACTGCTGTTTCTGCTGCAGATGAGGCATCAGTACCCTCATCTCCGCCTCCGATGAAGCCCTCTTCATCCTCTGTTACGCTGTCAGCATCAAGTGAATCATTATACTCCTGCTCAGTCATGACAAAGCTCTTGACTGCCTCCTTGGTAGACATTGAGGTGTTTAGCTTATAGGTGCCCGGATAAAGCTTAAGCTCATAGAGCCTTGCCTGAACCCTGAATGCAAGCTCGCTTGGGATGACCCTGTCATCTGCAAGCTTTGCTGCAAGCTCATCTACAGTCTCTCCCTTATCCACCTCAACCTGTACATCGGTTCCCGGAGCTGACTCTGCTGACTCTGCACCAAATATGGTGAAGCCCAGCTTAAAGCACTCATGTGCCGTAAAATAACACACGAATACAATCAGGGTTATTACTATAACCCTGATTGCAACTCCGCTTATCACATCCGATATACTGCTACCGGAGTATTCATCACGCTCACGCATCTTTAAACCTCAGTTATAACTGCAAGTATCATAGGCGTTCTCTGAATTTTGCGCCATACATAATCGCTCAATTCATTTCTGATGGTGTTCTTGACCTTGTTTAGGTCCTTGACTCCGCGGCAATGCTCGAGTGCCTGAAGAACTACCTCCTTTGATTCGTCGATAATATCTTCATTTTCCTTAACATATACAAGTCCGCGTGTCAGAATCTCCGGCCCTGCAACAAGCTCTCCGCTTGACTGCTCTATGGAAACTACGGCGACTATGATACCATTCTGCGACATGCTTTGTCTATCCTTGAGCACGGCATTGCCGACATCGCCGATGCCGAGACCGTCAACCAATACCGGCCCTGCCTGTACCTTGCCGACAACCTCGCAGCTGTCAGGCGTAAGCTCGACCACATCTCCTGCATCTACTAAGAGGCAGTTGTCTCTCGGCATGCCTATAGCTATGGCTATATCCTTTTGAGCAAGTCTGTGTCTTAATTCTCCGTGCACAGGTATTGAGAATTTGGGATGAACTAAGGTATAGATGAGCTTTAGCTCCTCTGTACATGCGTGACCCGATACGTGGGTATCCTGATATATAACCTTAGTACGCTTCTTGGACAGCTCGTTTATAACCTTGGATACAGCCTTCTCATTGCCCGGTATAGGTGTGGAGCTTAAGACTACCACGTCATTGCTTGTAAGCATAACCTTGCGGTGCATGCCTATAGCCATGCGTGAAAGTGCCGCCATAGGCTCTCCCTGACTGCCGGTAACTATGAGTACTATCTGATGATCCGGATAGTTCTTAATCTCTGATATATCGATGAGGGTATTGTCCTTCATCTGGATATATCCAAGCTCCTTGGCTGTGCTTATGACGTTAATCATAGATCGTCCGTCGATAACCACCTTGCGGTCATACTGCTCGGCAACAGTGATGATTTGCTGAACTCTGTCGACATTTGATGCAAATGTTGCAACAATGATACGCTTATCTCTGTTCTCACCGAAGATAGTCTCAAAGGTGTGACCGACAGTCTTCTCAGACATGGTGAAGCCTTCTCTTACAGCATTGGTGGACTCGCACAAGAGGGCTAATACACCGTGCTTGCCAAGCTCTGCAAATCTCTGCAGGTCTATGGTGTCTCCGAATACCGGAGTGTAATCTACCTTGAAATCTCCTGTATGAAGCACTACTCCTGCCGGAGAATGCACAGCAATTGCAGCTGCATCCTGAATTGAGTGATTGGTCTTGATAAACTCAACGTCAAAATCACCTGCTCTTACTATGTCTCCGAATTTGACAGTGTTAAGCTTGGCACTCTCTATAAGTCCGTGCTCACGCAGCTTATTTTCGATAAGAGCTCTAGTTAGTCTGGTGCTGTAGACCGGCACATTGAGATTCTTAAGCACATAAGGCAGTGCTCCTATATGATCCTCATGTCCGTGGGTGATAAAGAAGCCCTCTATCTTGCTCATATTGTCACGCAGGTAGGTGATATCAGGTATAACCAGGTCTATACCAAGCATCTCCTCATCCGGAAACGCCATGCCGCAGTCGATGACAACTATGCTGTTTTCTGACTCTATGGCTGTGATATTCATACCTATCTGCTCAAGTCCGCCGAGAGGTATGATGCGTATCCTGCTGCTTGTATTTCTTGGCTTAGATGAAAATACAGACTTAACAAGTTCGAGTCCCTGTCTTACTCCTGAATACTTCTTGCCGGCTTTGTCATGCTGTGCAGTCTCATTTGCTCCGACTCCGCTGTCAAAATCGCTTATAAGCTTTGTCTCTTCCTGCAGCCTGTCGTCGTTTAAAGCTCCTGGTTTGTTGTCACCTGATCTTCTTGCTCTGCGCCTATTGCCGTTATTGCCGTTTCTGCTGTTCCTTGGCTTATCAGAAGCATTGACAGCTTTGTTCTTATGCTTATTGCCGTCAGTACTGCCTGCAGGTGCATTTTTATGCCTGTTATCCTGATTAGCGGCTTTGTTTTTATTCTTGGAGCCGTAATTTGCGGACTCTGACTTAAGGCTAGGCCTGTCTGCCTCGCCTTTTATATCGTTTCTATGACGATTGCCTGCATTTTGTGACTCGCCCTTGCGGCGGTTTCCTGCATCATCCTGTCTGCTGCGGCTAATATCCTTAGACTGTTTATTATTCTGCTTTGATGCTGAGCTTTTTTTGCCTTTTTTCTTAGTCTGCTGTCTTCCTCCTGATGTCGAAGCTTTGCCTCCCTCGCGCGGCTCCGACAAATCAATACTATAATATCTGTCTGTCATCATCTGTCTATGCTTATCTCTCCGTCCATTTGCTTCTCAAATATGTCAAATACGGCATTTTCCTCATCCTCATCCAGGATATCCTCATATATAGCCTCTGCCGCGTTAGGATCTGAAACCTCCTTAAATACACGGCACTCTCCATCCTCATCATCCGGTGCATCTGTAACAAGTATGTAGCTGCATCCGTTGTAAACAGTGCTGTCAAGTATAGTGAATTCAATCTCACTGCCGTCATCAAGTGTCATTACGATAATATTGTCTTCCATGATTATTATTCCTTTCCGTTCTTCATGTAATCTTCAAGTATTAATGCTGCTGCTATCTTATCTATATACTGCTTGCGCTCACTTGATACGACCTGTGCTTCTTCAAGTATCTCGTCTGCGCTCACAGTGCTTAGTCTCTCATCCCACATTATGACCTCAGCCTCAAGTCTGTCAGCCTCAAGTCTGTGTCTTAATTCTTCTGCAAATGCTTCTGCCTTAAGGGCTCTCTCCCCCTTAGAATCATCCATGTTAAGAGGAAGTCCGACTACTATGAGTCCGACCTCATTGTCTCGAACAAGCTCTGCTATACGTCTGTAGGTGGGTCTGAGCTTGCCCTCCTTCTCTCTGAATATGGTCTCAAGCGGCGAAGCAATAGTGCACAGCGGATCGCTTAATGCTACGCCTGTGGTCTTGGCTCCGAAATCCAAGCCCATTATTCTTCCCAAGTAATATCCTCCTTTTTGACAGCAGGTATTTGGCACATAATTCGCTTTTTCGTACAAAAAGTAGGCTGTGACCAGCCATAGGTGCTTTATACCTGAGCTTCGTGCTTTAGCCTCGTGATTTAGCCTCGTACATTAGCCTCATGCCTTAGCCTCATGTCAGCTACAAATACCATATCAAACCTAAGCCCCGCTCTTATTGCTGGACTTAGGTTTTTGTGAATTACCATTATTGATTTGTAATTGTTCAGCACCACCAGAATAATATCAAAAAATGCAGAGGCAAGCTT
>CAVBGP010000014.1:0-26106 GCA_963595005.1 Acutalibacteraceae bacterium | reverse complement strand
GTTTGTTTATCAAAAAACAATATTGAGATTTTTTTAACAATATGTTAGATTCTATTCTTGTGGCTTCTATGCCATTATTTTTTTCACTCATGGCATAGTGGTATGTATTTTAGAAAGGTGGTACTTTAACTTATGGTTGGAACACTTGACGGTACCAGGATGCTCATTGCCCTTGTTATAGGCATTGTTATCCTTGTATTCCTGGTATTAAAGACAAAGGTTCATGCATTTCTTGCAATGCTTATTGCAGCATTGCTCATCGGCGTTATCGGCGGCTTCCCGCTTACAGACACGACTTATGAAAGTGGTGTAACGCTTAACCTTGTAACTTCAATTAAAAACGGATTTGGTAACACGCTTGGCAGCGTAGGTATCATTATCGGTCTCGGCGTTATGATGGGACAGATATTTGAGGCAAGCGGTGCAGCTAAGACCATGGCTCATACCTTTATCAAGTTATTCGGTAAGGGCAGAGAAGAGATTGCTTTGGCATTTACAGGCTTCCTTGTATCTATACCGGTATTCTGTGATTCAGGCTTCGTCGTACTTAGCCCTATTGCAAAGTCTCTGTCTCGAGCTACCAAGAAGTCTGTAATCGGACTTGGTGTTTCACTTGCAGCCGGACTTGTTATTACTCACAGTATGGTTCCTCCTACTCCGGGTCCGCTCGGTGTATGCGGTATCTTCGGTATCGATGTTGGAGCATTCCTGATGTTCACTCTGGTACTTGCTCTTCCTATGGCTATCTGCTGCATACTCTATTCTAAGATACTTGCCAAGCAGTATTATTGCCTTCCTGATGAGCACGGCAACATCGTTAAGCAGGAGTATCAGGAGCCTGATTATTCTGCAGATCTCAAGGCTGCAGACGAGGTACTTCCGAGCGCAACTGCTTCCTTTGCACCGCTCTTTGTGCCGATTATACTTATCCTGCTTGATACTATCACCAGCGCTTTAGGCCTTACAGGTCCTGCTCGTACTGTTATCAGCTTCATCGGTCAGCCTATAGTAGCTCTTATCATTGGTACCCTGCTTGCTATATACATGCTTGCAAACAATAAGCCAAGACAGGAAGTTATCTCTATCATGGAGGAGGGTATGGCTTCCGCTGGTATCATCCTTCTGCTTACAGGTGGCGGCGGAGCTCTTGGTAAGGTTATCGCAGACTCTGGTTTGGGTAATTACCTTGCAAACGGCCTTGCTTCAGCTGGTATTCCGCTTGTAGTGCTTCCGCTCTTTATCTCAACCCTTATGCGTTTTGTACAGGGTTCAGGTACCGTTGCAATGACAACAGCTGCTTCCATATCAGCTCCTATTGTACTTGCATCAGGAACAACCAGCCCGCTTGTAGCAGCTATCGCATGCTGCGTAGGTTCACTCTTCTTCGGATACTTTAACGACTCTTATTTCTGGGTTGTTAACCGTACACTTGGAGTAACCGAGGCAAAGGATCAGATCCGTATCTGGTCATTCACCTCAACTATTGCATGGGCAGTAGGTGTTGTAGAGGTTATCATCCTTGGAATTATCATCCACTAATTGATAATCATAAAACCTAGATGATACTTAATATATCATAAGATTTTAAAAGCCCGGGTATACGCCAAAAGCGTGCCCGTGCTTTTTTTATCAGTTCTATTGGGAAGAATCTGCTTCCTAAGCAAATACCTGCTTTTTCTTAAAGAAAATGCAGTCGATAGCTCTTTTTGCCATCAACTGCACTCTTATAACATTTACATTTACATTTTAAGACTTTTGCCGAGAAGCTTATGTGTTACTTATAGTTAAGCTGCTTCTTAGCCTTAAGTCTTGCCATGGCTCTGGTCATTGCCAGCTGTCCCTGGAAATAATTCTTCTCGCTGCTCTTAACACTTAGAAGCTCCCTCGCACGTTCTGCCGCAAGCTCCGCTCTGTGCTCGTCAACATCCTCCGGGCGCTCAGCGCTGTCAACTATAAGCACGGTCCTATTGCCGCCGGTTCTTGCATAGCCCTGTCCGGTAACAACTGTATGCCACTCGCCGTCTGCCTTAAACCTAAGCGTTCCAATATATATGGCCACAACCATAGGCTCATGATTAGCCTGTATACCAAACTCACCGTCTGCCGCAGGTATGACGAGGCTCTCGCAATCACCGTCATAAAAGACTCCGTTGCTCGCAACTATTCTTAAATTGAAAGTATTCATATATTTTGCCTTCCGACTGTCCTTCTTGCGGTCAACCTTAACTGCAATACAGCCCGCTGCCTTTTCCTGTTCTGTAATCCTCACGCAGCACGTTCTAAAAGGACTGTAAGATAGATAGGATCAGCTCTCTGAAGCCCTTATGCTCTCTGCCTTCTGCTTAACATCCTCTATGGTGCCGGCATTAAAGAAGGCGCTCTCCGGATAATCATCCATATCACCATCTAGTATCCGCTGGAAGCCCTTAATGGTCTCGGCTATCGGCACATATACACCCTTTACTCCTGTAAATGTCTCTGCAACCGAAAATGGCTGAGACAAAAAGCGCTGTATCTTACGCGCTCTGTATACAGTAGTCTTATCCTCTTCACCAAGCTCATCAATACCAAGTATAGCTATAATATCCTGAAGCTCCTGATATTTCTGCAGCACACGCTGAACCTGCGTTGCAGTCTCATAATGCTCCTTGCCTACTATATCCTCCTCAAGTATACGTGACGAGGAGGCGAGCGGATCTACAGCCGGATATATACCTAGCTCTACTATCTTACGTGATAAAACTGTGGTTGCATCCAAGTGTGCGAAGGTGGTTGCCGGTGCCGGATCAGTAAGATCATCTGCCGGCACATATACCGCCTGTACACTAGTGATAGCTCCGTCTGTTGTAGAGGTTATACGTTCCTGTACTCCGCCAAGCTCATTGGCAAGAGTCGGCTGATAGCCTACTGCTGACGGCATACGTCCAAGCATCGCAGATACCTCTGAGCCGGCCTGGACAAATCTGTATATGTTATCAATAAAGAGCAGCACATCCTTCTGTTCCCTGTCTCTGAAATACTCGGCCATAGTAAGCCCGGTCTCCGCAACTCGCATACGTGCTCCCGGAACCTCATTCATCTGTCCGAATATTAGTGCTGTCTTGTTCAGAACTCCAGATGAGCTCATCTCTCTGTAGAGGTCATTACCCTCTCTTGAACGCTCTCCTACTCCTGTAAATATCGAGTATCCTCCGTGCTCGGTAGCTACATTATGTATAAGCTCCTGTATAAGTACGGTCTTACCTACTCCTGCACCTCCGAATAGACCAATCTTGCCGCCTCTTGAATACGGTGCAAGCAGGTCTATTACCTTGATGCCGGTCTCAAGCATGGCTGCAGAAGGAAGCTGCTTCTCAAATGCCGGTGCCTTCCTATGTATAGACCAGTATTCATCAGCCTTTGGCTGCTCCTTGCCGTCAATTGCCTGACCCAAGACATTAAACATCCTGCCAAGCACCTTGTCTCCGACCGGTACGGTTATTCCGCTTCCCGTATCCGTAACAGTCATGTTCTTATAGAGTCCCTCACTTGGGTCCATCATGATACAGCGCACATCCGTGTCATTTAGCTGCTGCGATACCTCCATAGTTCTAATGCTGCCGTCACAATCCACAGTGAGTGCTTCATTTAGCTTAGGAAGATGTGACTCACCCATAAAGCGCACATCTACTACAGGACCCATGATTCGGACTATTTTGCCCGTGTTTTTGTGTTCCTCCTGTGCGTCTGCTGTCTGTTTAGCTTTGGATGCGTTATCTGTATCTGCGGCTTTGTCCGCAGCAGAAACCTCAGCTTCAGATGCATTTACCGTAGCATCAAGAGCAGTTGCTCTTTCATAGGCATCTGCTGTTAACTTGTCTTCTTTTACATTATTCATTACGTCATCCTTTATAACCCGTCATTGCTCTTCTGCGCTGCTGCGCCTGCTATAATCTCAGTTATCTCCTGAGTGATGCTGCCTTGTCGCTTGCGGTTATATTCAAGCTCCAGATCCTGTATCATCTTGGACGCATTGTCAGAAGCCGAATTCATAGCCGTCATACGATCATTAAGCTCAGCGCAATAGCTCTCTGTAAGCGCACTGAAGATAATTCCATGCATGGTGAGCGGAGCTATCTGTGTGAATACCGTATTGGCATCAGGATAAAACGACTCCTCTCCTCTAACCTCTTCATCTGTCTTGTAGTAAGCCTCTCTAGAGAGCGGCATGAGCTTCATCATAACAGTCTCAGACTGAAGTGCATTCTTCATCCTCGTGTATATGACATATATCTCATCAATATTGCCGCTGTCATACTCCTGAAGCAGATCAGCCGCAATATAACGTGCTCTCTGCAGATTAGGATTCTGCGAAGAATAAACAAAATCCTCCTTGATTGCATACTGCTTTCGTGCAAAGTAATGCAGTCCAACCTGACCAATGATAAAGAGCTCTGAGCTCGGATGCTCCTTAAGCTCAGCTTCAATGCGTCTTATAACATTGATATTGTAGGCCCCTGCAAGGCCCTTATCGGCAGTAATAACCAGATATCCTCTTCTCGCATTCGATTCTTTTAGCTTATCCTCCGCAGTTTTCTGTTTTTTCTCAAGAAAATGATTCTCCATGTCAGGAGTCAGAGCCAGTATGTCGCCTATGGTCGAGCATATAGCATCGTAATATGCCTTAACCTCCGTCATACGCTCCCTGGCCTTACGTATCTTGGATGAGGATATGAGATACATGGCGTTGGTGACCTTCATGGTTTCCCGGATGCTGCCTATACGATCAAGTATTTCCTTTGTCCCCGCCATCTAAGTTCACCTTCTTAAAGTCCTTGACAGCATTTAGTATTATATCCTTACTGTCATCGCTCAACTGTCCGTTCTCTTCTATATCTCTTATGAGCTTACCGTGAGTTCCCTCAAAGAAGTTATAGAATCTGTCTATATAAGCCTTGAATTCATTCTTCGGAACATCAAGCAAGAGCTGACTTGTTGCAACAACCAGGTATACAACCTGTTTAGCTACAGGCATGGAATGATACAGCGGCTGTTTTAACAGCTCCATGAGCTGTTCTCCGTAGGTTATACGTCTGCGTGTATCCTCATCAAGATCTGAGCTGAACTGTGCAAATGACTGTATCTCCTTGTATTGAGCAAGCTCAAGTCTGAGTGTGCCGCTTACCTTCTTGATTGCCTTAGTCTGGGCTGCTCCTCCGACACGCGATACAGACAGTCCGACATTGATTGCAGGTCTGAAGCCCTCGTAGAACAAGTCACTCTCAAGGAATATCTGTCCGTCCGTTATAGATATAACGTTAGTCGGTATATATGCCGAAACATCACCGGCCTGCGTCTCTATTATAGGAAGTGCTGTTATAGAGCCGCCCCCATGTTCTGCATCAAGTCTGCATGAGCGCTCCAACAGTCTCGAATGCAGATAGAATACATCTCCCGGATAAGCCTCACGTCCCGGAGACCTCTCCAAAAGCAATGACAGTGCTCTGTAAGCAACAGCATGCTTGGACAAATCATCATATACTATGAGCACGTCCTTGCCTTTATCGAGGAAATACTCTGCAATCGCGGTTCCCGAATACGGAGCTATATACTGCATTGCTGCTCCATCACTGGCCGTAGCTGCAACGACTATGGTGTAATCCATTGCTCCGTGCTTCTTGAGATTCTCGACAACCTGCGCTATAGTTGATGCCTTCTGGCCTATAGCAACATATACACAGATAACATCCTTGCCCTTCTGATTGACTATGGTATCTATGGCTATGCTGGTCTTACCTGTCTGACGGTCTCCTATAATCAGCTCTCTCTGTCCTCTGCCTATAGGTATCATCGAATCTATAGACAATATACCGGTCTGCAGAGGCACATTTACAGGCTCTCTGTCCATAACTCCCGGAGCCTTACGCTCAATCATATACCAGGACTCTGCCGGCAGCGGACCCTTGCCGTCTATAGGTGCTCCCAGTGCATCTGTAACTCTGCCGAGCATGAAGTCACTGACTCCCACACCTGCACGCTTCTTAGTTCTTATTACTCTTCCGCCGACACTAAGCTCCTCATCATCTCCGAGGATAATGCAGAGAACCCTATGTTCATCTATGCTCTGCACGAGTCCCTTGACACCATTCTCAAAGAGAACAATCTCGCCGTACATCGCTGAGCTTATGCCTGACACTGCTGCTATACCGTCATGAAGGCTTACTATCTCACCGCCCTCCTCGACGGTCATCTCATCTGTAAAGCCATCAATATCGCTCTTAAGCACTGAGATAATATCGTCTGTGCCTTTTTCCATCCTGAGGTTCTTCTCAAGACGTCCAAAGGCTCCTTTGACGGTATTATCATATATAATATCTCCGACCTGAAGAATGTAGCCGCCCAGGATATCTTCATCAAGCTTCTCTGTCAGCACCACCTCGGTAGCATGATAGCTGTCCATAAGCATATGCTTAAGCTCTGATATTCTTTCATCGCTTGGTCGCGCTGCATAGGTCAGACTTGCCTTCAGTATCCTGTTGGCTTCAAAAAATCTATCTGCAAAATTATGTGTCATGTTCTAGACTCGCCTCTCTCAATACATCATTGAACAGGCTCTGTTCTTCTGCTTCATTACGGTTAATCTTAGCAAGCTTCTTAGCTGCAGCCAATGCAAGCTCTGTAATCTGTCCCTTTGATTCGCTCATAATGAGATCAGCCTCACGCTTAGCTCTCTGTCTTGAATCAACAAGTATTCTGTCAGCCTCCTGCTTGGCCTCATTAATAATCCTCTCATTTTCAAGCTTTGCATCCTCAATTATCTTAGATGCATGTGCCTGAGCTAATGAATTTGAGCTCTGCAACACCTTGTCAGCCTCAGCAAGTCTCTCCTTGGCTGCCTGTTCCATACTGTCTGCCTTGCCCATCTGATCTGCGATAAGCTTCTCTCTTTGATCAATGATATTGGTAACCGGTCTGAACAAAAAGATTCTGAGCAGGATAAACAACGCTATAAGATTGATAAATGTCCATACAATATTCATATTAAGGTTAAGCATAACTTTCCGCCTCCTTTTCACTGCATTTATGAAATATTATGATGTCATAATCAGGTAATTCCTGATGGCTTCCGATAAACGAAATGCCTCTCACTATGTAAACAACCATGCCTACGATTTTTGCAGGCACCACATATAATAAAAGTACGGATTGCTTCGCGCTTTAAGCGCTCTTACTGTCCTAAGAACAGTATGATCAATATACCTATAACCAATCCGTATACAGCTGTTGCCTCTGCCAATGCGCAGCCTAAGAGCAGTGCCTTGGTAATCTTGCCGTCAGCCTCAGGCTGTCTTGCAATTGCATCTACAGCCTTAGCTGTAGCAATACCTATACCGATGCCTGCACCGATACCGGTGAGAACTGCAATTCCTGCTCCGATTGCTATTAATGTTGACATTTTCTTAATCCTCCGAAATTCTCTATTATTCCATCGCTTCCTTCATAAATAGCGATGTCAGAAAAACAAATACATAAGCCTGTATCAGGCCATCAAATATATCGAAATACATGCTGAAGGGTATCGGTATGATAGCCGGTACGACTATCTTGATAAGCTCCATAACTACAAAAGCCCCCAGCACGTTACCGAAGAGTCGCATGCATAGGGACAAAGGTTTTATAAATAGTTCCAAGATGTTAATCGGTGCGAGTATTGGCATCGGTTCGGCAAAGCTCTTGATAAAACCTTTGGCACCCTTAACGTGCAGTCCCGAATATTCGATAAGTACTATACTCATAATTGCCAAACCTGCGGTCACATTTAAGTCCTTGGTCGGCGGTTTTAATCCAATCAGGCCGGTCATATTAGCACAGCCTATATATATAATGACGGTAGCAAGCCACGGTATGTAGCGCTTGCCGCTTTCTCCTAAGATATCTCCAAAGAAGCGATACAGCCAGGAAATAGCTCCCTCCAGTATTATCTGCCGCTTGCTTGGATGCTCTAACTTTAAGTTTCTTGTCAGCAATGCAGAGGCTATGACCAATAGTGCCATAATCACCCACGTCACAGCCACCGACTCTGGTATCGCAATTCCTCCTAATATCGGAATTGTGAATGCCGTCTCGGTCTGCAGCTCCTCCATCAGTCTCTCTGCCACTCAAATCCCTTCCTTCTTTAAGCCATAAATCTGTAGCTTTTATACACTTAGTGCCTGCGGGCATCAGGCACTCTTGTTTTCATACATGTGGTGCCTACGGGCATCAGGCACTCTTGCTTTTATACATATGGTGCCTACGGGCATTAGACACTCTTGCTTTTATACATGTGGTGCCTACGGGCATTAGGCACTCTTGCTTTTCTGCAGATAGTTTCTATGCAAGTATTTTACTCCCTGTTAAACCATTTGTTTAGTTAAGAAGGCGTTATAAATTTCTAAATAATGTATAATGAACTTTATTAATATTGCATTAATATTGTGCAAGTCCACTAAAATACTCTTGTTGAAGCTAGCTAAAATTACCTTGCTCTCTTCAACAAGAGTGAATTATACTCAGTATCAAATATATTGAAAATATATACTTTGTATGGTCAGCATACTCATTCGATATGTTAGTACACCCTGCAGAATCCTTTAATCAGTATTCCGAAGCTCTATTCAAGAGCTATGCTCAGGAGCTATACAGCGAGCAATTCTAAGTGACAGCGGTGCAACTATAAGCATCTGTATCGGCATAGCTATAGTAAAGTTATACGGCAGATATGTGAAGAAATCTGCAATTCCGGCTGCACCAAGCTTGCCTGATACTATTACTGAAAATACTGTCATCGCTATAGTCATGAATATAACCATACAGAATCTGAGGATGAACACCTTAAATATCTCTCTGTCAGCCTCAACACATACGCTGCCCACTATCTTTCTTGAAAGTGGTGTGCATATGCACAGATCACATAAAACTCCTACTACATAGCCTAACGGCAGTCTCTTGAGCGCTGTCACCCATGACTCTGCTAAGAACGCATGCGCCCTCACATTGAGATTAAGCGCGGCCATTACATATATCATGATGAGACTCATGATTAAGCTTAAGGCAATTCCCTGTTTTTTGTTTCTTGGCATGATTTTCCCCCTCCTGTTTCTCGCAAGCCTTCCAGGATAGACATCCGTATGCACAATTAGTTGTATTCCGGACACTTTGTTTTCTCAGTCGTGTAGTATTTTTTCAAAGTCCGACTTGATACCAATATGCATTTGTATGCCTGTCTTCAGCTCTTCGTTTGGAAATTCGGCGTCAAAAAAAGACAATATCTGCATTTCCCCGTCAGACATTGGAGAAATGACATTTATTGTCTTCTTGATCGCGTTTTTAATTATGTCTTTATGATATCACGCTTTGAAATCTGACGTAATTGACCGATTTGACAAAATTAAATTTGTGAAAACTAATTCGTATGCGCATTTATGCACAAATGCATATGTGAAAGCTCCGCTTACAGCTTAACCTTATATATATCCGTGCCGGTTATAACATAGATGCTGTTTGGTGTGCCGGCAGTGACAGCATTTATATCCCCCTCTGCAAATTCAAAATCAGCCTTGATTGAACCGCTTCTGCTGTAGAGTCTCACCTGATTGCCGGATCTTAGCAGTACCGTCTCTCCGACAACACTCATGTCGGTATATCGCTCTTCAAGTGTTGTCTCAGAAAGCTTTGAGCCTTTATTATTAAATATGATAAGCTTACGTTCTGTATTATCTGTATCCCCTGAGGTTATTATAGCCTCGATTTTGGATGAGCATGCCACTTCATCTATTTTGCCCTCTATGGTGACATTTTCCATAGCCTCAGGGCTGTTCAGTATCTCCGTTGAGAAAAAGACCACTCCGCCGTCATAGAAGGCCTGGCTGTACTCATTAGTTGAGAAATGCACATAGCCAGCCATGTGTCCTGCAAATTCATCCTTAAAGCCTCCGACTATACGTCTTGCATCCTCATTCTGTCCTATAGATCCGAAATTACGGAACACAACATTGTTATTAATCTGTCCGTTGTCTATATTCAAATAAGAGGTAATCAGCTCTGTTCCGTCCGGCGATACATCTACATCGAAGGGATATCCGTCTCCGCTCACGACAGACTTAACTGACAGATCAATAGCCGAGCCATCCTGTCTGAATGCCGTTATGTACTCGGCACCGCTGTCATTAAGCACAGCATAGACTACACCATTATCTGCAATGCGCACAAGAGATATCGGAAGCAGAGTTTCTGTACTGCCCGTCATCTGTGCAGCACTGAAAATGTAGATGTGTGTACTTCCCTGATCACCTATAACTGCATACTCATCGCTCACATCTATAACCGGTGAATTAAGCTGATAGCTCCTCTCCCATACAACATTGCCCTTGGCATCTATATACTCTGCTCCGTCCTTAGTGTACTTGATAATACCATCCTTGAAGCGCTTAAAGTCCTTAAAGGTCTCTACATTACTCAGATCACTCTCAACACTTCTGCTCCACTCTATGGTATAGGAGCTTCCTGCAAACATGCTTGTACTGATTATACCCTTGGTGCGCAGATAATGAATAAGTCCTGCTGCTGCCGCAATAATTACAACAACAATAAGTATAAACACTACAGGGGAAGGACGCTTAGCATCCTTCCCCGTATCTTTGTTTGTTACTATATTCTGGCGAAGCCTCTCCTTCTTGGCTTCGCGGCTGTCATTAAAATTGGCCAATGTCAGTTTTCCTCAGCTGCCTTCTCGATCTCGACGGCATATACTCCTACGTCGCCGGCCTTACTATCGTATCCGTGAGCATCATTAAGCATCATATCCTTGACCTTCATGAGTCTTATCTGCGAACTGCGTTCATTTTCATCAAGCTTCATTTTAATCATCTTGATGTTGCTCTGGGCATCCGGAATCATGACGTGCTCAAGCGCATTAACTCTTCGCCTTGTCTTCTCAATCTCGGCTGCCATAAGCTGACAGGATTTCTCACGTTCTGCTAATTTTAACATATCCGGCAGAATATCGGCAATACTTTTAACTGCATCATCCAAATCACAGGAGGTAAATGCAAATCCGTATGAGTAAATGTCATTGGTATCTGAGGTCTTCGTCTTATACGTAAACTCAGGTATCTCTACTGACATAACATTTTTTGAACCTGCTTCAAGGTATACCTCCTGCTTGGGTGCCATAAGCGCTATATTAAGTGCCTCAGCACTCATAGCGGCCCTCGCAAGCACGAAGTTAGAATTGCAGGCACGTATGCCCTGCTCTACCTTCTCACGAAGTACTTTATTTTCCCTGACCATATCCAGAAACTGACGCATAAGCTCATCAAGCTTATCCTTAAGCATCTTATGACCGCGGGTTGCAGTCCTCAGCTTATTCTTCTGTCGCGTCAGCTCCATTCGCGTAGGGTTGACCTGTGATTTTGCCATGTGCTACCTACCCTCTCTCGTCAGCTCTCGGTATATGGCTTATAATACTTATCGAGCATGTCGTCCTTAATACGCTTAAGCTCTGACTTAGGCAGTATGCCAAGAAGCTTCCAGCCCAAATCAAGAGTTTCTTCAATATCACGATCTGTATTATAGCCCTGGGATATATACTGACGTTCAAATTCATCAGCGAACTTGGCGTAGAGCTTATCCATATCAGAGAGTGCTGCCTCTCCAAGTATAACCATAAGCTCCTTAGCCTCCTTACCTCTCGAGTAAGCTGCAAAGAGCTGGTTCATAGTGCTTGAGTGGTCAGCTCTGGTCTTGCCCTCACCTACGCCCTTATCCTTAAGTCGTGACAATGACGGAAGTACATCAATCGGCGGCTGTATGCCTCTGCGGTAGAGATCTCTGCCAAGCATTATCTGTCCCTCGGTAATATAACCGGTAAGATCAGGTATCGGATGAGTCTTATCATCCTCAGGCATGGTCAGAATAGGAATCATAGTTATGGATCCTTTTTTGCCTAACTGACGTCCTGCTCTCTCATAAAGCCCTGCAAGGTCAGTATACATGTAGCCCGGATATCCTCTTCTTCCGGGTACCTCCTTGCGTGCTGCAGAAATCTCACGAAGTGAATCCGCATAGTTAGTGATATCTGTAAGGATAACAAGTACATGCATGTCCTTCTCAAATGCAAGATACTCAGCTGCCGTAAGTGCCATACGCGGTGTTGATATACGCTCAACTGCCGGGTCATTTGCAAGATTTAAGAACATTACTGCTCTGTCTATAGCTCCGGTCTCCTTAAAGGAATTCATAAAGAAGCTTGCTTCCTCAAAGGTTATGCCCATGGCTGCAAATACAACGGCAAACTGCTCGCCCGTGCCTCGTACCTTAGCCTGTCTTGCAATCTGAGCTGCAAGATTGGCATGCGGAAGTCCTGAGCATGAGAAAATCGGAAGCTTCTGTCCTCTGACCAGTGTGTTAAGTCCGTCGATTGCGGATACTCCGGTCTGAATAAACTCTGACGGATATGCTCTTGCTGCCGGGTTGATAGGCAGTCCGTTAATATCCATTCTTGCCTCGGGTATAATCTCCGGACCATCATCTATGGCACGTCCCATTCCGTCAAACATACGACCCAGCATATCCTCAGATACTCCGAGCGTAAGGCTCTTTCCAAAGAAACGCACCTTGGATGATTCAAGATTTATACCTGTTGATGACTCAAAGAGCTGTACAAGTGCATTGCCCTCATCGATCTCAAGCACCTTACAGCGGCGCTTTGTTCCGTCAGCCAGCTCTATCTCACCAAGCTCATCATACTTGACATTTTCAACGCCCCTAACGAGCATCAGAGGTCCTGTAACCTCCTGTATGGTTCTATATTCTCTCGGCATATCAGAAAGCCTCCTTTCCGGCTACTGCAGCAGCACACTCTTCCTTAAGCTGTGCAATAATCCTGTCATACTCGGCATCTATATTCTGTTCTGCTACATACTTAAATCTGCCTATGGCCTCACGGCATTCAAGCCCTATAAGTGCATTAACCTTAGCCCCCTGCTCTAATGCCTTAACTGCCTCGTCATAGTATGCAAGTATAAGCTTCATCATGGTATGCTGCTTCTTCGGTGAGGTATAAGTATCTACATCATCAAATGCATTCTGATGCAGGTAATCCTCACGAATAGAACGTGCAGCCTCAAGCTTCAGTCTGTCTGATGATGAAAGTGCATCTATGCCGACAAGGTTGACTATCTCCTCAAGCTCCGACTCATCCTGTAACAGTCCCATCATTCTGCCGCGAAGTGCAGTCCAGTCTGATGCAACATTTTTATTAAAATACGGCTCCATGGCATCCATATACAGACTGTAGGATGTAAGCCAGTTAATAGCCGGGAAATGTCTCTTATATGCAAGCTGTGCATCCAGTGACCAGAATACCTTAACTATACGAAGCGTTGCCTGAGTTACCGGTTCGGAGATATCTCCGCCTGCCGGAGAAACGGCACCGATAACCGAGAGTGCACCCTCTCTGCCTTCACTTCCAAGTGCTATAACGCGTCCGGCTCTCTCATAGAACTCTGCAAGTCTTGAGCCCAGGTATGCGGGATAGCCCTCCTCACCCGGCATCTCCTCAAGTCTTCCGGACATCTCTCGAAGAGCCTCTGCCCATCTAGATGTGGAATCTGCCATAAGTGCTACTGAATAACCCATATCACGGAAATACTCAGCTATAGTTATACCTGTATATATAGATGCCTCTCTGGCTGCAACCGGCATATCGGATGTATTGGCTATAAGCACGGTCCTCTCCATGAGAGACTTGCCTGTGCGTGGGTCTTTAAGCTCCGGGAACTCATTAAGAACATCCGTCATCTCATTGCCGCGCTCGCCGCAGCCTATATATACAACAATCTGCGCATCAGCCCATTTTGCAAGCTGGTGCTGAACAACCGTCTTACCTGATCCGAAGGGGCCCGGAACCGCTGCAACACCGCCCTTAGCTATCGGGAACAGAGTATCTATAACTCTCTGTCCGGAGATAAGCGGCATGTCAGGACTAAGCTTGGTCTTGTAGGGTCTGCCTGTACGTACTGGCCATCTCTGCATCAGCTGAACCTTAACGTCACCCTTGGCAGTCTCAATCGTAGCGATATCCTCAACTACGGTATAGTCGCCCTCTGCAATCTCCTTGATTGTACCATCAGCGCCCTTAGGCACCATAATCTTGTGGAGCACTACATCGGTCTCCTGAACAGTACCTAATATATCTCCGTATACAACCTTGTCGCCTGCCTTGGCTGTCGGTGTGAAATGCCACTTCTTGTCTCTGTCAAGTGAAGGAACAGTTACACCTCTCTGCAGCAGATTAGAGCCTGTAATCTCCTTAATCTTCTCAAGAGGTCTCTGTATACCGTCATATATACTGCTTATGATACCGGGGCCTAACTCAACTGACATAGGATAACCGAGGGACTCCACCGGCTCTCCCGGTCCAAGTCCTGAGGTCTCCTCATATACCTGTATTGAGGCCTCATCCCCGTGCATCTCAATAATCTCACCTGTAAGGTTTTTGTCGGAAACATGGCAAACATCACGTATGCTTGCATCACGCATTCCCTTAGCAATAACCAGAGGTCCGGCTACTTTTTTAATAACACCTTTGCTCATGTTTATATCTTACCTTTCGCTAACTCTCTATCTGTGCCTGTCATCTAATCCCTAAGCCCAGCCTTAGTCGCCTCCGAATATAATATCCGAACCGACTGCTCTCTCCACGGATTCCTTGACTGCCTTCATGCCGTTGCCTGTGTTGCCGAAGACTCCGGGTATCTGTATTATAGCCGGCAGTGCCCTGTCAGAATAATACTGTATCTCTCTCTCAAGTCTTGCAGCAAGCTCCTCTGTGACATATATAACAGCATAATTGCCGCCCTCTACTAAGCTTCTAAGCTTCTCGGCTGCAGCCTTAGTATCCGTAATCGGAAAGGGCTCAAGTCCTACTGCCGCGAACCCGTATATGCTGTCGCGGTCTCCCATGACTGCTATCTTATACATAAGTATCACGCACCCTTTCCCTTATGGTCTGCTCAGAGAATCCGTTCTGCTTGCCAAGCAGTATAACTCCTACAGATTTAATCTCGTTAAGTCTCGCTATGATAAATGCTGCTATCGGGCCTGCTCCGAATGACTCATAATGCATGCTCTGCATCCTGTCATTGATCATATTGTCACACCAGCATTCAAATGCCTGACTGGATGTCTTAAGAGCCTCTGTGCCATCAGCAAAATCAGTATAAGCAAGAAAGCTTGCTATAGCATCATCTCCTGCAAGTGATGCATTTATAAGAGTACTCACTGACAATATAGCACTGTCTGCCAATGCCATCTCAAGAAACTCTCTGCCCTTGCCTGTATGATGCGCTCTTACAGCTATCTTGATATCGGACGCTGCAACACTTAGCTCTGCATATTCCTCAATAAATCTGTCTCCGCTAGCCTTGCCTGCTGCTCTTACAGCATCAAGGCATGCTCTGTCAGTCATGATATCACAAAGCTGTCCGTCTCCGGTCTTTAGAAATACATCGTGAGCCTTTTCTGCGGCCTCAGCCATCTCGGCAGGCAATAAGCTGTAATTTCTGCCTCTTACTGCAGCTTTCACTATCTCCGGTGAAACAGTACCTCTCTCAGAGTATATGCCGGGATAATCATGCTCCAGCTTAGACTCCTTGATTGCAGCCTTAATGTTTCTGTAGTCCTCTCCGTATCTGAATGCATTGAACACTGTAAGGTCCGGAACCAGTTCCTCAACATAGCTCCATATCTTGTCAGTTTCGGCTGATATCATGTCCTCAAAGTTCAGATTATCTTCACTGCTTCCCCAGCCTCTGTCACGAAGCTGTCTTGCAGCATCCTCTGCACTCTTGGCTGATATAAGCTGATCCATAAAGGACTTATCGAGCAGCTTAAGCTCTTCATGTCTGAGTCTGGCAACAGCATAAGCATAGCTTTTGTCGAGGTATGTATTTGTCATAATGACCTCCTGTTGCTACTCAAAATAATATATCCTTTACCTTATCCTGCATATCATCCATACTCTGGTCAAACAAAGCATCAATAGTGCAGTTCTCTTCGACACCGCCATAGCTTAATACGAAGCCATTCTTAATATCTGCTGCCTCGTCTGCTATAGTGAGCTTTGCTCCATTTGCATTAGCCGCAGCCTTCAGTGCCTCAAGAGTATCAGCTCCGAGTCTGTTCTTGTCCTTAGCACTAAGCTTAAGTACGGCATCCTGACTCGGCAGGTGTCTGTTAAATAATCCAACTATAAATTCCTTATACTCCGCATCGCTTAGTGAGCTAAGCTCATGCCTTGCAGTATCAATAACCTCATGTATAAGCTCCTGTTTGCCTGAAAGCAGAATCTGCTTCTGACGAAGCTGTGCAGAGGCTTTGCCCTTTTCCTCAGTGCTGAGAACAGCTGTCTCTGCCTTTTTATTGATACGCTCACATTCCTCCGCAGTTCTTCTCTGACCATCTGCTGTAATTGCTTCAGCCTTCTGTGTGGCCTCATCAATAAGCTTCTTGGCCTCGGCTGCGGATTCATCCAGGATGCGGGCGGTTATCTTATCTAATCCGCTCATCTGTCAATCATCCTCTCTGTATTAGTAGTTCTCTCCATGCAGCTTAAAGCAGCTTAGATGCTTGCCGGAATACCGAAAATAGCAAGGATAGATACAAGGAGTGAGAGGATGGCGTAGGTCTCAACCATAGCCGGGAATATCATTGCCTTACCGAACTGATCCTGTCTCTTGGCAACAAGACCCATAGATGAAGCCGAGCACTGTCCCTGTGATATGCCTGAGAGGAAGCCTCCGATAGCCATAGGCATGCATGCTGCAAAATATACAAGTCCGGCATCTGTTGAAGGAATAGCGCCGCCGAGTATGCCTACACGGCTAAGTACTATGAATGCTACAAGCAATCCGTAGATACCCTGTGTACCGGGAAGAAGCTGAAGAACCAGTACCTTAGAGAAAAGTGAAGGCTCCTGTGTAACAACGCCTGTTGCTGAACGACCTGCAATACCAACTCCTATAGCTGAGCCTGCACCGGCAAAGCCTGCGGCAAGACCTGCACCGAGTACTGCCAAAAATAATCCTAAATTCTCCATTACTTAATTTCCTCCTTGACGGTGTAATATTTTGTGTGTTCGGCAAGCGGTGCAAATTCTCTTCCGCCGCCGTCATAGAATTTACCGAAAAATTCCACAAACTGTAATCTGTTTGTATGTACATATGCTCCAAGTACATTGATGAGCAGGTTCATAATGTTGCCTGCAACAAATATAACTATGAAGAACAATATGCCTATTGGTGAATTGCCTGCCATGCTGCCAAGCTGGTTGAAAACCTGTGCGATACAGCCTGTAGCAAGTCCAAGTGCCAGAAGTCTCGAGTACGATAGTATATCTGAGAGCCAGCTTGTAACTCCGTATGCACCATATACGCCAAGCAATATACGGATAACCGGATTCTTGGCATCTCTGCCTCCGGTAAGCACTACTCCGATACATCCGAGTATTGCTATAATGCCTCCGACCTTGCCGACTGCAGGACTCAGTATGAAGCTTAAGCTCAGCATATCTGTTATCATCTGTGCCGACAGTGCATATATAATAGCTCCTCCAACAAACATCAGCCAGAATACAACATCATATACTGCTGATTTGTAATCCCCGGCCTTAATCAGCTGATAGAACTTGATGAACATACCTGTAAACAAGTGTATTATGCCTACTAAAAATGCAAATGACAAAAGTCTTATCGGTTCGTCCATCGAGTTAAACCACAGCGGTCTGAAGGCTATATCCGGCCTGTTGAAGAAGTTTGTAGCTATAACGCTTACCGCATCTCCGAAGAAGCTTCCGAACATAAAGCCCCAAAACGTAGTTGAGATACCGGAGAAGAACATCAGCTTAACAAACTTCTCGGTGCCAGGCTTCATATTCTTAACCTTAAGCATTACATATCCGCATGCGAGCACCAATATCAGTCCGTAGCCTGCATCCGAAAGCATAAGACCGAACAGTATGTAGTAGAAGCAGGCAATAATCCTCGATGGATCTATATCTGTCTTGCCCGGTAATGAATAGCTCTCTACTACAGTCTCCATAGGTGAGCTGAAATATCCGTTGCTAAGTACTACAGGAGCATCTTCATCCTCCTCAGGGTCACTAAGCTCAGCAACTACCTCTGACTGTTCCAGCTTATCCTTAAGCTGGTCTGCACAATTGGCCGGAACATATCCGCTTATAAAGAATGCATTGGCTGAAATATCAAGCTTGCCAAGTACCGCACACTTATCCGCCTGCAGATTGTAGTAGTCTTCTGCAAAGCCAAGCTCATCTCTGTGACTGCCAAAGCCTGCAATCTCCTTTATCAAGCTCTCTATACATGCCTTATGCTCTTCTATCTCGCGGTTGAGATTATCTATCTCGTCCGTCGGAACCTGTGAGCCTAGTGGAGCCTTGACGAAATTGATGCGCCTTAGCAGTCCCTCGACCTTATCAGCGTCATCCTTATGACATACAGCCATAAAGCCTGACATAAGCTTAGACCGGCTTATGGAGATAATGTCCACATCCAGACTCTCTGTCTCTTCATTTTGCTGCTGCATCAGCTCATATACGCCGGCTGCATCAACATCCGCGGCAACTGAGCCGATAAAGGCCTTGGTTTTAGCTGTACCTTCAAAATTGAGAGGAATATCAAGAGTCTTCCAGACGTTAAGCATATCAATGCGTGATAAGCACTTCGGTATCGCAGTTCTGTGATCGGCAATACTCTTAGACAGCTCTGAAAGCTTCTCCGCAACAGACATATACTCGTCTATGTGTTCTGCTCTCTCGTCAAATGCATCAACATCGATATCCTTAGCTCCCTCGAATGATTGAAGCAATCCGATCTTCTCCGGTGCAAATTCATCCAATATAGCTATGGCCTGTTCTGCAAGAGTAGCCTTCTGAGTGTTTTGAGCCTTAAGATCCGCAGCGTCAATATGACTTAATCCTGCATCCTTATAATCGCCCTCTACAATCTCAACAACTCCTGCTCTCTGAAGCACATCCAAGACTTCCTTCCTCTCCGAATTAAGTCCGCATATAAAGATACGCTTCATTCTGAGTTTTGACATCTTCCCCCTCCTTTCTCTCCTTCAACGTTAATACTCATGTCTGCCTGTACGCAGGCATTAAATTATATAAATGTGACGGCTTGACGCATTTGTATTGCAAACCGGCTCTATGCATACAGTCGGCTTTGTCAATCCGTCAGCATCTTAAAGCATCTCCTTGACAGCCTTAACTGCATCACGCATCTTGGCTTCTGAAGCCTTCTTCAAGGCTTCCTTCTCTTCCTCAGCCTTGCTCTCAGCCTCGCCGATAAGCTTCTTCGCCTTAGCCTCAGCCTCGGCTATCTTAGCCTCTGCTGCCTTACGTGCTTCGCCTACCTTGCTGTTATAATCTGCTTCAGCACGACTCTTGGCTTCACTTATCAGCTTCTCACCCTCTGACCTTGCTGCCGTTATCTTAGCCGCCGCCTCAGCCTCAGCTTTAGTGATTGTTTCAATGATTTCTTTTGCCAAGGCTCATCCCTCCTTTGCATATCTAAAAAAACTTTGTACCCTAGTCTATCACCTTTTTAGGTGATTATCCATAAATTTATGTCAGTTTTTTTATCATCTTTTGTTCAAGTATTGCATATTATTGAACAAGTCGCTAATAAAGTGTTAATAATTGTTTATTTTTTAACAATTATGAGCCAATTTTGTGAAGCCAATGTGAACTAATTATTAGAGTTATGAGTTTTGTTTTTGACAGCCATATGTATGATGTATTTTAATCATCTAAAATACATATAGTGTGTCTTAGCATAAATCTTAAGAAAACAAAAAGACGGCCCGAAGTAAGCTCCGAAACCGCCTTATCAGTAAACATTATCTAATTGACTTTAAATCACGCCTCTAACTTTGCTATACCCTTCCTGATACGTGCTATTGTCTCTTCCTTGCCAAGGATATCACATATCTCAACTACTCCGCCCGGAGTTACAAGTCTGCCTGATGCAGCTATACGAACAGGCCACATGACAGTTGCATTCTTGCAGCCAAGCTCCTCTGCAAGCTTGGTCAATGTATCCTTGATGCTTTCCTCATCCCAGGTATCAAGTGCCTCCAATCTCGGAAGTGCTGCATTCAGCATGCTGAGCGAAACCTCGGCATTAGTCTTGGACTTCTTGTTGGTATAGCACTCAATATCATACTCAGGAAGCTCATCAAAGAAATCAAGCTTCTCAGGTATATCCGTAAGCTTCTCGCAGCGATTCTGCAATATAGCCGCTATCTTAGCCACAGAATAGCTCTCATTCTTAACCGCCTGTCTGATATAAGGCTCAGCTACCTTAGCAAACTCCTCAGGAGACATTTCCCTTATATAGTGAGCGTTGAAGTACTTAAGCTTCTCAATATCAAAGATTGCAGGTGACTTTGAGATACCCTCAATATCAAAGGCCTTGGCAAGCTCTTCTAAGGTAAAGAACTCTGTCTCTGCAAGCTCACCTCTCGGAGACCATCCAAGCAGTGCCACATAGTTAAGTATAGCCTCTGTCAGGAAGCCCTCTGCCTTAAGATCCTCGTAGGATGGATCGCCGTGACGCTTTGACATCTTGTGCTGCTGGTCACGCATAACAGGTGAGCAGTGTACATACTCCGGTATCTCCCAGCCAAAGCCCTCGTACAGAAGGTTATACTTTGGTGCTGAGGACAGATACTCACTGCCTCGTACAACGTGTGTTATGCCCATGAGATGATCATCGACAACATTGGCAAAATTATAGGTCGGAAGGCCATCACGCTTTAAGAGCACCTGATCATCCAATGAATCGTTAGGAACAGTTATGTCGCCAAATGAAGCATCGTGGAAGGTGGTTGTGCCCTCGTGCGGAATCCTCTGTCTTATAACATAAGGCTCGTTCTCTGCACGCTTAAGTGCATCTTCCGGGCTTAAGCTGCGGCACGGGCAGTCCTCTCGCTCAAATTCTCCGCTGTCCTCCTCTGATTCTGTCTTGTCGCAGAAGCAGTAATATGCATGTCCGCGTGATACCAGCATCTTGGCATACTTCTTATACATATCACGGCGCTCAGTCTGGATATAAGGGCCCACAGGACCTCCGATATCCGGTCCCTCATCATGCTTAAGCTTGCACTCCTCGAGTGTGCGGTATATAACCTCGGTTGCGCCCTCAACCTGACGTGACTGATCCGTATCTTCGATACGCAGTATAAATACTCCGTTAGGATCATGCTTAGCAATCAGATACGTATAGAGTGCTGTACGCAGGTTGCCTACATGCATATATCCTGTCGGTGACGGTGCAAATCTCGTACGCACCTGTCCGTGCGGAATCTTAGCCTCCGCATCCTCAAAAAACTTATCGTCTGTCATATATAATCTCCCAAATCATTTCTATTAAATAAAGCCACACACTAACGTGTTTATAGGCACCACTTAAAATCTCAGCGCTATGCCTATGATTGCCGCAAATAAGAGCCACCAAGCCGGATGGTACTTCTGCAGCTTTTTAACCTGAAGAAGTCCGAACACTATGATGCAGAGCACTATCAGCTTAATGTGCGGTGTGTATGCACCTTCATGCTCGGCAAAAAGTGAAACCTTGCACACTCCGATAACACTTGCCGTGATTATCGCACTTACTGCCGGTCTTATTCCTGCAAATGCTCCCTTAACGAATTTATTTTCATTAAAATTGTTAAGGAACTTTGCTATAAGACATATAATGATGATACTCGGAATAACAAGTCCAAGCGTTGATACTACTCCTCCGAACACTCCGAGTGTCTTAAAGCCGGCATAGGTTGCCATATTAAGTCCGAGCGGCCCCGGTGTAGACTCACTGACCGCAATCATATTAGTCAGATCCTGCATGGTGTACCAGTCATACTTCTCGGTAAGCTCCATGAGGTAAGGAAGTGTAGCAGGACCTCCGCCTACGGCGAACAGTCCGATCTTCATGAATTCTAAGAACATTAATACCATATTACTCATGAATTCTTACCTCCCTTAATTACTACGCAATAGATAATGCCGACTACTGCCGCAACCAGCACTATAACTATAGTAGGAATGCCTGTAAGCATAGCTGCTGCAAATGCGCATGCAGCTATTACCAATGCAAATGCGCCGTGAAGAGTCTTCTTCGCAAGAGTATAGGCAGTATTAAGCATAAGAGCACAAACTATGGCGCGTATACCCATGATTGCATGCTGTACCCAAACATTGTCAATAACGGCCTGCAGACACATTGCCACAAGTGTTATAACCACTATAGAAGGGGTTATCATACCAAGTGTAGCTACTATACCGCCCATAACGCCCTTCTTCTCATAGCCTACATAGGTCGCGGTATTAACTGCAATGATACCCGGTGTACACTGACCTATGGCATAAACGTCTAATAGCTCCTCCTCTGTAAGCCAGCCGTACTTTTGCACAATCTCGTACTTAAGCATAGGAAGCTGCGCAAGTCCGCCTCCAAAGGTCAAGCCTCCAATCCTCATGAAGGCAATAAATAATTGCCAGTAAATGTTGTTCTTCATATATCCCCTCTTATTATAAATGCGCTATAAAGCGCTTATTTGTGCCGTGAGTGCACATTTATATCCCTGCAAGTTACGCGTTGATACCTGTTGATTCAATTAAGAATTCGTCTGTTTTCCTTAAGAATCTCAAAATGCACTTTATCTTTATAATAAATCTGGGGTAAAATTGCAAGGATATAGGGTAAATATAGCAAAACTTTAGTACCTGCTTTATCGATATGCAGGTGAACGTACACTCTGCATTTACCTTTTTGTCAACACTTTTAGACTTATATAGAAAGTGTAGGTTAATCTTGTGAATCATACCATATGTATAATGAACGATTCCTTTCCGCCTCAGATAGACGGAGTAGCAAATACAGCATTTAACTATGCTCAATATATTGAACAGGACCATGGTCATGCCCTGGTTGTAACCCCTGAATTCAAGGAGCCGACAGCGGATAACTTCTCATTTCCCGTACTCAGATATCCAAGTCTTGATGCCAGATGGTTTATCGGATATATGGCAGGCATACCATTCTCGCCGACAGTTACGAAGCGTCTTAAGGATGAGCACATTGAGCTGATGCACTGTCATTGTCCCGCAGCCTCGCTCTTCCTTGCAAGACAGCTGAGAGTGCCGCTTAATGTTCCTGTGGTTATGACCTATCACACCAAATATGATGTTGACCTGCTCAAGGCCTTCAAGACTAAGCTTTTATCAAATGAAGCCGTTAAGCTCATGGTTTCTAACATAAGTGCCTGTGATGAGGTCTGGACCGTAAGCCATGGTGCCGGTGAAAACCTGCATTCCCTGGGCTTTGAGGGTGATTATGTTATAATGCCTAACGGCGTTGATTTACCGCGCGAGCGTGTTTCCAAAGAGGCTGTTATTGCCGAGACCGGTTCTTATGATTTACCTGAAAATGTACCTGTCTTTCTCTTTGTCGGCAGAATGTTCTGGTACAAGGGTATAAGGCTTATATTGGATGCGCTTGAGGGCTTAAAGTCTCAGGGCTGCGATTTCCGCATGGTATTTGTTGGAGACGGCGCAGATTATGAGGATATCAGAAAATACTGCACCTCGCTCAGACTTGATGATAAGGTGACATTTACAGGAGCAATCAAGGGACGTGACCGCATACGTGCATGGTACTGCAGGGCGGATCTCTTCCTGTTCCCATCCACCTATGATACTAACGGCCTGGTTGTCAGAGAGGCTGCATCCTGCTCGCTTCCTGCCATATTGGTTAAGGACAGCTGTGCCGCCGAGGGTGTTACAGCTGACAGAAACGGCTTCTTTATCAGTGAGACAGCAGCCTCGCTTGCAGTAAAGCTCTATACGCTCTGTCAGCATCCGGAGATGATGAAACGCGTAGGTGAAGCTGCCGCTGATGAACTCTACATCTCATGGCAGGACGCCGTAGCTAATGCTGCCGAGCGCTATAACATAATCATAGATAATTACAAGTCCGGCAAGTACCCCAAGCACAGACGCATCTCGGATGCACTGCTTAAGGGCAACGGCGAGCTTATGAATGTACTCTCTCACCTGCCGTTAGCGGATGAGTAAAAGATAGGAAGATTTATCAATGATAGCATACATATTACAGATACTTATTCTTGCAGGCTGCATACTCCTTGTCATAAAGCCGGATATAAGCGCCTATAAGCCTAAAACCTGGTGGACCAAGCGCCGCCTTATCACCTACCGCATAATCTTCTCAATCTGCGCTGTGATACTTATGGTACAGCTTGCACAAAGCATCATTGGGAAGCTTGGGTAAGGATATACCTCTTGACCTTCTACCATAAAACATGATATAAATATGAAACTGACTCGGAGGGCGAGTTGTTCAAGGAAATGACAGCCGGACAAGAGACAGACTGAGATGTCTGTTTCTTGTCCGGCTTTTTTACGTAAAGGAGCAATAGAGTATGGACTTTCTTGACGGCAAAATAAAACCACTGTACTTTAAATATCTATCGGCAGCCTTTGGCAGTGCTATGATTACCTCGGTCTATTCTATCGTAGACACGGCAATGGTAGGTCAGTATCATGGACCACAGGGAACGGCGGCACTGGCAGTCGTTGCACCGATCTGGAACATCATTTACAGTCTCGGTCTTTTGATGGGCATTGGCGGCAGCGTCATTTTCAGTATAAGACGCGGCAATAATCAAAATGACGGAAGCGAAAATCAATATTTCACAGCGTCAGTGATTGGCGCGATAATCTTATCCGTTCTTGCATGGATAGTAGTCACTTGCTTTGATCGCACAATTCTGACCTTCTTCGGGGCGGATGAAGCTCTGCTTATGATGGCGCAAAAGTATATGCGTCCTATTAAGTATGTGTTTCCTTTGTTTCTGTTCAATCAGATGCTGTCTGCATTTGTGCGTAATGACGGCAATCCCGGACTTGCGACCATCAGTGTACTGTCAGGCGGTATTTTTAATATCTTTGGTGACTACTTTTTTGTATTTACCTGTGACATGGGTATCTATGGTGCCGGTCTGGCAACTGCTATTGGCTCCGTTATCTCGTTTCTTATTATGCTGACACACTTTTGGGGCCGTAAGAACACACTTCGCATGACAAGGCCTGAGCAGCTCATGCTCAAGCTGCGAGAGATTATTGTTACCGGTTTTTCTACCTTCTTTATAGACATGGCAATGGGTATCCTGACTGTACTGTTCAATCGTCAGATTATGAAGTATCTCGGTACAAATGCACTCGCTATATATGGTCCTATTATTCAGATCAGCACCTTTGTTCAGTGCTGTGCATACAGCGTAGGGCAGGCATCCCAGCCGATTATTTCCACAAACTTCGGTGCCGGCAAAGGCGAACGTATCAGAGAAACGCTTCGCCTGGCACTTTTGACAGCAGTTTTCTTTGGTGTATTCTGGACATTGCTCAGCATGATATGTCCTAATGTCTACATCCGCATTTTCATGACACCAACTAAGGAGATACTGGATATGGCTCCTGCCATTGTCCGTACTTACGCCCTGTCATTTTTGCTGCTGCCGCTTAACATTTTTTCAACATATTATTTTCAGGCCATCATGCAGCCAAAGGCAGCATTTATTGTGTCCGTAACGCGAGGTTTTGTCATCAGCGGTATATTGATAATGGTTCTTCCTGCTCTAATCAGTGCTGATGCAATATGGTTCGCCATGCCTGTCACTGAATTGCTGGTTATGCTCTACGCAGCTGCTACAATAAGGAAATACACCAAGGCTTTGCCAGCAGCACCAGGAGCATCATAGGGAAGCTAATGCAGCGTTATTAATTTCCTTATTTTATCATTAAGGCGTAACAATATCTGTTTAATTCGTGAGAACAAGTTAGTTGATTTCGGAGTATGTGCTGCCATTACAGTTCCAAGTCCTCTGCCCATATTATGTTTTTAAATTGACTGTACCATTTCTCCTCAAGCTGTCGGCGGTACAATTGTTTTTCTAAGATCATGACTGCTGAGTGCCTATGAGGCT
>CAVBGP010000013.1:0-27762 GCA_963595005.1 Acutalibacteraceae bacterium | reverse complement strand
TCTGGTATATCTATGTGTGTCTTTGTCATTACGTTGATTACTCTAGCTGCATCTGTTTACTCCAAAGTATAGCACAAGTGTGATTACATATGATACAGAACAAAATAACAATAGGGATAGCCAAATCTGTACATACATTATGGCACTAATCTATATCCACGATATCTCCATTACTGTTAGTCTTTCCATGGCTAGCCGCAGCTGTTTTCAAAACGGAAACAACGGAATAGTCTTATCTTATAACATACAGGATTATAAGAAAGGATGGAGTTATTATGACAAGCACAAACAATCACATCAAAAATGCAGATAAGATTACAGCACTTTATTGCCGGCTATCGCGTGATGATGAACTGCATGGAGACAGCAACAGCATCATGCATCAGAAAAGCATCCTGCAGAAGTTTGCCAAGGACAATGGCTTTAGCAATCTGCAATTTTTTGTGGATGACGGCTACAGTGGCACGAACTTCAATCGCCCGGATTGGAGGAGACTTATGGCATTGGCAGATGACGGCAAGGTCGGAACCATTATTGTCAAGGACATGAGTCGACTTGGAAGGGACTATCTGCAGGTCGGTATGTACACTGAGGTCAAGTTTCCAAATGCAGACATTCGCTTTATAGCAGTCAATAACGGAGTTGATTCAGATAACGGACAGGACAGTGACTTTACACCGTTTCTTAATATCATCAACGAGTGGTACGCCAAGGATACAAGCAAGAAGATCAGAGCTGTATTTAAGGCTAAGGCAGACTCTGGCAAGCCGCTTACCTCGAACCTGCCATACGGGTATCTTAAGGACCCGAAGGATAAGAATCACTGGATTGTGGATGAGGATGCAGCAGCTATAATACGAGAAGCTTATAGTCTTTGTATTAAGGGCTATGGTCCGAGCCAGATTGCAAAGATATTTACAGAGAGAGGATACATGAATCCGACAGCTCATACTAAGAGCCTTGGGATTAATACTCCGGATACCCGTATTCACATAGGTGATTATGCATGGGAAAAGAGCACCGTAGCCGACATCCTTGGGCGACTTGAATATCTCGGACACACGGTTAACGGCAGAACCTATCGCAAATCCTATAAAAACAAGAAACAGATTAAAAGAGATCGCTCGGAATGGCAGATATTCGAAAATACTCACGAGGCGATTATTGATCAGGAAACCTTCGATATTGTGCAGCATTTGCGTGACAGCAGACGCAGGCTTACGCCGATTGGGGATATACCGCTTCTTTCCGGCATGGTCTACTGTGCTGACTGTGGCGCAAGGATGTATCAGGTTAGAAGCAGGCGTCTTGCACATGAGCAGGAGCATCTGGTATGTGCGACCTATCGCAAGCTTGGTAAGGAACATTGTGTATCTCATCAGATTAGAAATGTGGTGATTGAAGAAGAGCTGCTTAAGAGCATGCACAGTATCACAAGTCTGGTTCATGAGCATGAAAATGATTTGGAGAGGATCTTAATGCAGAAATCTCATGCTGAACTTGTCCGCAGTCAGCATGACGGTAAGAATAAGATTAAACAGGCACAGCAGCGTATTGCAAAGCTTGACTTAATAATACAGAGGCTTTACGAGGATAATATCGAGGGCAAGATTTCTGATGAACGTTTTGTAAGCATGAGCGCAAATTACGAGGCGGAGCAGTCGCAGCTAAGAAGAAGTGTTGGAGAACTGGAGCAGTTGTTGATAGCAGAGAAGGATTATGCTGTAAATGTTGATAAGTTTCTCAACTTGGCAAAGAGATACACAGAGGTGCAGGAGCTTACAGTGGAGCTCATTAGGGGATTTGTCGAGCGAATATATGTGTATAAGGCAGAGAAGGTGGATGGCAAAAGGATTCAGAAAATTAAAATAATCTGGAACTATATTGGTGAGCTTCCGAACGATGTAATAGGTAAGTCTTAAGAAAATGATGAGATGAATATCAGAACAGAATAGCAAATGAGCCTTTCATGCCTCGTCATTGAGATTTTAGTGACGAGCTATTTTATTGCAAAAACTCACGGCATGAATTAAAATATCTCTATCATTACAGGAAGACCATATCAATGATTATAACAAGGACTTCGTTTCGCATGTCATTTTTTGGATGCAGGAATGGACTTTGAGGAGTATTTTATAGATAATAAACAACAATGTCTGCGAAATTACAGGCACTACATATTATAAAAGTGACGGATTGCTGCGCGCTTAAAGCGCTCTCGCAATCCTGCAGTGTAACTACGCACATATGCAATTATTAAGCAGAAACCACGGAGGATTGAAATGAAGATAGTAATAGGCAACGACCATGCAGCACCGGAGCTTAAAAATGTTATTAAGAGCTACCTTGAAGCCAAGGGCTATGAGGTTATCAATGTTGGATGCGATTCAACAGACAGAGTTGATTATCCGGATTATGCCAAGAAGATTGGAGAGACTGTAACAAGCGGAAAGGCTGATTTGGGTATAGCAATCTGCGGCACCGGTGTAGGCATGTGTATAGCCTGCAACAAGATTAAGGGCATCCGTGCAGTGGTATGCTCAGAGCCTTACAGCGCAAAGCTCAGCCGTATGCATAATGATGCCAATGTACTTTGCTTTGGTGCAAGAGTGGTAGGCGAGGAGCTTGCCAAGATGATAGTTGATGAGTGGCTTGCAGCTGAGTTCCTTGGTGAGCATCATACAGCAAGAGTTGAGAAGATTAAGGCACTTGAGAACGCATAAGCCGGGTTGCTTTTGCGCAGAGTGATGCTAATAAAGTTAACAGAACAAGGATAAGTGCAAACAATTAAAAACATCCCGTCGGTTATGACCTTAAGGAGAATTGCAGCAGCATAGAGCCGCATTTGCAGCATTCGCCTTCAACCGACGGGATAATTAGTAGCACGTTAGTGCGAAGCAATCCGTGACTTTTATATCATATGGTGCCTGCAAAAGCGCAGGCATGGGAGTTTATTTTAGTTTTTAATTTTTGATGCTGCAGCAAAAGCTGCTTATGAGCTAATCAGATTATACTGATTGTGATACCTCTCTGTTCTTAAGTGCGGCAAAGAACGGAACGCGTGCAGCGATAGTAATAAGTATATTGCCAAGGCCTGCAACAGCGATAACCTCACCTACACATACGGTGAACATCATGAAGTACAGAGCATCGCCATAACCATAGGCATACTTCAGCACTAACGGAACTATGATGGTATTGCTGATGATGGGAGGAAGCACTGTAAGGGTTCTGAAACGAGCACTTGCCTTGTGAGTCTTGTACAGTTCTATCTGCATAGGCTGAGTAAGCTTGTAAGAAGCGACAGCAGCAATAAGCGTTGCAAATGTTCCGAAGATAATGTCAGGAAGTATGGCCCCGCCTAATATGTTGGCGATAAGACAGCCTATGGCAACTCCGGGAACTGCAGCAGGCAGGAATGCCGGAAGTACAGTCAGAGCCTCGCTTACGCGGCACTGAATCGGACCGAAGCTAATCGGCATGAATACGACGTTAAGAACCACATAGATCGCAGCGATCATAGCGGCATCACACAGATACTTGATGTTTGATTTCATTTTGATTTCTCCATAGTTTTGTTTTTTAAACTGTAAGTGCAAGTCTTAGGACAGGCACCTGCAACGATAGGTGAGGATGGTCACGAACTCACCCGCTCTCCAAAGAGCGTGAAGAGTATAGCATCTGTAACTTTGTGCGTCAATGCTTTTATAAATGCGCTTAAAGCGCTCTGGCAATCCAGTCTGAGCGACGAGCAAAACGGATGCAAAATTGCAAAAGAAACGGAGCTTATATGGCACTTATATATAATAAAGGTGAAGAGCAGTTTCATATTCATGTTAAGCCGGGTGAGGTCGGAAGGTATGTTATACTTCCAGGAGATCCGGGACGCTGTAAGCTGATTGCTGCATATTTTGATGATGCTAAGCTTGTAGCAAGCAACAGAGAATATACGACATTTACAGGCAGTCTTGACGGAGTGCCTGTAAGCGTGTGTTCCACAGGTATAGGAGGACCATCAGCGGCCATAGCCATGGAGGAACTTATTAAGTGCGGAGCAGATACATTTATAAGAGTAGGAACAGCAGGCGGCATGCGAGAGGACATCATGGGAGATGACCTGTGTATAGCGATGTCTGCCATACGCATGGAGGGCACGTCAAGAGAATATGCACCTATTGAGTGGCCGGCTACCGCGGATTATGATATAGTTAAGGCTCTGAATGAAGCAGCCGACAGCTTAGGCTTCAGGCATGCTACAGGAGTAGTTCAGTGCAAGGACAGCTTTTATGGACAGCATGATCCCTTATCCATGGCAGGTGTGCCGTCGGTAGGAGATAAGTGGCAGTCCTGGCTTAGACTTGGCAGCCTCTGCTCTGAGATGGAATCGGCAGCCTTATTTACGGTTGCAGCTCTCAGAGGAGTTCGCTGCGGGGCAGTGCTTCATATTATCGCCAATCAGACAAGAAGAGAGAAGGGACTTCCTGATCCGCAGGTCTATGATACCGATAAGGCAATCAAGACTGCGGTAAATGCGCTTAGGCTTTTGATTAAGCAGGACAGCAAGGGTTAGATATGTCCAAAACGACATTTACGATAATAATACCTAATTATAACGGATTAAAATACATGGAGGATTGTATGGCTGCGCTTAAAAGCCAGTCATACGATTCTTTTAATGTACTTATAGTTGATAACGGCTCTAAGGATGGCTCAAGAGAGTATCTTGAGCAGCTGGAAAAGACCTGGAATGAAGGGCTTCAGTACGAAGTCGGCAGTAAGACTGATGCTGATTATAATGAGGCCTCTGCAAAGAATCCTGAAAGTAATATCGGTAAAGCCGACAGTAACAGTAACAACAGTAACAGGCTAAGATACGGAAGGCTTAGAAACATTTTCCTTGACACCAACACAGGCTTTTCCGGTGCTGTAAATGTCGGTATAGCAAATTCTGACACCGAGTACGTGATTCTGTTAAATAATGATACTAAGGTGCATCCGGATTATCTTAAGGAGCTCGCAAGGGTATTTGAGGCGGACACCAGGGAGCGTATCTTTGCCGTGACGCCAAAGATGATACAGATGTACCATCCGGAGCTTTTAGACGATGCCGGGGATGGCTATAATCTTCTCGGATGGGCATTTCAAAGGGGCGTAGGACAATCTGTCAATAAGGCAAAATTCAATCATATCACCAATGTTTTTTCAGCCTGTGCAGGGGCGGCAGCATATCGAAGAAGGGTATTTGACGAGATTCGCTTTAAGGATGGCGAGGATGCGTATTTCGATCCTATGCATTTTGCATATCTTGAGGATGTGGATGTGTCCTTTAGAGCAAGAACGCTCGGCTATGACATAGTATATGCACCGGATTCTATAGTTTATCATGTGGGAAGCGGCACCAGCGGCTCCAAATACAATGCGTTCAAGGTAAGGCTTGCAGCAAGGAATAATGTATATCTTAACTATAAAAATATGCCTCTTTTGATGCTGCTTATCAATCTGCCGGGTATACTTATCGGCGTACTTATTAAGTATATGTTCTTTGTTAAGATAGGCTTTGGCAGGGAGTATAGGGCAGGCTTTGCAGAGGCCTTAAGAACCTTGGGCCAATGCCATGCACATAAGACTGGTTTTAAGTTTGAAAATCTAGGCAACTGTGTCTTGATAGAGCTTATGCTTATCAGGGATACATTTTCATATATACAGGATTTTGTGGTAAGACAGGCGGCAAAGCTTGCAAAAAAGAGCAAAAACAGATGATAATCGAATATTATTTCATGTGGCAATGATGAGCATTTGCATGTATAATGTACGCTTGCTTAATAACAGGAAATGAATTTAAGCTGATTGGCTGTAAATGAAGCCGACAGGGAAGGATTATGCGTTACAGAGTAGATTCAATGAGCCTTAGAGACGGCGTACTCATGCTTGAGGGCTGGTGCATCCCATCTAAGGGAGACAAAATAGAATACAGTGTCGTCAATAAATCCGGAAAGCCGATGAAATGCACGGCGGTTGCGAGAGACAGAGTCGATGTTGCGCAACAGTTCGGAGCTGACCGTATGTCAGGCTTTACCGTTGCAGTACCGTTTGAACGTGATGATGATGCATATCTTGTGATGAATGATGCCGGTACGGTACGCAGGGTGCATGTCAATAATGCTATCATAGAGAAGCGTAATTCAATCAAGGCTAAGAGATGGGAGAAGCTCATGGCTTTGGTACATTTTGAGACGCTTACGGTATCCTTTGATTTCATAAGAGAGAACGGCTTCAGGGCATTTTGGAAGAAGGCAGTACATAAGCTGGCTAAGATTGATGAGGACTTTGATTATGCTGAGTGGCAGTACAAGACTGTGCTCTCGGACGAAGAAATCGAGGCTCAGAGGAGTGCGTGGAAGAAGCTGGGACTTGAGCATTTCCCGCTTATAAGCATAGTCGTTCCGGCATATAATACACCGGAGAAGTATCTGAGGATGCTGCTTGATTCGTTCAAGGCACAGACCTATCCTAATTTTGAGGCAATTATAGCTGATGGTTCAGAGCCGGGCGATGATACTGTAGCCAAGGTTACAGCTGAGTATATGGCAGCAGATGCGGAGCGCTTTAAGCTTGTGGAGCTTCATGGAAACCGTGGCATCTCAGGCAACACCAATGCAGGCTTAGAGGCAGCAACGGGAGACTATATTGCGCTTTGTGATCATGATGATGAACTTCCGCCTTGGGCGCTTTTTGAGGTGGTTAAGGCTATTGCGGCGAATCCCAAGGCTGAATTTATCTATACTGATGAGGATAAGATAGATTTTGACGGCAAGGCTTTGTTTGAGCCGCATTTTAAGTCGGATTATAATCCCGAGATGCTTTGCTCAGTTAATTATATCTGTCACCTGAGTATCATTCGCAAGGATTTGCTTGCCAAGGTAGGAGGCTTCAGAGAGGAGCTTGACGGCGCGCAGGATTATGACTTCTTCCTTCGCTGCACAGAAGAGGCAATGCGAGGACATGAGGATCCTATGCATGATGACTCGCTGAGTGAGGAATCAAGGCAGAAGCTAACAGAGGGCAGATATGTATCTGAGACCGTTGTTCATATACCGGTAATATGCTATCACTGGCGTTATCATAAGGGCTCAACTGCGTCAGATCCAAAATCCAAGCTGTATGCCTTTGAAGCAGGAAGCCGTGCAATTGCCGCGCATTATGACAGAATGGGCATAGCCTATAAGGCTATAGAAAAGGGCGTGACCTACGGTTATTATCATACGATATATGCGTTGCCTGATAATGCACCCAAGGTGTCTGTAATCATACCCAACAAGGATCATATTGATGACCTTGAGAAATGTATAAGCTCTTGTATAGAGCGTTCAGAGTATCGCAATCTGGAGTTTATTGTTGTAGAGAATAACTCGACGGATCCCAAGACCTTTGAGTATTATAAGGAGCTTGAGGCTCGTTCGGGTGCAAATGACGGCATCACCATCAGAGTTATAAGATGGGAGAGAGAGTTTAATTATTCTGCTATCAATAACTTTGGAGTACAGCATGCTACGGGAGATTATCTGCTCTTTCTTAATAATGATGTTGAGATGATTGCGCCGGAATCAATCACACGCATGGCTGCTCTTTTGTCAAGACAGGAGATTGGTGTTGTCGGAGCGAGGTTAATGTATGGCGATGATACCATACAGCACGCAGGAGTTATTGTGGGACTTGGCGGTATAGCGGGAGCTGCATTTGTAGGACTTCATGAGAAGGAAAACAGTTACATGCACCGCATGATGTGCACACAGGAGCTTAGCGCGGTTACGGCTGCCTGCATGATGCTAAGACGCGAGGTGTTTGAGGCGGCAGGAGGCTTCAGAGAGGAGCTTGCTGTTGCGTTTAATGACATTGACCTCTGCATGAAGGTAAGAGCCTTGGGCAAAATGGTTGTATATGATCCTTATGTGACCTTCCATCACTATGAATCAAAGTCGAGGGGACTTGAGGATACGCCTGAGAAGGTACAGCGCTTTAACACCGAGATAGCTACCTTTGCACATTACTGGGGAGCTATACTTGAGCAGGGGGATCCGTATTACAATCCTAATCTGACACTCAGAAAATCTAACTTTGCGCTCAGAGACCTGACCAAGGAACGTATAGGCGAGCCTTATAAGCTGGAGCTTGATGTGGAGAAGCAGCTTGCAACAGTGCTGCGCGAGAAGGAACGCCGTCACCTCTAAGCTTACGAATTGCGCGAGCAACGAGCCAAACGAACATGTTTACATGTTCACTTGGCGACTGCCGCGACACGAGCGTAACGAAGTGTAGCTCGTGCAGCGCATTCGACGCTTAGGGCGTCCGAGGGAGCGTTGCTCCCTGTCCGCCAACCGGAAAGCTGTAACTCATTTTGTAAACAAGCTTACAAAATGAGCTCCGGCTTTTCGGTTGGTGCCGGACTTTATAATTAAGAAAAACTTACATAGAAAAATTACAGCTGTACTGTATAATGTTTTTTAATGATTAAAAACAATCAGTCAAAATTAAATCTTCTGCATGTATTGCTGGATGCTTTCGTGATAACCATATCATATGCCTTGGCATATCATCTGATTATCAACCTCAGGTTTGGACTTGAGGGAGAACCGGGAGCACTTTCGGCAGCCATATACTTTAGGGCATTAATTGTCATCATACCTCTGTATGTGATACTCTATGGGATACTGAATCTGTATACACCAAAGCGTATACAGTCTCGCCGCAGGGAATTTGGCAATATATGCAAGGCTAATATCATAGGTCTGATGTTAGTGACCTTTGTTCTCTATGCAGGACGTAACCATGCAGGTATAGGTCCTTACTTGAGTAACTTCTCAACCAGGATGATAGTGGTATTCTTTGGAATCAATATCGTGCTGGAGACCTTCTTTAGAAATGTCCTGCGTAATGCACTGCATAGATTAAGAGCCAAGGGCTTCAATCAGAAGCATATGATATTGGTCGGCTATTCTGCGGCAGCTGAAGGGTTCATAGAGAAGAACAGAGATAATCCGGAGTGGGGCTATCATATACTTGGCATATTATCGGATTCACTGGAGAAGGGCAGCCTGATTGATGGCGTTAGAGTGCTGGGCGATCTGTCTGACCTTCGCAATGTTATAGATAATAATGAACTGGACGAGATAGTGGTGACGCTTCCGCTTCAGAACTACATGTATCTTGAGCCTATAGTGAACACCTGCGAGAAATCAGGCGTTCACACAATGTTCATACCTGATTATCATAATATTATTCCCACGACCCCGTATATAGAGGATTTGGAGGGACTGCCCATAGTTCATATCAGGCATGTCCCGCTTACGAATCCGTTCAATGCTGTTATCAAGAGGATAACTGATGTTTGCGGGGCCGTGCTTGCCATCTTGATATTCAGCCCAATCATGCTTATAACCGCTCTCGCAGTAAGACTTACCAGTAAGGGCCCGATTATATTTGCACAGGAACGAGTTGGACTGCATAATAAGCCTTTTAAGATGTACAAATTCCGTTCCATGTATGTACAGACTCCTGAAGAGGAGGCTGCGCGCTGGACTACCAAGGGCGACCCTAGAGTGACCGGAGTGGGACGTTTTATAAGACGCTTTAATATAGATGAGATGCCTCAGTTTTTTAATGTGCTTAAGGGAGATATGAGTCTTGTAGGACCGAGACCAGAGAGACCGCTGTTCGTTGAAAAATTCAAAGAGGAGATACCGCGATATATGATTAAGCATCAGGTTCGTCCCGGAATTACGGGATGGGCTCAGGTTAATGGCTACCGCGGAGACACATCCATACGCAAGCGTATAGATTTTGATCTGTATTACATTGAAAATTGGACATTCGGATTGGATATAAAGATTCTTTTCCAGACCATATTTAAGGGATTCAAAAATGCATACTGATGATGATATATTTGAGAGCCTCGATATAGATGAGTCTCCTAATAAGACATTAGACACCGGAAGTAACAAAGCCGGTGTCATTGGTGATTATTTAAATGAAGATGCTGCGGACGATATATTTGAAAGCCTCGATATGGAGGAAAGGATATACGATACAGCATTTACACCAAAGGTTAATTCTAACGGTGCAAAGCAGAATGCACCTGCAGGCAATGGGCTCGGAGAAGGCAGAAAAATACAGAACGCTCAGAATACAGGAAGCAGAGGCAATGTATCACAAGCTGCAGCAACGAGCGGAAGAACTGACAGCACACAGCAGCGAAGAACAGTTGCGGCAGGTCAGCAAGTCGGCCGAGGTACAGGTGCCGCATCAAACAGCAGCAGAGGCAGTGCTTCGTACAGAGCCTCAGGCAGTGCATCAAAGCCTTCAGCAGCTTATGATGAGTTTGATTTAAACGGGTCAAAGCATAAGTCTCACAAAACTCCTAAGGAGCTTAATACTGCGGATACCAGCGTAGACCGCAGGAAGATAACCAGCGACAAGGAAAAAAAGAAGAAGTCACGTATCAAGAGGATAATCATAGCTTCTATAGTAGAGATATTAACGCTTGTTGCGATATTTGCTTATGGTTATGTGCTGAAGTCATGGAATATGATTGCACGTCCTCAGGTAAGGCTCGAGGCAGTCGAGAATAACAACATCTCTGTCGAGAAGAAGAAGGAGATGGAGGGCTATTGGAATATCGCGGTCTTTGGCGTAGACAGCCGAGGCGACAGCGTCGTTGAACGTGGTATAAACTCTGATGTTATCATGATAGTGAGCATCAACAAGGATACCGGTGATATCAAGATAGTATCGGTATTTAGAGATACCTACCTCAATATATCGGACAAGAACTCCTACAATAAGATTAATCAGGCTTATGCTATAGGCGGACCGGAGCAGGCTCTCGCGGCACTTAATAAGAATCTGGATCTTAATATACAGCATTATGTTGCATTTAACTGGAAGGCGGTTGCGGAGGGTATCAACATCCTGGGAGGCGTTGATAACATACCTATATCTAAGGCGGAACTTTACTACATTAATGCATATATAACCGAGACCGTTAAGGTTACCAAGATTGGTTCTGTGCAGCTGACCAGCACCGGAGAGCAGCATCTCGACGGCGTACAGGCCGTTGCATACGGACGTCTGCGTTACATGGATAACGACTTTGCAAGAACTGAGCGTCAGAGAAATATATTAAAGGCTGCATTTGCCAAGGCAAAGAATGCAAACTTCTCAGTGCTTAACAACATCATGGTTGTTTGCTTCCCACAGGTTGCAACCAACATTGAGTTCAATGAAGTAGTGGATATGGCACAGCATATCACTCAGTACAATATCGCTGATACAGGCGGATTCCCTTGGTCAAGAGGCGATGCCAATATCGGCAGCAAGGGAGACTGCGTAGTTCCTACGACGCTTGAATCCAACGTAATAAAGCTTCATGAATTCCTGTTCGGAGACAGCAACTACCAGCCTACTAATGCTGTACTCAATATATCCGAGAAGATAAAATCAGACTCAGGCAGATATAAGGAAGGCAAGGTAATAGAATCAGTTGCAACTGATGGCGGTGTAATCCAGAAGAAGAAAGCAGCAACGACTGAGACTAAGTCACCTGCAGAGGAGGATGAGGAGGACAGCTCAAAGAGCTCATCCAAGAACAATAAGTCAACTATCGGAGTTGATGAGGATGGTAATTATATCTATCCGACTGACTCTGATGGCAATATTGTTATCCCTACCGACTCAGACGGCAATGTAGTATATCCTACCGCTGCAGACGGAAGCATCATCAAGGAGTCATCTGTGGCAAGACCTACAGAGCTTTCAACCGAGGATATGCTGCCGGGTGATTTAGATGAATCTGATGAACCTTTAGATGGTCCTATATCGTCAACTACTGCCGCAGGTCAGACAACAAGTGCCTCGAACAGAGAGACTGCAAGCTCTGTACATAATACAACGGAGACCACAACAGCGGCTAATACAAACGGACCGGGCAGCATAAGTAATAACACTAACAGTACCGGCGGAAATACTGGCAGCAATACAAGTACCGCAGGTCCGGGAGAAACATCCTCCGGCAGTACATCGAACAGTCCGGGAGGAAGCAGCAACACAGGTACAAGCAACAGTCCGGGAGGCAGCAGTACATCAGAGCCGGTTATATCCAGTGATGGTCCGGGCTCAATCTCTTCAGGCAGCACAAGCGGACCTGGAGGAGCTTCATCATCGGTGGTATCTGACGGACCGGGCTGACGAATTCCGTAGCGAAACAGGCATTTTTATGTTGACAGAATATGCCTCAAAACGTATAATACAATAGCTGTTCGAAAAGACGGCATGTTTTAATGCACAAACCACTAGCCCCGGCTTGAAGCATTAACCTATTAAAATATTTATATTAGGAGGGTAACCATGAAAAGTTATGTGGCTACACCGGCTACCATCGAGAGAAAATGGTATGTTGTTGACGCAACAGATAAGACTCTTGGACGCCTTGCTTCAGAAGTGGCTAAGGTTTTAAGAGGAAAGAATAAGCCTACTTATACTCCATTCCTTGATACAGGCGATTATGTTATCGTTGTAAACGCTGAGAAGTTCAAGGTAACCGGCAAGAAGATGAACCAGAAGACATACTTCAGCCATTCTAAGTATATCGGAGGAACAAAGGTTCTTACACTTTCAGAGATGCTTGAGAAGCACCCAGAGCAGGTTATCGAGCACGCAGTTAAGGGTATGCTCCCGAACGGCGCACTCGGCAACGCTATGTATAAGAAGTTATTTGTTTACTGCGGACCGGATCATAAGCATCAGGCACAGAAGCCCGAAGAGCTTACATTTTAATCGGTAGGAGGAAGTATAAATGGCAGCTACACAGTATTACGGCACAGGTCGTAGAAAGAAGTCAATTGCAAGAGTTTATGTTACTCCGGGAACCGGTAAGATTACCGTTAACGGAAAGGACATTGATGAGTACTTCGGTCTTGAGACTCTTAAGGTTATCATTCGTCAGCCGTTTGCAGCTATCGGTGCAGAGGGTAAGTTCGATGTTAAGGCTAATGTTCATGGCGGCGGAATCGCTGGTCAGGCAGGCGCTATCAGACATGGTATCTCACGTGCTCTTCTTCATGAGGATGAGGAGAACAGAGCAGCTCTTAAGAAGGAAGGCTTCCTTACAAGAGATTCTCGTATGAAGGAGCGTAGAAAGTACGGTCTCAAGAAGGCTCGTAAGGCTCCACAGTTCTCAAAGAGATAATTGTATTATATACAGACTTTTTACAAGGGATTGTCGCAAGGCAGTCCCTTTTATAATATATGGTGCCTGCAGCTGCGCAGGCATAGTCCTAACAGGGAATCTGCATTATGAGGAATGTATTAAAGGCATTAACTTTATTAATCTGTATAGCAATTATGTTCCTGATTGTTGTGCTTCTTGTATTTCTTTTTACGGGAAAGCCTGTAATTATAGAACAAGCTATGTCAAAGATAATTACGTGGCAGTGGAATACAGACAAGGCAGAGCAATCTGGTACACAGCCATGGGAAAATTTGGCAGAAGGCGGCGATTACGACCAAACAGAGACTACTGATGATTCCGTTAATGATGAAAGTGTCAATGACATCCAATCCACAGATTCAGCATCAGCAGCAGAATCACAAGGCCCTGAGACTAAGGAGGAGAAGAATGCACTGCTGGCATTTGCAGGAGATGTGATGTTTCCTGACAATTATCTTAGCGCTTATGATCAGTCAGGAATTACCGCAATTGCAGATGACGAGATGCTTGAAGCTATGCAGGGGGCAGACCTCTTTATACTAAATGAAGAGTTTCCCTTTAGTCTTAGAGGTGAGGCTATGGCAGATAAGCAGTTCACCTATCGCACGGATCCAAGCTATGTGCAGATACTCACAGAGCTTGGTACTGATGTTGTGACTCTTGCTAATAACCACACCCTGGATTATGGCAGGGATGCATTTTGCGATACCTTGGATACCTTAGATCAAGCCGGAATCAAGAGGATAGGCGGCGGTTACAATATAGAAGATGCTTCTGCTCCTGCCGTATGCACTGTTAACGGGCTTAGCTTTGCAATATTTGGAGCAACAAGAGTCTCTCCCTCTGCTGACTGGTACGCAGGCGCAGAGCTGCCGGGACTGTTCCAGACCTATGAAGCCTCAAGGCTTAATACTGCAATTACTGAGGCAAAGCAAAGCTATGACTATGTGATTGTCTATATACATTGGGGTATTGAGAAAAATGAAACTCCTGAGGAGTATCAGCGTACCTTGGCTAAAGGATACATTGATGCCGGTGCAGACCTGGTGGTCGGTGCTCATCCGCACGTACTTCAGGGCTTTGAATATTATAAGGGAGTCCCGATTATCTACAGTCTCGGCAATTATCTATTTGATAACCGCACAGGAGAGACTCTGCTCTTAGAGGCATTATTTACAGATGACGAGCCGCCTATGATTAAGCTAATTCCCTGTCAGCGAAGCAACGGAGTCCTGACTAAGCTTCAGACACAAGCTGCATCCGAGCTGTATCAGAGGCTTACCGAGCTGTCATTTGATGTAAATGTTGATGAAGATGGCATACTGCAAATGCAATCCCAATCGTTCTAATTTGTGTACAAATTTCAAACTGCATGCTATAATCCAGTCATCGACGAATCTGCAGAGGAAGTGTCATATTCGGTATATCCATAAATGCAGTGCGTCTATCGGGTGTTGAAGTGAATCTGTTTGTTATTTTTAAAATAATAGGCGTGGCTCTTAATGTTGAAGCGGGACTGATGCTGGTGCCGCTTTTGTTTGCGGCTTGCTACGGGGAAAACGTATGGTGTTTCATCATTCCCAGTATAGTCGGTCTGTGCTTGGGCACGGTGCTGTGGGTCATATCCAAGGGAGAGCAGAAGGTTAAGGTTAAGGAAGGCTTTATTTCAGCCGGACTTACCTGGATAGTACTGTCTGTAGTCGGCATGCTGCCGTTTATGCTTTGTGGGGCAACAACCAATCCGTTTGATGCGTTTTTTGAGACCGTGTCAGGACTTACAACAACAGGAGCGACTATACTAGGGGATATAGAAGCTGTTCCGAGGAGCATTAATATTTGGAGATGCTTTATGCACTGGATAGGCGGCATGGGAGTACTTGTATTCATGTCGGTATTTGTCAGATTCTCGAGCGGCTCTCAGATGAATCTCATCAAGGCGGAGATATCAGGTGCAGTTGTATCAAAGCTTGTGCCAAGGGCCAGAGATACAGCCAAGATACTGTACGGCATATATATAGGTATGACAGTTATCTTATTTATCGTGCTGCTGTTCTTAAGGATGCCGCTGTATGATGCTGTCTGTGCAACGTTTAGTACGGCAGGCACCGGAGGCTTTATGCCGCTTAATTCAAGTGCGGCAGGCTATACCCTGGCACAGCAGATTGCGCTTGGTATAGGCATGTTTGCTTTCGGCATGAACTTTAACTTTTATTTCCTTCTGCTGCTTAAGCGTCTTGATCAGGCCTTTCGCATGGAGGAGATATGGCTGTATTTTACAATTGCTTTAGGATCAGCAGCCATAATCGCAGTTAATCTCACGCATCAGAGCGGATTAATTACACCGCTTACGATTCATAATGCGCTGTTTAATGTTGCATCAATCATGACCAGTACGGGCTTTGCCATAGATGATATCAATAACTGGCCTCATCTTTCACAGTGCGTGATAGTTTGCCTTATGTTTATAGGTGCGTGCGCAGGCTCAACCTCATGCGGATATAAGATTTCACGTTTGCTTATTATGGGCAAGGCATTTATGCGAGATCTGGCAGTGCAGCTTCATCCCGACATGGTTAAGAAGGTGCATGTTGACGGCAAGGTGGTTGATGAAAATGTCATCAGGGCCATAGGCGTCTATACCTATGTTTATATACTGATAGTTATAGTATCAACACTGCTCATGAGCATCGAAGGCAAGGATTGGATGTCTACATTTACCGCAGTAATGGCGACCTTTAATAACACTGGTCCCGGCATAGGCATCAATGGCTCCTTTGGCAATTATGAGGCCTTTTCTAATTTTGGCAAGATGGTTTTAAGTGCCGATATGCTTATAGGCAGGCTTGAGATATTCCCGATACTTGCCATATTCAGCCGTGAAGCATGGCGCAGATTCTGACAAATTGAGAAGCAAGCGCAGCAATCCGAGACTTTTATACAAAGTGACGCCTGCAAAAATGTTGGCGTGCTTGTTTATCCTTAAAAAAAGCCGGATGCGTGCTGAATTGTTACAACTATATACTACGAGGAATGATTTATGAATGCGGTAATAGTAGGCTGCGGCAAGGTAGGCGGAGAGCTTGCCAAAACCCTGGTCAATGACGGACATAATGTGTCGGTAATAGATAACTCTAAGAAATCGCTCGATAATATATCCGAGGATTTGGATGTTATGACTGTGCTCGGAAACGGCACCAACCTTGAGCTATTAAAGGAGGCAGGTGTCGATAAGGCAGATGTATTTATAGCAGTCAGCACCTCTGATGAGGTCAATCTGCTCTCATGCCTTATAGCTAAGCAGTTCTCCAAATGTGAAACCATAGCGAGAGTCCGCAATCCTCAGTATTCTAGACAGACGGAATTCTTTAAGGCCAAGCTTGGATTATCAAGGATAATTAATCCGGAGTTTCTGGCGGCAACAGAGATATTCAATATATTGCAGTTCCCGGCGCTAAGCCGCATGGATGTATTTGAGGGCACCAATGTTGTTATCTCAACCATGCATGTAACGGCTGGCTACAAGATGGTAGGCAAGAGTCTTCAGCAGATACGTAAGGATGATCCTAATGTCAAGGCACTGGTGTGTGCAGCAGTAAGAGGTGATGAGGTTATCATCCCTTCCGGTGATTTTGTGGTTCAGGAGGGTGATGATATAACCATGGTTGCCACCAGGAGTGATATAAGAGCCTTTATCAAGTCCCAAGGCGTAACCAATATGCCGGCTGAGAAGGTTATGATAGTCGGCGGAGGTACCATAGCCCATTATCTTATTGAGATGCTGCTAAACAGAGGCAGACATGTCCGACTTATAGAGCAGGATGAGCAAAAATGCGTGGCATTTTCCGAGCAATTTGAAAACTGCGAGGTTATCAAGGGAGATGGAACAGATAAGCGCTTTATCACTAAGCACGGGCTCATGATGGCAGATGCATTTGTGCCGCTTACAGGTATAGACGAGGAAAATATAGTCATAGCCAATTATGCAAGAAATATCTCCAAGGCCAAGATAGTCACCAAGGTTACCCGTACCGATATGAGCGATCTCATACAGGTGCTTGCTCTTGATTCAGTGGTATTTCCGAAGGTTATATGTGCAGACATCATTGCGCAATACGTTAGAGCGAGAAGTGCAGGAGCAGGCAAGACTGTAGCAACCCTGTTCCGTTATCTGGATAACCGTATTGAGATAGGAGAGTATAAGGCAACGGAGGATTACAGGTATCTGAACATACCGTTTGCCAAGCTTAATCTCAAGAAGAATCTTATTATAGCAGGTATTATCAGGGGAGGAGAGTTTGTAGTTCCTGCCGGAAGCAATATGATAAGGATAAATGATTATGTTATTATAGTGACCACAGATAAGAGCATACAATCACTGGATGATATAGTTGCAAAGAGATAATAGACAGGATAATTGAAGGGTGAATCTGTTATTTGTTGCAAAGATAATAGGAACAGTACTGTATATAGAGGCTGCATTAATGATGCTGCCGCTTTTAGCTGCACTTATATATAATGAGAGCATTATGCCGTTTATGGTACCGATAGCGATATGTGCGGTACTTGGCATAGGTTCAAGATTTATAACTAAGAAATCAATAAAGCTGCAGTCTAAGGAAGGACTGGTTGCTACAGGCTTAACCTGGGTTATAGCCTCCTTGACAGGCATGCTGCCTTTTCTTATAAGTGGAACGGTAACAAGTCCTGTAGATGCATTTTTTGAAACCGTATCCGGATTTACTACTACCGGCTCTACCATACTTACTGATATAGAATCAGTGGACAGAAGTATATTGCTGTGGCGAAGCTTTACACACTGGATAGGCGGTATGGGACTGTTGGTATTTATGTCGGCCATAGTCAGGTTTAAATCCGGCTCACAGATGAATCTGATGAAGGCAGAGAGTCCGGGACCGGTTGTATCTAAGCTTGTACCGAAGGCACAGGATACGGCAAGACTCTTGTATTACATATACACGGCTATGACCATAGTGACCTTGGTTATATTGCTTTTATTGCGCATGCCTTTTTTTGATGCTTTATGCATAACCTTTGGAGCTGCAGGTACGGGTGGCTTCGGAGTGCTTAATACAAGCTGTGCGCCATATACACTTGCACAGCAGCTTGTTATAGGCATATCGATGTTTGTCTTCGGTATCAATTTTAATTTTTACTTCCTTATACTCATGAAGAAGGTAAGGCAGGCATTTGCCATAGAAGAGGTTAGGCTTTATGGATTAATTGCTTTGACAGCCACAGCTATAATCAGCTGGAATCTGATGAGTCAGGGGGGTATGATATCAAATCCGCTGCTTACCATACACAATGCTGCATTTCATGTAAGCTCAATCATGACCACCACAGGCTACGCCCTCGATGATATCAACAATTGGCCGCATCTGTCACAGATGGTTATAATAACTCTGATGCTGGTTGGTGCCTGTGCAGGCTCTACCGGAGGCGGTTATAAGGTATCAAGGCTTCTGATTATGACTAAGGCCTTTGCAAGGGACCTGGCTGTACAGCTTAAGCCTAACATGGTTAAGCGTGTGCATATAGACGGCAAGGCAGTGGACGATGAGCTTATAAGAAGTACGGGTGTGTATACATTTGTATATATAGTCATAATGGCGGTATCTGTATTACTGATTATGCCGGAGGGTAAGGATGGTTTATCTACAGTGACTGCTGTTATAACAACCTTTAACAATATAGGACCCGGAATAGGCATTAACGGAACCATGGGCAGCTTTGCAGACTTTTCGGGTTTTACTAAGCTGGTACTTAGTATGGATATGCTTATAGGACGACTTGAGATACTGCCGATTCTCGGATTATTAAATCGTGAGACCTGGAGAAAATTTTAATACACAAGAGGAATACCATGAAATATATAGAGACTTTAAACGAGGGCATGCGTGTACATGATGTATATCTGTGCAAGACCAAGAACAGTGCAACAACGCGTAACGGCAAGGAATACATCAACATCATACTGCAGGATAAGACAGGTCAGATAGACGGAAAAGTCTGGGATCCGGACAGTCCCGGCATAGGAGAGTTTGAGCCTATGGATTATGTGACGGTTGATGGTCAGGTTACGGTATTTAACGGCAACAGACAGCTTAACTGCAACATGATATTTAAGGCTGAGGAGGGTAACTATAATCCGGGTGATTATTTCCCGGTGACTGAGTTTGATATAGATAAGATGAAGTCTGAGCTGCTTGATCTTATTGACAGCGTCAAGAATCCTTATCTCTCACAGCTGTTAAAGAGCTTCTTTGGGGATGAGGGCTTCATGAAGAGCTTTGCATCGCACAGTGCTGCAAAGTCCGTGCATCACGGCTTTATCGGAGGCTTGCTTCAGCACACCTTAAGTGTTGCACAGATTTGTGATGATATGGCAGGGCACTATGGCTTTGTTAACAGAGATTTGCTTGTAACAGGAGCCATGCTTCATGATATAGGCAAGCTCCATGAGCTTTCTTCATTTCCTGCAAATGATTATACAGATGCCGGACAGCTTCTCGGACATATAGTTATAGGCTATCAGATGGTCAATAACCACATAACAAGGATAGCAAAGTTTCCGAAGCGTCTGGCAGGAGAGCTCTTGCATATGATACTTTCACACCACGGAGAGCTCGAGTATGGCTCACCCAAGAAGCCGGCATTAATCGAGGCAATGATATTAAGCTTTGCCGATAATATGGATGCCAAGGTGGAGACTATGTATGAGGCGCTTAATTCCAAGGAAGCGCAAAATGAAGATGGCTGGGTAGGCTTCAATAAGTTCCTTGAGACTAACTTGAGGAAGACCTCAGACAGCATAGACAGTTAATAATATGGCACATAAGGCATTGATAGCGATGAGCGGCGGAGTTGATTCCTCAGTTGCTGCTCTGATGATGAAGGATAAGGGATACGAGTGCGTAGGCTGTACCATGCGCCTATACAGCAATGAGGATGCAGGTATAGACAAGGGACATACCTGCTGCTCACTTGATGATATAGAGGATGCACGTGCTGTTGCCTACAGGCTTGGTATGCCGTACTATGTCTTTAATTTCTCTGAGGATTTCAATGAGAAGATTATAGAGAAGTTCATTCATTGCTACGAGCAGGGTATTACGCCAAATCCATGCATAGACTGCAATCGCTATATGAAATTCGACAAGCTCTTTGACAGGGCCAAGGTTCTAGGCTGCGATTATGTAGTTACCGGTCATTATGCAAGGATAGAAGAGCTTTCTGACGGTACATTTCAGCTTAAGAAGGCTCTGGACCTAAGCAAGGATCAGAGCTATGTGCTTTATTCCATGACTCAGGAGCAGCTTCGTGCTACGCAGTTTCCGCTTGGAGCTCTCTGCAAGAGCGAGGTCAGGAGCATTGCAGAGGCTAACGGCTTCGTCAATGCAGCGAAGCCCGACAGTCAGGATATCTGCTTTGTTCCGGACGGAGATTATGCAAAAGTAATTAAGCTTCGCACCGGCAGGAGCTATGCTGAAGGCAATTATGTAGATACTAATGGCAAGGTCTTAGGCAGACATAAGGGTATTATCAATTATACGATAGGACAGCGCAAGGGACTTGGCATAGCGTTTGGCAAGCCAACCTTTGTAGTAGATATAAGACCCGAAACCAATGAGGTAGTGCTTGGAAGCAATGAAGAGCTGTTTGGGACAGAGCTTAATGTCACTGACTTTAACTGGATTGCAGGCATGGCTCCCGCAGAAAGGTTTAGCTGCAAGGCTAAGATTAGATACCGTCAGGAGGAGCAGCCGGCAACTGCGAGTCTGCTTTCTAACGGTGATGTGCATATAAGCTTTGACAAGCCTCAGCGCGCAATAACAAAGGGGCAGGCAGCAGTACTCTATGATGGAGATACAGTGCTTGGCGGCGGAGTTATATGCTGAAAATATAATAATACATTAAACACCCCAGGAACAGCCCGGGCTCAGCTGAGCCCGGGCTGCCGGAAAAAGTTATATCTGCTTAAAGTCATCCCGATTATCTTGACAAAACGGGGAATCATCGGAAACATCGGGAGACTTGAGCAAGCATGTAAGTGCGGAGCAATTCGCTCATCCGTATAAGCTGCATTGCCTATATACAGTAAGCTTAGCTCTCAGTACAACACCTTATACACCAAGATAAGCCTTACGAACCTCGTCATTGCTTAGCAGGGCCTTAGCATCATCATGCATCTTGATCTTGCCGTTTTCAAGTACGTAGCCGTGGTCTGCAATGGAGAGAGCCATGCGCGCATTCTGCTCAACCAGCAATATGGTAAGTCCCTGCTCATGAAGCTCCTTGATGATATTAAATATCTCCTGAACAAGGATAGGAGAGAGTCCCATGGAAGGCTCATCCATCAGCAGTATCTTCGGTCTGCTCATGAGAGCACGTCCTACGGCAAGCATCTGCTGCTCACCTCCTGACAGGGTACCTGCAAACTGCTTTGCACGTTCCTTAAGTCTCGGGAACTTCTCATAAACCTCAGCCATAACCTCTGCAGCACCGTTTTTCTCAGGAGTAAAGGCTGCACCCATCTCCAGATTTTCCTGTACTGTCATGTGAGCAAATACATGACGTCCCTCAGGCACATGAGCCATCTTGAGATTGACTATATTGTAGTCATGCTCCTTAGTAAGCTCCTTATCGTTCCACAGTATGGAACCGCTTGTAGCCTTCTTAAGTCCCGTAATAGTATGCAGTATAGTAGTTTTACCTGCACCGTTTGCACCGATAAGAGTAACTATCTCTCCGTCAGGCACCTCTATTGATACATCATTTATCGCATGAATGACACCGTAGTGCACATTCAGATTATTAATCTTAAGCATTCCGCACCTCCTTATGCTTCCTTACCGAGGTAAGCCTCGATAACCTCAGGGTTCTGTGATATCTCACTCGGGGTACCCGATGCAAGTATCTCGCCGAAGTTCAGCACGTATATGCGCTCACAAACATTCATAACCAGGCTCATATCATGCTCAATAAGCAGTACCGGTATATGGAAATGCTCCCTTATCATCTTGATTGAATGAAGGAGCTGCTCTGTCTCTGTCGGATTCATGCCGGCAGCAGGCTCATCAAGCAGCAGAAGCTTCATGTCGGTTGCAAGAGCTCTGACTATCTCAAGCCTTCTCTGCTGACCGTAGGGAAGGTTCTCGGCTGCCTGATCTGCATATTTATCGAGATCAAACATTGCAAGAAGCTCCATAGCCTTATTGTAGATTGCCTCTTCCTCATCTCTGAATTTACGTGTGCGAAGGAAGGAATCAAAGAGGCTTGCCTTCATGTCCTTATTGAAGGCGACTCTTACGTTATCAAGCACGCTCATCTTCTTAAAGAGTCTTATATTCTGGAAGGTACGTGCTATACCTGCTTCAACTACCTGATGTGTGGTCTTGCCGTTCATCTTGCTGCCGTTAAGATAGTAGCTGCCCTCTGTCGGCTGATACACTCCGGTAATAAGGTTGAAGAAGGTTGTTTTGCCGGCACCGTTAGGTCCTATAAGACCGATAAGCTCACCGGGATTGATAACTATATTTACATCGTTGTTGGCCTTAAGACCTCCGAACGCTATGCCAAGTCCCTTAGTCTCAAGTACGGGAGTAAGCTTCTCACTCATTATTTGTCACCTCCCTCAGTGCTTTTAGCTGCAGCAACGGTATTAGCTGCGGCCTTTGCCGGCTTCTTGCCGGTGATTCTGTCGATAAGTCTCTCAAGAGAGAACTCATAGCTTCCGAATATACCTGATGGCTTAAATATCATGATGACTATAAGCAGTACAGCATAGATAAGCATACGATAGCTTGCAAAGTCAGCATTTATATAAGATATAATCTGCGGAAGAGCAGAGAGTATAGGTGCTGCAACTATTGAACCTGTCATAGAGCCGCTGCCTCCCATGATAACCATGGCAAGGAACTCTGATGACTTTGAGAAGTTGAAGTAGGTCGGCAGCAGCGAGGTGATGCTAAGTGCATATATAGCGCCGGATACACCTGCGAAAAATGCCGATATGGTAAAGGTCATAACCTTGTGCTTAGTAACGTTAAGACCTGAAGCACTTGCTGCAATGTAATCCTCTCTGATAGCTGTAACGGCACGACCGAAGCGTGAGCGGATGTACATATACATAAGAGTTACGCATACAACTGTTGCAATAAATACATAATGGAAGTCAGCAATCTTAGGAATGCCTGCAAAGGATTTACCGAAGGTTGAGCTGCCAGTGATCGCAGGAATTGAGAGGTTGCAGAGTATAACTCTGATTATCTCGGCAACGGCAACTGTTACGATACAGAGGTAATCACCTCTAAGACGCAGAGCCGGGATACCAACTATGATGCCGAATATACCTGCAACTATACCTGCAATAATAAGTGATATTACAAAGAGTATCGGTGCCGGAATGGACACATTGTATAAAGCAAGCATTGAGGTAAATATCGCTGCGCTGTAGGCACCTATGGACATGAAGCCTGCATGTCCTAAGGAAAACTCACCCATGTAGCCGGTAAGCAGATTCAGCGAGCAAACCATTATAATGCTGTACATTCCTATTATGGCAAGACCCTTGACGTATTCCGTTCTGCGTCCCAGTATGCCGGTATCAAAGAGCAGGCAAAGCAGTGCGAACAATACGATTATGCCTGCCAGATTTATCAAATAATGTCTTTTGTAAGAACCTGTCATAGCTTGTACCTCAGACTTTCTCATTATCTTTTCTGCCGAGGAGTCCTGTAGGCTTGATGAGAAGCACGAGTATCAGGAGTCCGTAGGTTATAGCCTCATACCATGAAGGGAAGAGATATACCTTAACAAAGATTTCAATAAGACCAAGCAGCAGTCCTCCTATCATGGCACCCGGTATAGAACCGATACCGCCGAGTATTGCTGCAGCGAAGGCCTTAAGACCAAGAGAGATGCCGAGCTCATTTTTGATGCTGACATATGAGGTGACATACATCATAGAAGCTATTGCAGCAAGTCCGGAGCCAAGTGCGAAGGTAATAGTAATAACTCTGTTTACATTTATTCCTACAAGGGCAGAAGCTATGCGGTCCTCAGGAACTGCACGCATTGCTTTGCCGATGGTTGTTTTCTGTACGAAGATCATCAAGGCTATCATAGTAATGATACCGATTGATAAGGTCATAAGTGTTTTGCCCTGCAGGGAAATGCTTCCGATTGTAATATTTGGAAGATCAAACATTGCAGGCACGTTTCTTGGTGTAGTACCAAAGAGTACGAGAGCTAAGTTCTCAAGGAAAAGGCTCATGCCAAGAGCAGTGATAAGTGCTGTCATGGAACCGTGTCCTCTGACCGGCTTATAAGCTATCTGCTCTGTAAGTACTCCGACTGCCACACAGACAAGTATGGCAATGATAACTGCAAGCGGCTTTGGAACACCCAGATTATCCATAAATGGAACTGTATAAAATAAAGTGAAGCCGCCTATCATAATGAAATCACCATGGGCAAAGTTTATCATTCGGATAATTCCGTAAACCATAGTGTAGCCCAAGGCGGTAAGTGCATATATTGAACCTAGATTGAGTCCGTTCGTAAGACTCTGTAGAAATAAAAGCATCTTATTTCCTCCTTACTTTGATAGCTTAAGTCTCAGCTGTACTGAAAAGCCTTAGCAAAGTGCTCTTTTGCGGTAAATGCTTATCAGGTTTTTTACAAGAGAATGTGCCTTGTTCGTTTAGAACCGAGGCCTGGTTGCTTCAGCAACCAATTCCCTTGAAGCAGTAAAAGAGCAGCCGCATTTGCAGGCAATACTGTCTGCGTCATTGCAGGCTGCTCATCAGATTGAGTCTTAAGCATCAAGGAAACCCGTTTTGAAGGTTTCGTGCTTTGTTGGTATAGGAGCTGTCTGTAACAAATATATATGCTTAGGACAGCTCTAGTTACATTGGTATTGGAAGGTAACTGTTAAGTACCATCCTTTTCTTCAGGAAAACCTTGATATGAAAGGTACTGAACAATTATCAAAAGCTTAAATTTAAGACTCCTCGCCGCCTACCTTGTCAAAGTAGGTAACCTTGCCGTCCTCAAAGGTCTCGATAGTGAAGGCCTTAATCGGATCACCGTTCTCATCGAAGGTTACATGACCAGTAACACCGTTGAAATCAATCTTAGCAAGTGCATCCTTGATAGCAGCCGGGTCAGCAGAGCCTGCCTCTTCTATAGCCTGCTTAAGCATATATACTGTGTCATAGTAGAGAGCGCCGGGTGCGCAGAGACTGTCTGAACCGTAAGCCTCTGTGTACTTTGTTACGAAGCTCTGAACAGCCTCAGAGGTGTCGCCAAAGTCAAGATGGTTGAGGTAATAGGTGTTCTCAAAGTCTGCTTCAAGTCCTGTAGTATCGCAGCCGTCCCAGCCGTCACCACCAACGATTCCGCCGGTAAAGCCAGCTGCTCTTGCCTGCTGGATAAGCATAGGAGCGGTATCAAGATAGTTAGGATAAGCAATTGCATCGCAGCCCTCAGCAACAACCTTGGAAACCTGAGCACTGAAGTCGGTATCGGTTGAGGTGCACTCATAAACTACATAATCAACACCATTTTCATCGAAATACTTGCTTATTGACTCATAGAGACCTGTGCAGTAGTCCTCGTTTGATCCGTAGATGATAGCTGCCTTCTTGGCACCAAGCTTATCCTTGATAAATGCAGCCATTGCCGGTCCCTGTGCATCATCTGAGAAGCATGCACGGAAGATATAATCACCTATCTTACATATGCTTGCATTGGTTGATACAGGAGTGATAACAACAAGTCCATCGCTCTGTGCCTGAGTTGCAAATGCCTTGGTACAAGAGCTTGCGTAGGTACCGATGATTCCGACTATGTCATATGAAGCACAGTTGTTGTAAGCACTGATAGCCTCTGTTGAATCTGACTTATCATCACAGATAACAGCTGCATTTAAGGTATAGGACTTATCACCGATCTTAACGCCACCTGCCTCATTAATCTCCTTAAGTGCTAAGTTAACGCCATTCTTACCGGCTTCACCGTAAAGTGCGTGCGGTCCGGTAAGCGGCGCAATTACGCCAAAGGAAATTGTGTCGCCGTCTGCGGCAGCTGCAGCTTCAGTGCCGGCATCTGCTCCGGAAGCAGCTGCAGTTGATTCTGCTGAGCTTGATCCGCAGCCAGTAAGTGCTGAGGCAACAAGTGCGCCTGCTGTTAATAATGAAAGTACTCTTTTTTTCATTAGCTTGATCCTCCTTTTAGACCATTGTCTCTATAGAACAAAGCGGATAACTTTATTCCGCGTTGAACTTGATGCTTATGTAAATGTTTATTGACGCTTTACAGCTTCGCTTTGCAGCTTGCTGATGGCGTTAGACATTTACAGGTTTATAATGAAAATGGTCTCGCGCTTACCACCCTTATGGTGAATAAGTACGAGACCACATTGTCATCGTCTCAAAAATGCTTCAGGTAGCTTTGCATCTTAAGCATTTTTGAATTGAGGGGTTATTATGTTATGATATGCCGTAAGCAATATGCAGCTTAAGCTGTACACTGTTATCGGCGGGGTAACAATAATTAATCAGGAATCGGAACTCCGAATCTTACATTTACGCAGTGCATTATGATTTCTGCAGCCTGCTCCTTGCTCATCTTGCCGGTATTTAAGCAGAGGTCATAGTTGTAAGGATTCTTCCACTCTCTGCCGGTGTGATATTTGTAATAACCTGAACGATATTCATCCGTTCTGAATACATAGCGTCTTGCTTCATCGTAGGTATAGCCCATACGATTCATTTCCTTGTTGATACAGAACTCCGGATCCGCATAGAGGAAAACAGTAAGCACTCTCGGATGATCCTTTAATATATAATCAGCGCCTCTGCCGATGCATATGTAGGATTCCTTCTCTGCCAGCTCCTTAAGCACCTTAGCCTGAAAAGCGAAGAGGTTATCGTTTGAGGTGAAATCATTGCTCTCAGGAGGAATAATCTCTCCGTTATAGATCTTTCTGGATACCTTGTAGAGTGAGCTCTGCTTCATAGTCTCATCGGCCGCCGCAAACAGCTTCTCATTGATGCCGCTGTCCTCGCTTGCAAGCTGCAGGAGCTTACGGTCATAGAGGCTGATATGGTACTTTGACGCAAGTATCTTGCTGATGGCAGTAGCTCCGCCTCCGCAGGTTCTGGTTACTGCAATAATGAAGTTGTCCATATGCTTGTCCTCCCTAATGTTTATATGTAAATATAGATGTTTATGTATTTGCAGGCACTACATATTATAAAAGTGACGGATTGCTTCGCACTTACGTGCTTTTGCATTCCTACGTTCGCATTCATCAACACCTATATAATAAAATCACGCAAGGGCGCATGGAACTTTGTTTTTTAAAGTACCATGCGCCCTTGCGTGATTTATGTTGCCCATAATAATGACTTTGAAAAGATTTGTCAATAGCTATTTTGACAGAAAGTGTAGCTTTTTGTACGAATGTATTAGAA
>CAVBGP010000012.1:0-28351 GCA_963595005.1 Acutalibacteraceae bacterium | reverse complement strand
ATAGTTCCTGTGCGCCTCCATAAATGAAATGCAGTAGAAGCATCTGTGCCGATGGCAGTATTTCTTTACGTCGCATTTTTTCCGCGCTGCACTGTTCCTGCAAATACACTGCCATAAATGGTATATAAATTTGCTTTCCCTCTACAATAAAAGGAATCTTCTCACAAATCAGATATTCCTTCTGTCGATAGCCCAGTTCTTTTAGCACCAGCACAACTGGCAAGTTCTCATTTTTCTGTATCCAAGCAATATGCTTTTTCAGTATTACAATCTGCTCCAGTTCTGTCTTTGGATAAATAAATATCATCTTCTGCGCATTCAAAGACACCATCTGTAAGCGATATCTTGCGTCTATAAAATTGGGTATGTGCTTAAAGTTCACATTCTCATAGGTAACCTTGACTCCAAGAATTTTTTTAAGATATTCCATGTCATCACCTGCATTTTAACTCTTTTTCTGCATTATAACTCTTTTAAAGTTAAGATTCAATATTTGAGTTAAGAACAGTTGAAAATCCATAACATAAAAAGTTACAGTTCAGCCATGCGCTGACTCTTTAAACGTTGATTTACATTTCAAGGCGCATAAGCTTCATCTTTAGGGTGGGTGAGTTCGCCACACAAGGCTTTACCCCCGTGTGGCTGGGTTCAATAACATAGCCTACATTTATTTAACCTCTAATTCCCCATCAAATCAAAGATGCTCAGCTGATTAGACTTTGGAATGCTTCCGAGTAGGCCAAGACGCTGCAAGAGCTCTGCGTTGGTCTTGCTGACCTTGGTCCGCTTGATAAACTCCTCCACGCTGAGATATGGTCCGTTCTTGGCATCCTCTTCTATGGCGATGGCAGCATTCATACCTAGTCCGGCGATAGAATTAAGTGCAGGCATAATCTTATTGTTCTCTGTTATGATAAATTCGCTTGCCTTGGCCTTGAAAATATCTATCGGCTCAAACTCAAAGCCTCTGACCATCATCTCCTCAACTATACGTATATCTCTGTACAGAAGCTTATCATTGGCAGTATAATCCCTGCCATTCATTACTTCCTTGACCTCTGCTATGTTTTGACGAAGCTTCGGCAGATTCACGCACATCTTCTCATAGTCAAAGCCATCCGCCTTAACTGTATAATATGCTGCATAGTATGCAAGCGGATAATGCACCTTATAGTAAGCTATACGCCAGGACATAACTACATAGGCCGCAGCGTGCGCTTTCGGGAACATATACTTGATAGTATCGCAGGACCAGATATACCACTCCGGAACTCCGTGCTCACGCATGATATCACAGTACTCATCATGCTTGGCATCCTTCGGGAATTTGCCCTTACGGACAAGCTCCATAATCTTAAAGCTCATGCCTGGCTCTACTCCCATGCTGATAAGGTAAATCATGATATCATCACGGGTACATATGGCAGTATCAATTGTACAGGTGCCTTCACTTATGAGCTTCTGTGCATTTCCAAGCCATACGTCAGTACCATGGGCAAGACCTGCTATACGTACAAGGTCCGACACATATCGAGGCTTAGCCTCGAGAAGCATTTGCATAGCAAAATCAGTTCCGAACTCAGGCACTCCCATAGTTCCGCAGGGTGTACCGCCTATGTCATCCGGTGTAATGCCGAGAGAATCTGTGTTCATAAAGAGCGACATTATCTCAGGCGTACCTATAGGTATCTTCATCGGATCAAGTCCGGTGATATCCTGCAGCTGTCTTACCATAGAAGGGTCATCCTTACCTAGTATATCAAGCTTCAGCAGGTTATGGTCGATACTGTGGTAATCCATATGCGTCGTAACCATGTTGCTGTCATCATTGGCAGGATATTGTACAGGAGTAAAGGTATTAATCTCCTCCCCGTGCGGAAGTACGACTATACCGCCCGGATGCTGACCCGTAGAACGTCTTACATCGGTACAACCCTTTGCAAGTCTCTCTATCTCTGCTCGGCGCATAGGCTTTGCCTCAGTGACATTTCCCGTTACAGTGGCCGCTCTCTCTTCATTATACTTAAGCACGTAGCCGTAGGCTGTTTTCTCCTGCACGGTTCCTACGGTTCCTGCCTTAAAGGTCTGTCCCTTACCAAACAGCACCTCAGTATACCTGTGTGCATTTGGCTGATATACACCTGCGAAATTAAGGTCTATATCAGGCTCCTTGTCACCCTTAAAGCCAAGGAAGGTTTCAAACGGTATGTCAAAGCCATCCTTGATAAGCGGAGTGCCACATACCGGGCAGTTCATGTCCGGCATATCGTAGCCTGCACGAGTCTTATATTCCTGCACGGTCTCAGACTCAAAGTCCGAATAATGACAATTCGGGCAGCGATAGTGCGGCGGCAGAGGATTAACCTCTGATATGCCTCCGAAGGTAGCCGCAAGAGACGAACCTACAGAGCCTCTTGATCCTACCAGATAACCATGCTCCATACTGTCTTGTACAAGTCGCTTAGCAATGATATACATGACAGAATATCCGTTAGAAATAATTGAATTAAGCTCCTTATCAAGTCGAGTCTTAACTATCTCCGGAAGCTCCTCGCCATACATGCTCTTAGCTGTTGCGTAGCAGGCATCCTTAAGCTCATTATCTGAGTTTTCGATGACCGGCGGACACTTATCAGGTCTTACCGGAGCTATGCGCTCACACATATCAGCAATAAGCTCAGTATTCTCTATAACTATCCTGTTAGCTGTTTCCTCTCCTAAGAATGCAAATTCCTTGAGCATTTCATCCGTGGTTCTCAGATACAGCTCACTGCTGTATTTTCCTTCATTGAACTTACGTCCCTTAGATGCAGCCTCAAAGTACTTGATAATCTTTCTGTATATTACGTCCTCGCGCTCAGTAAAATGCGTATTGCCGCAGGCTACAACCGGCTTTCCAAGCTTATCGGCTATGTCTATTATGCGTCTCGTAGCATCACGCAAATCATTTGTATCAAATACAGGTGTGCCGTCATCATCTATAAGATAGGTAAGGCACGACGGCGGAACCACCTCAAAGTAATCATAGAACTCCGCAATCTTTAGAAGCTCCTCATCTCCGACGCCTCTGAATATCGCATCATATATCTCGCCGTCCTCAGTTCCGCTTCCTATAAGCAGACCGTCTCTCAGAGAATTAACGACAGATTTAGGCATTCTCGGCTCATTGCCAAACAGATAGTCTATATGCGCAGACGAAACAAGCCTGTACATGTTAGTACGGCCTAAATCATTGCGGGCTATCATGGTAAATGAATCCGGGTGTATCTTCTTGATAGTAGGAGCATCCATATCATCCTGCTCCCATAACTCATCAAGATTAGTAATATCGCGTTTCTTTAATATATCGCAAAACTTTAAGAATATACCCGCAGTGGCCTCTGCATCGTCTACCGCTCTATGATGATGCAGCAGACTTACTCCGAGTGCCTTAGCTACATTATCAAGCTTATTACGGAACAAATCCTTGAGCAGCATATGAGAAAGACCAACTGTATCAACAACCGTAGGATTAAACTCTATGCCTAATAGTCCTGCATAGTGCTTAACAAAGCCCACATCGAACATAGCATTATGTCCGACAACGGGCACATCTCCTTCTCCTATGAACTCGATGAATTTTGGTATCCAGTGCTGATAATTGCCTGCACCCTTAACCTGAGCATCTGTTATAGATGTAAGCTCAGTGATACGCGGAGGTATGGGAATCTCAGGATCTACAAATTCTGAAAAGCGCTCTACTATCTTGCCGTTATTAACCTTAACCGCACCAATCTCAATGATACGGTTCTTCATCATTGAAAAGCCTGTAGTCTCTAAGTCGAATACAACAAATTCTCCGTCAAGACTCTGACCTCTCGGATTTCTTACTGCATCCTTGTCATCATTTACAAGATTGCCGGTAAGACCATACATCAGCTTAAGCTTAGAGCCCTTAGGCAGTGAGTGCGAGGCAGTCGGAAAGACCTGAACAGAATTATTATCCGTTATACACAGAGCCTTCCATCCCCATTTATCTGCAAGCTTAATATAATCCGCGACATCACCTATGCCGTCCATATCACTCATCTTGGTGTGAAGATCAAGCTCTATTCTCTTTGCACCCTCATGCTTATCCATGCGTGAGGCTCTTGGATCAGAAGCCTTCTTGATGCCTCTGATACGTCCGATGCTTAGCTCCGGGCTGTATTGGTTAGGAGGCTCAAGCTCTCCTGACAGTGATACATAGGCTCCGTCCTTAAGCTTGGATTCAAGCTCATTTTTAGCATTTTCATCACAGAAAAGCTTGCAGGATATAGAGTCCGTACCATCTGATATATTAAACTTATATATAAATTTACCGTTGCGGGTCTTGATAATCTCTATTCCAAAGAGCTTGCCGTTAATTATAACAGCACCCATGCCTTCCTGCAGGGTTGAAATGCTTAGCGGCTCACCACTGAAATCATAGCCATATATAACATCTGGATTCTGAGATTTCTTATCCTGCTTAGGAGTATATCTGGTATCTGCCTCCTTGTAGCCTGTCTGCCCCGGCTTCTTAAGGAATTTTCCTCCTGCATTTTTATCAAAGCTGCCTCTGCCCTGACTGCCTGAATCTGAGGTATGTCTTGCCGCATTGCCATTGCCGGAAGCTCCGTGACTGCTCTGTCCTGAGGTCTGACTGTTGCTTGAGCCTCCTATGCGGGAAGAGACTCCTGTGACCATTATGCTGACTCTAATGTTTTTGCCGCCAAATATCTTACTCTTGATTGCAGCCTCAGCCTCAGTTAAAGTACTTCTCGGCAAGTCCTCCTTATTACGCAGATATACTGTAAGCGCAGACCTGTCTTCCGGCACAGCAACCTTAAGGACCTCAGCATTCTTCATGAGCTCCTTATCTGACAAATCCATATCCAAATTTTGAAAAACTTCCGCGAAAATACTCATGTGCTGTCAATTCAACCAAATGTAACTATCGATAAAAAATCTATATGCAGGTGTATTAAGCAGCGGCAACCTTATTATCACCACAACATTACAGTGATAATCTCTAAGAATGTTACGGTCTAACTTAAGCCGCTGTCCATACAGCTGCACACACCAAAAGTTATCTACAGATATTTGTCCAGCTCTGCCTTAAATGCATTAAGCAGCTCCGACTCCGGCACCTTAGCTATGACCTCGCCCTTTTTGATGATAAGTCCCTCGCCCTTGCCGCCGCATATGCCAAGCTCCGCTTCTCTTGCCTCGCCCGGTCCGTTAACAACACAGCCCATACAGGCTACCTTCATCTCAAGGCGATTATACGGTGCATTTGCTACCAGAGCATTGACCCTCTCTGCCAGATTAACTAAGTCTATGCTGGTTCTGCCACAGGTTGGACAGCTAACCACCTCAATGCCTCCGTGCCTTAGTCCAAGAGTCTTAAGTATCTGCTTGGCACTTCTTATCTCCTCTGCAGGATCTCCGGTAAGACTTACTCTGATTGTGTCTCCTATACCCTCATGCAGTATGATGCCAAGTCCTATTGATGACTTAATATTACCGGCCCATACTGTACCGGCCTCAGTTATGCCTACATGCAACGGATGTGTGGTTTTGTCCTTAATAAGCTCATGTGCTCTGACACACATAAGAACATCTGAGGATTTGATGCTTATAACCACATTGCCATAGCCCATATCCTCAATCATGCGTGCCTTGTCAAGTGCTGACTCAACCAAGCCCTCTGCTGTAACTCCGCCGTATTTCTTGATAAGCTCATGCTCAAGAGAGCCTGAGTTTACTCCTACCCTTATCGGTATATTGCGTGACTCTGCAGCTCTTACTACAGCCTCAAGCCTTTCTCTTCCGCCTATATTGCCGGGGTTAATCCTTATCTTATCCACGCCGTTATCAATAGCAGCAAGTGCAAGCTTATAATCAAAATGTATATCAGCAACAAGCGGTATATGTATACGGCTTTTGATAGCTGATAATGCTGCAGCTGCCTCTTTATCAGGCACTGCGACTCTTATTATCTCGCAGCCTGCCTCCTCAAGACGCAGTATCTGCTCTACAGTTGCCTCAACATCAGCTGTCTTGGTGTTGCACATAGACTGTATGGCAATACGATTGCCTCCGCCTATTCTGACTCCGCCTATATTAACTTCATGTGTAAGCATCCTCATGCCTGTCACCCCTATATCATATGCTGACTAAGCAGCTGCATATCCCCACTGTTCTAATATTTTCATAACATCATAACTTGAATTATTTGAAAACCAGCATACTTACATCATTTATCATAATAAATATCATAAGCCCAAGCAGCAGTATCATGCCGGCTGTATGAATCTTAGCTTCCAATTCCTTTGGCACAGCCCTGCGTGTAATAAGCTCAATGATTATAAATATCAGCCTTCCTCCGTCTAGTGCCGGAAGCGGCAGAAGGTTCATAAAGCCTAATGAGCCTGATATCAGCAGCATCAAATCAAACAGTGTCAGTATTGATGACTTAAGTCCGTAATCTGCGGCCTCGTTGACAGTCTCATCCATAACTGCCACCATACGTACAGGTCCCATGACATCCTGCCTTGTAACCTTGCCCTTTACTATAAGCTTAAGAGATTCTATGCTCGAGCGTATGCAATAATTAACATTATACTGGCTGCATATTATCGTATCTATGATTCCGTCGGTTTTGTCATATGCCGAATTATAGGAAAAGCCGAGCCTATTGCGATTAAGCTCCTTATCAAAGAACGGATTTAGGACAGCCTGCCTTTTAATATTGCCTTCTGATGCATCTCGATAATATACGGTAAATGCATCTGCATTTGCAAGCTCATCTGCATGGACATACATAAACACCTGAAGGTCTCTTGAGCTTTCAACCGACATCCTGCTGTTGTTAGTGCCTATAGCATATATGCGGTCTCCTGCTTCTATACCTGCCTCAGCCGCCGGGCTTCCAGCCTGTACATCCCTAATATAAGGCTTATCAAAGCCAAACCACGCGCATATAACCATGGACAGTATGAATGCAAGGACAAAGTTAAACACTGGTCCTGCCACAATTACTATAAATCGTCTCCACGCAGCCTTAGTAACAAACTGAGCTGATTTTGGATATTTTCTCCCGTCAACTATATAATAATCTCCGTCAAGCTTACGTTCGTTATGCTCAAAGCCTACATTATTAAATTCACCTGCATTAAAGCGGTGTGATTTGTCAGCAAGCACAGCCTGAGACACCTCAAGACTTGTCAAATCAGCCTCATCTTCATCAAGGTACTCCGACTCATCCATCTCTTCTCCGAGCAGCATGCAGGAGCCGCCAAAGGGAAATACCCTCAGCGAATAACGCACATCTCCCACTACCTTAGAGCAGAGCCTAGGCCCCATACCTATCGAAAATTCGATAACACCTACACCCATAGCCCTAGCCGCAAGAAAATGACCCAGCTCGTGGATCATTATAATTACACCTAATGCGATTATAGATACTATAAGACTTATCATATTCTATCAATCAAGCTTATAAAGCTTCCTGATATAGCTCCTTGCTTCCTGCTCTGCAGCAAATATATCATCAAGATCCGGATTTGCCACAAAGTCTATGCTCTTCATTGCCTTCTCAATACCGTCAGTTATATCAAGATAGCCTATGCGTCTATCTAAAAATGCTGCAACACATTCTTCATTTGCAGCATTATAAACTGTAGTCAGGCTTCCTTCGCGCCGACAAGCCTCAATGCCTAGGCTTAAGCCCTTGAATGTAGCATAATCCGGCTCTTCAAAATGAATATTCATTAGCTCCTTAAAGCCAAGCTTCTTCTCTCCTGCATACGCAGTCCTATGTCTGTGATGAAGCGCATATGCTATCGGCACCTTCATATCAGGAGCACCAAGCTGAGCCTTGATTGCACCGTCCTCAAACTGCACCATACTGTGTACAACAGAGCCCGGCTGAACAGCCACGATGATATCGTCTGCATTTACATTAAAGAGATAATGAGCCTCGATAACCTCAAGCCCCTTGTTAACCAGAGTTGAGGAATCGATAGTAATCTTAGCGCCCATGTTCCAGCTCGGATGCTTGAGTGCATCCTCCGGCGTAATGCCTTTAAGCTCCTGCAAATGCTTACCTCTGAAGGGTCCGCCTGAGGCAGTAAGCCATATCTTGTCTATCTTATTGCCGTCCTCGCCCTGCAGACATTGATATATAGCAGAATGCTCCGAATCAACCGGCATGAAGCTGATGCCTTGCTTTACTGCAAGAGGCATGATGATATGTCCTGCACATACTATCGGCTCCTTGTTAGCCTGAGCTATATCCTTGCCTGCCTTAATTGCCTCAATAGTAGGCTTTATGCCTATCATGCCTACAACGCTTACAAGTACAGTATCGCTGTGTTCCCATACGGCGCACTCAATAAGACCGTCCATCCCGCTTACAACCTTAACTTTGCTTTCCTCAAGCTTAAGTCTGGTTCTAAGCTCCTTGGCCTTATCTTCATCATAAATACAGCAGATCTCAGGCTTAAACTCTTGGATCTGCTCATATATCAGTTCTATATTGCCAAATGCCGCAAGCCCGGTGATATTGATATCATCAAAGCTTCGGGCAAGCTCCAGAGTCTGCCTTCCTATTGAACCGGTTGACCCCAAAATAGATAGATTCATTAATTACATCCTCTTAATACCCTAATATGAGGCAAAAATATCTGCCTCTCGTGAGAGCGTGTAAGCAAGTGGCAATTCGTACTTTTACCAGTGCCGGCAAACACGTTATTATAATTGTTTACTAAGCTTAAGATACTTTAGCTCACATTGACTTAAATATCAGCGCATAAAGCCCTGGGTCAGAATTATTGCATAATAAATAGCCGGAGCCGCAAAAAGCATAGAATCAAATCTGTCCAATACGCCGCCGTGTCCCGGTATCAGATTGCCATAATCCTTGATGTCATGATTTCTCTTGATAGCTGATGCTGCCAAATCTCCAATCATTGATATAACTGCACCGACAGCGCAGGCCATAGCACAAACCACCTGAGGATAATCAGTCGTGAATCCGGTCTTAAATACACTTCCATAGATAAGACCAAGAAGTGCCGCACCAACTATGCCTCCGATTGCACCCTCTATGGTCTTCTTCGGGCTAAGCTTTGAAGCCATCTTATGTCTGCCAAACAAGCGTCCCGCACAGTAAGCCAGGGTATCGCTGCCCCATGCACTAAGAAGTATGAGCCACACAAAATAAACGCCGTCAGCTAATGCTCTTGTATGATAAACAAAGCTCATCAGTACAGAAACATAGCACATGCCGAAAAATGCCCCCGTAACCTGCTCTGTCTTGTATTCAGGAAAGGTTACGACATACGCTGTCATAAATAAAAGCAGTGAGACCACTATCATGCAGGTCATATAACCCATGCCGTCATAGCTTATGAGTATATAATATATGACCGTAAGCACATAGCCTATTGCAGCAAGTCCCTTATGGTCTATCCCTATTGCATGATAAAGCTCTCTCTGCCCTATAAGTGAGATAATGCAAAATGCAGCAAGAAGCGGCATGCCGCCTATATAAAACAGGACTATTGCTGCCGCCAGCAAAACTATTCCGCTTAAGAGTCTCTTAAGGAACAATACTAAACTCCTCCGAATCTGCGGTTTCTTTTATTGTATTCTTCGATACATTTGACAAGCTCATCCCTGTCAAAATCAGGCCAAAGCGTATCCGTTATAACTATCTCCGAATATGCACATTCCCATATAAGGAAATTACTGAGTCTAAGCTCTCCCGAGGTTCTGATAAGCAGATCAGGATCAGGTATGCCTGCTGTATCAAGATAGCCTGCAAATTCCTCTTCAGTAAGCTCTCCGTCTGAATCATCCGGAGCTTCTCCCAGATTATGAACTGCATCACGATACTTCATCACAGCTCGTCTTATCTCATCACGGCCGCCGTAATTTGCCGCAACCACAAAGGTAAGTCCGGTATTGTCGCGAGTCTCATCCTCAAGCTTATTGATTGCAATTATGATGTCCTTAGGAAAGCGTGTACGGTCGCCAATCATCCTGATACGTACATTATTTGCCTTAGCACTCTTAAGCAGTCTCGATGCATAATATCTAAAGAGGTTCATAAGACCTGAAACCTCTTCCTCTGACCGCTTCCAGTTCTCCGTGGAAAATGCATATACTGTAAGATATTTTATGCCAAGCTTGCCTGCCTCCGGGACAAGTGCTTCAATAGCCTTGCAGCCTTCCTTGTGTCCCATGGTGCGCGGCAGTCCACGCTTCTTGGCCCAGCGTCCGTTGCCGTCCATTATGATTGCAACCGACTCCGGTATATGTAGATCACTCATATTTCTTACCTGTAAAATTCAAATGTTTAATCAAAGATAATGCTTAATGAATCTTGCAGGCAGCCAATACAGGCTTTATTAAGCCATGTAAGACATACCTGCAAGCTGCATTAAATTAAACAGTCATGATATCCTTGGTCTTGACCTCTACCATTGATTCTACCTTCTTGATGAAATCATCGGTGAATTTCTGTACGTCCTTATCAGCCTGCTTAACATCATCCTCTGTGAAGTCACCGCTCTTCTCAAGCTTCTTGGTCTTCTCATTAGCATCACGTCTGATATTACGGATGGCTACCTTTGCTTCCTCACCGTATTTCTTGATCTGCTTGGCAAGATCCGCACGTCTCTCCTCGTTAAGCTCCGGGAATACAAGTCTTACGCTTGTTCCGTCGCTTGTAGGATTGATACCGATATCAGAGAGATTGATAGCCTTCTCAATCTCCTTAATCAGAGCCTTCTCCCATGGCTGAATGAGTATAATACGAGCCTCCGGAACAGATATATTGCCAACCTGCTGAATCGGAGTAGGTGTTCCGTAATAATCCACCTTAATCTTGTCAAGCACATGCGGGTTTGCTCTGCCTGCTCTTATGCTCTGAAAGTTCTCTGCAAGACCGTCAACAGTCTTCTGCATTTTTTCCTTGTAGATATTGAGTTCTTCGGTCATGAGTTTGTCTCCTTTACCGTTCTAAATTAATGTTATCACTGCTTGGCATCTGCCAAAGCGCATATTGCCTCTGTACAGTCACTCTAAGCTTTTTACCAAAAGCTCAATGCGTGCTGAAAGATTACTTACTTGAATTATGCCTTATGTTATTCTGCTGTAACTATAGTACCGTCTATCTTACCGCTTAAGGCATTGGCAATATTGCCTGCCTCATTTAATGAAAATACTCCAAGCGGCATATGATTCTCCTTGCACAGCACTGATGCGGTAAGGTCTATAACCTGCAGCTGCTTCTTAACCACCTCACTGATAGTAAGCTTATCAAATCGCTTAGCATTGGGGTTAGTCTTAGGATCAGAATCATAGACTCCGTCAACTGCCTTGGCAAGCAGGATGATATCAGCTTCAATCTCTATAGCCCTGAGTGCAGTTCCACTGTCAGTACTAAAGTACGGATGGCCGGTTCCGCCTGCAAAGAATACCACCTTATGCTCTGAAAGTGCCTTCATTGTCTCATCCTTATCAAATATCGGCATCATGCCCGGTATCTCAAAGGCTCCGAATATAGCTGTATCCATGCCTGCAGTTCTGAATACCTCTGAAACATAGAGTGCATTCATAGCTGTTGCAAGCATGCCTATCTGATCAGACTTAACTCTGTCAATCTCATTGCCGGTACGTCCTCTCCAGAAATTACCGCCTCCGATTACTACTGCTATCTCTGTTCCGTCATCAACTGCCTGCTTAACCTCTGCAGCTACAGCCTCAACTGTCTTTAAATCAAAGCCTGTATGCTTATCTCCTGCCAATGCCTCGCCCGAGAGCTTGAGCATTACGCGCTTATATCTGCCCATTGTATGTACCTCTGTATATAGTCATTATTGTTTAGAGTATAGCACATGAATTAATTATTGTGAACCACAACCCGTCCATTGAACCTGCGTTGTCCACGCTCTTCTGCCAACACCTGTTCAAAGCACACTCCGTACTCATGGTTTTTCTCAGGCAAAGTCTTCTGTATACATTTTCCTATAAATGTACATGCGTCCTCAATGCACTCATGCATGCTAAGTCCGTTAAGCCTGTCTGCAACAACTATTGATGCAAATATATCACCGGTTCCGTGATAGCTCTTAGGCTGGCGCTCAGTGTAGAACTCGTCGATATCGCCCGTCTCTGCATTATAGGACATAGCCCCTATCCTGTTCTCGCCCTCAGACACTCCGGTAATTATAACCTCTTTAGGACCCATGTGTGAAAGCTCCTTAAGCATATCAGTAAGCTCCGCCTTTGTATAGCTTGGCTTATAATTACGATTTAATAAAAATGCAGCCTCAGTAAGATTTGGCATAATCAAATCTGCGAAAGCCGCTATATCTCTCATGCCTCCTACTATATTGCTGTCAAGGGCTGAGTATAACCTGCCGTTATCTGCCATTGCAGGGTCTACTATCAGTTTTCCGCCAGGAAGAAGCAGTCTTTCCTTGCAGTACTTAATAAGCTCAAATTGTCTAACATCACCTATATAGCCTGTATATATGGCATCAAAGCTGATTCCTTCACTGATCCAATGCTCTACTATCCTCGGCATCTCCTCAGTAAGCTCTAAGCAGGTATATCCCGTAAAGCCTCCGGTATGCGTGCTCATAAGTGCAGACGGCAGTATAGACACCTCTATACCTCTTGAAGATATAATAGGCAGTGCTATTGTTAATGAGCACTGCCCAAGACATGATATATCCTGAATTGATACTATTCTCTTCATACAGTCACCAAATTGTTGTTTCTATGTTTTGAACCATCCCAGGCTCATTCGCCAATTCAAGCAATATAATACTGCCTAAAGTGTGTGTATTGCAAGAGTCGCTTATATTCATTATAACTATTGCTGCCGCTTTATACGACAGCCAAGCTCATACAGACTAAAGCTTTCTTCAAATCTGCAGCGGGCATTGCTGCTCATGCGTGAGTATATTTCCGAATCATCAAGACGTTCCATAGCCTTTTTCAGTTCCTCACTGTCCTTACTTATAATATATCCTGTTTCACCGTCCGTCAGGTAATCCCGCACAGTATCATTTTTTGTTACAATGACCGGCTTTCCAAGCATTGCTGCCTGCAAAAGCACAAGCTGTCCTGATGAAAAATCCTCAGACTTAAGCGAAACAATCACTGCATACGCATCTGCCAAAAGCCTGAGATATTCATTGCCATGAAGCTTCTTTTCATAATGTATACTAGAAGAGTCCTCTGCTGTTTCCACGTCACAGACAATGCATAGTCTTTCATCAATCTCATCCCAGGCCGTCCGCAGAAAATCATAGTCACGATTACTGCGTCCGGGTGCAATATAGAACTTATCGCTTCTCATGCTCGGCATCTTCAGAACCGTGTCAGCAATATCTGCAATTCCAAGAATCTCAGATTCAAATTTTTCCTTTTCTACACCGAACAAGGACACATAATGCTCTATCTCACTCGCTCCGAATACATATATCTTATTAATGTACCGGGAACTCACTGCAAATCGAACAAAACAATAATATAGCTTGCCTATGATGCCCCTTTTCGGACGATATATAAAGGTCATAATATTTAACTCAGGACACTTCTTTACATGAAATATCCTAAGGTAACAGGCCATCACAAGGCCAAAGAACTGTTCCCAGGAAATAATTTCCCTGTAACGATTCCTGATTACTGCAAGGTAAACAGGAAAAAACATATACTTTAGATACCTTGTATACTTTTTAATTCCGTCATACTCATTGATGCAGCAGCGCATGACCTCCCATTTTTGGCCTGTTGCAGCTTCTATACCACGCTGAAACTCCCAGTCGCTTGGCACAGCATTTCCCGCAATAATCAAATTTCTTCCTGACATCAGTTCTTATCCTCATATTATGTAGTTATACCCATTCCTTATCAGTTTCGATCATCGGGTATGCTGTTAAAACCGCTGCAGCTTAATTAGTTTATCTTTTCTATTACTGCCTCCAGATTTCCTCATACTGTCCTGCAATCTTAGGCCAGGTGTATGCCTGTTGTATACGCTCCTTCGCTGATTTTCCAAGCTCTGCCCGCTCTTCATTCGACATTTTCTCAGCCTGCTCCAAGCATGCATTTAAGCTGCCCGGTTCCCTTGTCCAGTAGAGTGCAGTTTCTTGAGCAACCTCTCTGTTAAATGATACGTCCAGAATCAGATTCAGCTTTGTAGCACTTAAGGCCTCTAAGAGACTCGGATTTGTTCCGCCTACCTCGTGTCCATGCAGATATGCATATGCATTTTCACGCAGCTTAACTAATAAATCACTGTTATAAACAGGACCTGTAAATACTATTCTTGGATCATCTGAAAAATGCAGCTTCTGCTCAAGATGATTATAGAATTTCTCGTTCCAATTCGTTACAACAGCCAGTTTCCTTTTAGTGCTGCTATTCATAAATTCACTAAGTATCGTCTCAATATTATTTTCAGGCACAAGCCGACAGACAACCAGATAATACTCACCAGGTGTCAGCTCTGATTTAGCCAGTAAATCCTGGTAAATCTCTGCATCATCAGCTAATGCTGACGGAGTAAGCTCCGCTCCGTAAGAGATATATGTTGTCTTAGGATTATATCTCTTATACTGGCTCTTTATATAAGCCTCTATGTTAATGCTGTCACAGACAATCAAATCCGAATAATGCACCATTTGACTCTCTGAATATTTCCAGTATTTTCGAACAGGAAGCGGCCATTTCCGGCGCAGCCACTCATGACCGTCAGGATTTAGAAAAATTCTTCCGCCAAGCTTATGAATCTCATTATAAAAATAATGCGCAAACGGACCAATCCTGCATGTCATAATATATACAATCGGATGCTCAATATGGTTTTCTCTGATATACCTGCAGCATGCCCTGAGCGCCGCTGCATCATAATAGATCGCCTGTGCGGGACCAATCTGCGGCACAGGCAGCTTAAAGCAGCGTACATTATGAAATTCAAATTCTGTATCTGAAATCTTCCTCATGCCCTTAAGCAAACTCTCATCCAGGCTTCCGTCGCCGTTAGCCTTGCATGCTACATGGTATTTAAGGTAAGCATTGTTTTGATGATATTCTGTTAACTTATAAACAAAGGTTTCGTAGCCGCCATACGCGCCCATTGACTTTGCTCCGACTAAAAAAACATGCTGCATGATATTCCCCTAACTTAGCTCAGCACCAGTGAAATATGCCCATATAAGCTTCAGATACTTGCGGCTTTTTCGAGGGTCCTTTTTCCTCATTTCCATCCATCCCGATAACAGGTTGCGTATGATATGAAGTGCCAGTGCCGGACATTTTTTCCTTATGTCCGGGTATAGTATATTCAGCTTAAATAAAGCTTCGTACATCTTCTCCGGACTTTTACTGATTGAATCACTGCCTATCCTATAATCCACAAGTGGCTCGTCTATATAATATACAGAGAAATTCTGGAGTACCCGGTAGATCCACTCCAGATCCTGATAACGCGGCATATCATCAGTAAACTTTTCGCTTCTGCAGACCTCTGCTCTTGCAACAATTGCCTGCGTGCCTATGCCGAATATGTCATTCTGTCTGGAAATGAAGCCCTTTCTGATTCTCTTCGGATACATCGTGACTGTTCCGTCTAGGCGATGCATGGCAATCTTACAGACTATGACATCAGCCTTCATCTTCAGCATCATATCCATCTGCTTGCTTAATTTGTCCGGATACCATATATCATCGCTGTCTTGAAATGCAATATATTCACCTCTTGCATTCTGCACGCCCTTGTTGCGTGCCGCACAGGCACCGCTGTTTTCCTGCCAGATATAACGAAGCCTGGCATCCTTGATTTGTTCGATAACAGCTCTCGTATCGTCTGTTGAGCCATCATCCACAACTATCACCTCGAGATTATCATAGGTCTGATTCAGTACGCTTCGCACTGATTGCTCAATTACCGACGCGCGATTGTAGGTTGGAATCACTACAGTTACGAATGCTTTTAACATATCGTTTCCTTCCATAGCTTCTGTTTCTATAGCTTATGTTTCTATTGCAACTGCAACTGTTACTGCTTAAGTTTTTTGCGCAGTCTTGTTTCCTGCTGACCGTTTTTTATCATACTGATATATGTTTTTGCCGTTTTTCTGATTCCAAGCGTATGCAGGCGATGAATGCCTCTCTTCAGCTTGTCATAAATGACACGTCCGGATGATTCATTCCTGCGCTTTTTTCCTCCAAACGGAACCTCTGCCATTATAGGGCATGCTTTCTTAACTATCCGAAACTGATGATAGTTTACTATTCGTTCCTGTTCAGGAAATTCCATCAGCATTGACATCAGATAACGGCAGTTTGCAGGATGCAGTGACGTAACATGATCGATTAGGTCAAATCCTGCTTCTATTGCGGAAAGCCAGCATCCATTTCTCTGATCCCAGTAGAAGCTATTGCAGACAGAAAGACCTTGCTGCGGATATTCTTTCTGCCACGCAAAATATTCCTGAAGGGAGAGCTCCTCTATACTTCCCTTTTGTGCTCCAAACCAGTCATAGCAGTCGAATCCCGGGCCGTTTGAGGTAAAGCTCCTACGATACCATTCCATGACATTTGGCCAAACTCCGCCTCTAAGCACAGCTATATCGCCAAATTCATTTACCAATGCATCAAACTGTCTGCATGCATAATAAATACGGTCCTCATCATAGACAGCCCCGGAGATATGATCCAAATATTCCTCTTCCCGCTCTCTTGAATACAGACTCTTATCTCGCGGAATCTCATGATGACGAATACCTGCCGCCTGACAGAGCTTTTTAGGGACTTCAACATCTCCTTCATAAATCTGGTCATACATCAAGGTATATGCATCTATATCCACACCGGCATGCTTTGCCAATGATAAGACTGCACGAGAATCATGTCCGCCTGTTATGGCAACAAGGAGCTTAGTATACGGCAGCTCTGCCTGCAGATTATTAAAGGCTGCATCGAAGCATTCAATAATACGATTAATTCGTTCTTCCTGATCTGAAATACCCGGATAGCTCTTTGCAAGAAGCTGTCTGGATTCAAGCTCACCCGACGCATAATGACAGATCTGAGATGGCAGCAAATGAAATACCCCTTTATACTGTGTCAGCGGTCCCGGCATCCAATTCATGATGCGATGCGGCGGCATGGTATAATTGACTCGCTTCATACCCATCTCTTCTGCGAGCAGAGTGCAGTCGCTTGAGATTCCTTTGTCTGCGTAATAAACTGTAAGCAATCCGCATGCATCTGTAAAAACAGTGCCTTGGCACAACAGCACATACCGTCCGCACCAGGTTTCTTCCATCCTTAATATCTCTTCTTGCGGAATTTTATCCTCAAACCGCACGCAGAGTGCCTCTATTTCCTCTATCGGACTTCTTCGCTCAGGTAAAAACTGCCATGCAATTCCAAGCAATATAATGCGTCTGTCAGCACTGGCTCTTACCTTAAGATTTCTGTGGTAGTTCAAAACCCAACCATCAGGCAGCAGCAGGCTGTCAAACTCCGGCAGCTCTAATTTTGATTTGAGTACTGCAAAATGCTTTTGATAATTCATGATGCATGTCTCCTTAATAGCTTTGTTCTAACGAAGCGCCAATCGTCACGACTGCAAACTATCAAAAGATGCAGAATAGCTCCACACAGTGCAAGAATAAGTGCAGATATAATCAGAGTAAGCCATGAATCCGGCATTAAAAAAACGGTAAATGCTTTAAATACAAAAGTTAGAGCACCGCAGGCTATAACATTTCTGATAATACCCGGATAAAAAGTCCACCAAGGCATATTTAAGACATATGCCATATACAGTGGATTAGTTACGAAATTAATTACTGCCATGACACCTACAGTGGTCCATACTACTGCATAAACACCAAGTCCCATATATCGAATCAGCAGATACATACCTAATACATTAACCAATCCTCCGGCAATAGTAATAAGCGTCGGGATTTTTTTCTTTAAAGTCAGCACGTAGATATAATATAACGGCTGCATCGGACCACCCGGAATCGTCACCATGTTGCCGATTACCGTCAGCATATAAATCAAGGCTACATCTTCATTTGGTATCCATAGCTTATAAAATGCCATTCCTAAGGCTGCAAAGCCTGCAAATACGATGTTTGACAGCATACCGGAAAGCTTCATCGCTACACGAAATTCACCTAGCAGTTCTTTTTTATTTCCCGACGCATAGCTCTTAAGATACATTGGCTCAAATGCCTGACCAACCAGAACAAATACGCTTAAAAACATAGAATAAAATGTCTTTGAAATCGCAAGCTGCCCCATTGCGACAGGCGTAAGCATCAGATTGCAAATCAGAAGATCAAGTCCACTGTTTAGAGCATCTCCAAGGGAATTCAGGGATGTCCATATACCGTCAATAACAAGCTGTCTGATAGCCTGAAATGAAAAATCTTTCTTGTCGGTACGCAATTTTGGCGTATATCTTCGACATATCCTAAGGTTCCCCGCTGCAACTATAAATGCTGCTGCAGCAAGTCCAAGCCCAACATAAAAAACATGAGGCGGAAAGAAACGAAAGCATACAATCAATATTAATGCTTCGCTAAGATATGACAGCAGCTTAAAGATGCCGACCACATACAGCTTGTTTTTTATATGTGCCGAAGCCGAAAATGCCGTTGACACAGTAACAAGCCAGAAGTTTAGGAATACAAATAAAAAAAGGAGCTTTACATCTAAAACAAGTTCATCCGGAATAACCAGAAGTCTTTCAAGTACAACGATTCCGCATAATGCAATTACAAACAGCAAGGTTCCAAGCATCAGATCTCCATAGACAGTTGAAGTAAAAAAGACCCTTGCCTTATGGATATCCTGCCTATGGTAAGCCACAACAATGTGTCTTGCTGCAAATGAATTAAGTGCTGCAGTAATCATCATGGCATACTGTGCTACATTTTTTCCGAGTGTAACAAAGCCATAGGCGTCATTACCAAGCGTATCGGTAATTAGCGGAACAAGCATAAGCGTAAGCATTGTGTTGACAACAAGCGCACCACCGGAAACAGCCACTGTCTGAAGCAGTCGAAAATATTTATTTTTTCCGCCCTCCGTGCTTTCCACGTTATCACACTCCCTTGTGTTGTCTACTGTCTCTTTGTTTTGCTCAAAAGCCATGCAAAAATGTAAGGAATCACTGTAGGATCCAATCCCCTGACTCCTGTTCTGCAGATGTTCCACAGCATCGCAGTCTTTGCCCTTGGTTCATTTTCATAATCATCCATATGAATTCGGTAAATGTTTCTAAAGCCCAATCCAACCTTGCGAAGATTACCGGATACATGCTCTGTTGTCTCATCATGCTTGATAAATACAACATCCCTTCGCCCCAGAAGCTTATGCTCCCTTGCAATCCTGAGCCATAGCTCATAATCCTCTGCAGCAGGCTGGCTGTCTGTCAGAAACCCGCCTGATTTTTGAAGAACATCTGTCCTAATCAGTGGGGCTGAAGCAGAACCTACATAATCCGTATAAAGCATATCAGCGTATGACGGCTCCTTCTTGAAGATCTCCCACTGCCAGTTGTAATGCTCCCTTCCGGTATCATGCTTGATTACACGTCCTGTTCCAAACACCAGAGCCGGAGCACACGCTTCATCAAAAAAAGGAAGCAGCATTTCAAGCTTATCCGGACACCATTCGTCATCATCATCCAGATATCCAAGGATATCTCCCTTAGCCTCGTTGATTGCCAGATTTCTTGCTACAGCTACACCGCTGTTTTTTTGCATCGGTAAATATCGAATCTTGTCGATTTTAACGACTTCCTGCTCGATTTCCTTCTGGAACACAGTTCCGAGCCCATTATCGTCAACCAGTAATATCTCATATACTGGTACTGTCTGATTCAAAACACTGTTAATCGCTCTAAGAAGCATCCTCCACTCGCGATGATATGTTGTAATGACCGCCGTTACGCGATGCTGAGTCATGGAATACGCTCCTCCTGTCAATAATTAAACAGCCTGCCAATTACCGGTATCCTGTTCAACAACCAGGATAAAATCCAGCTGCCTGCCACCAAAATCACCCAAATCATTGTTGATTCAAGCACGCCGGTTACTTCGCTTCTGAGTTGAAAAAAGTCTATAATAAACCCATGCACCAAAAATGCACCGTAACTATACTTTGCAAAACGCGACATAATAGATGACATTTTCGGTGACAGCATAAAGCTTACAAAAATAAGAGCCGACCAAATCATGATAATAAGGTCATCATACATATAATTTGATTCAATCTGTCCCGTCACGCATAAACACAGCCAGTACTGCCAAATAACGCACACTGCTGTCATCAGGCAGGTCATAAGCCTTATCGTGTTTGCATTCCATTTTTGAACATCCTGTATGCTGAGGTAATAACCAAGGCAAAAGTAAAATAGCCAGGTCCAAATCCGAAAGCGCTGAGTTATTATCGCTTGTACGAAAAACCCGCCCTTAGAGATTGAATAAAGTGATGCAAGCGACCAGCCAATACAACATATCGCCAGGATTCCTACTGCCAAAACTATCCTCTTTTTAAGCCAAGGAAATATAAAAAGCAGGATGGTATAAATAACAGCAAAGGTATAAAAAAACCACAAAAATGCATAGGGCGTATATGAAAGAAAGCCTTTAATTATCTCTTTCAGCGTCTCAAACACAGAAAAGTGATATACAAGTCCTACATATATACCAACCAATATACCCGAAATCATCAACGCCCTGATAATCTCAAATATCTTCCGTAAGTAATAGGAAAATGAAAAGCTGTCTTTCCTTAGAATCAAGGCTCCGTTGACCATAAAAATCAGCGGCATGCAGCATCTTGCCGCATAAAACAATAACGGATTATTACTTTGATCTGTGACAAGCGAGCCTCTCTGGGTATGAAGCGCAAATACAAGAAAAAGCGCAAATGTCTTAATGCCGTCCAGATACCCAATGCGTCCTGACTGCTCATATTCATTCATAGCTTACACCTTTTTACCTGTCATCGATTTTACCTGTCATCCATTGCATTGCCTAGCTCCTGCTTCAAAAACGGTCTGCGCGGATACAGAGGCTGCTTAACATCACTTCCTGTACAGGCAATTCCGATCATCACAAACAAAAACAAGGTAAGATAGTTTGAATTTGTAAACGAACGTTCTGTCAGACCTCGTATCAAAAGCGGCAGCATGAATGCAGAGCATGCACAATACTGATTCTCACTGAAATGTCGATAGCGCCTGAAGCTGTATATCATTACAAGGAAAAACAAAGCAAGTCCGATAAGTCCGATATCCAGCCACATTTCCAGCAAGGTATTATGAGCTCCGTAGGTCATATCACGAAACCAGCTGTCTCTGTCGAAACGATACTGCAGACGCTGCAAGGCATCCGAATCATACCAAAACATCAGCAATCCATATCCCGTAAAGGTGTGGCTATCCAGCATGAACGGTATAAGCTTTTCCCAGAGCTGAGTTCTGTTTGAAAGCGTTGCATCCTTGCCGATTAGTTCGAACAGTGGTGAAAATACCGGAAGTATCGTTAATGCAATAATCAGAAATATTGCCGATACAGTTATATACACATATCCCCAATGAAGGCGCGGCAGCTTGATTCCCTTCCGATTTTCCATGAGTATAAATACGATTGGGATAATTGCTGTAAATAAAGCTCCTGTAGCCTTGGTCTCAAGCAATAAGAAAACCTGAGCTGCTGCCATGAAATAAAATATCTTTTCTATTTTCTCGTTGGCCTTCAGCTTCATGCAAAGCCATGCTGTCTGCAGGACAAGACCATATGCCAATTCCTCACCCATACCATTTTTACGGGTAAGAAGACCTCGGAACATATGCCTTCCCTCTTCGTCATAATAGAATCCGACACTGCAGAACACGAAAAACAGCAGCAGATTTATTAATACAAAAATCCAAAGTGCCCTGCATATTAGCTCAAACAGGCGTTTTACCTCATAATGGTCAGCCAGCCATAATCCGAACATCGCCGTAATCATAAATCGTATACAGGTAGTTAATTCGTTAAGCTTATCGCCTGCAACCAACATTGACTGAGCAATTAGCAAAGCGAGCATCAAATAGACTAAGCTATATTTCTTTTTAAGATCAAGAAGCTTCATCTCCCCTACGGTGTCTCCGCTAACTAGAAAGATAAGGATTATCTGCAGCAAGGATGAGCCATAGTCAAACAGCGGTGTCAGTATGCTGTAATATTCAGAAAGAATACCCGGAAATCCAAGACGGCATACGATACAGCACACGACCAGAAAATCAACTAATATATTTTTTCCGGCTTCATATTCAGTTTTCATAACCGGTCTATCCATTTGAAGCGTTTCTTTTCTTCATGATTTCTGTCAGTTTAATAGTCATCTCCAACATCATTTCCGGCAAATAAAGTGCGTACAAGCATCATGCTGATGAGATATCCCATGATTCCACCGAGTGTGTTAAATGTTACATCCGTCAAATCGGCCTGACCTATCTGCGTTATAAGCTGAATTGTCTCTATCAGGATGCTTAAGGTCATGCTTAACAATATCACTTTTACAATATGCCTAAGCTTTTCAGGCTGTACCAATGGCATAAGAAAGCCTATCGGAATAAACAATGCACAGTTCAAAAACACATGACGAAGTGGTTCAGCTGAATGCATCTGTATTGCCTTCATAAACAGATCTGTTCTAAATAATGAAATCCTATGGTCTCCCGCAGTTGTTCTTGAAAAAACAGTTATGTATCCAACCGCCAACAGATAACATATTAAGAGCAGCAGGCAACCCTTATTAATACTTCGGAAATTCCTTGCCACAAATGCAATTGCTGCGCAGACTGTCACCAGCGCTATCATTAAAAGCACTGTCATCAATACAAGCTCAGCATTTATAACCGTTGCTATAAAGATTAATACAGCACCAAACAGTACAAAAAGGAACAGTAAGATCATCGCCACTGCCGGAAATGTATTTTTAAGCTCATAATGTTGCTTCAAGGTCCAAAGAACGAAGAGATAGCAAACTGCTACGAGCAGGCAAATCATTATAATAGACAGTAAGGTCTGATCTTCCACTTAACTTATTTCCTTCCTCGCTAACTTTTTTGATTGTACTGCCTGCAGGTATGCAGGCATAATCGTTTACTTCGTTGATGTTTCCTCAGCCATCAATTCTGACAAAACATCTCTTCGTCTTACAGACGTTTTTTCTGAATTAGTATTTTGATGCTTAATTTCCGGAGCCTGCTTCTCCTGCTTAGCGGAATCATTATCCACATTAAGAGCTTGTGAATCATCTTTCAGAGCTTGAGGCTTCTCCTTCGGTTTCTGTGAATCATCCTTCGGTTTATTTACCGGTAAATCTTCCTTCTTTTTAAACTTTTCGTCCTTAACCGTCGGAATTAGTGTATCTGACTTTTTAGTCCTTTTAACATCCGGTGCCTTAGAAGATGAAGCAGCTTTTCTGTCCTTTCTATTATCATTCTTTCGTCCGCGTTCACCGACTGCATTAACAACACAGCCGAGCACACGGATACCGGATTTGTCAAGCTTCTCAAGCGAGTTCTGTATGAGCGGCAAAGGTGTACTGTCATATTCGATTACAAAGAGTACTGTATTGGCTACACGGTTTAGGCTCAGTGTCTCAGATGCCTCTCCTACCGGAGCTGAATCAATGATAATATACTCATACTTCTCACGCATCCTCTCAATAAGCTCCATAATCGTGGTGTCCATCGACATGGCATTATGCTCCAAAACTGCCGGAAGCAAATCCAGGAAGCCGGTTAAATGAGTAATGGCATCCTCCTCTGTTGCTTCATTTCGATAAAGTGCATTTAATGAACGTGCATAATCGACCTTATCCATAAACAGAGTGCCAAGACTCGGATTACGCATATCAAAATCAATCAGCAGAGTTTTATGCTCCATGTCAGAAAGCTGAATTGCAAGATTTGCTGCAACTGTTGATTTTCCTTCTCCGGCAACCGCACTCGTCACATAAAAGCAATGATGTCCATTCTTCTCGCCAAGACGATTGCACAGGATATACGCTGCTGCTGAATAATTCTGCAGCACAACGGAATGCTCCTTTTCATTATTTACCAATAATGAATGCTGATGGCGCTTAAAGTACGCATCATCCCTAGGGATAATACCGATAGTCTCAAGCCCGAACATAGTCTCGGCATCCTTTGCATTGTTTAAGGTTGGACGAATCAGCAGCTCCATCGCCGCAAAACCGACTCCGCACATTAATCCAAGTATCGCAAGAATAGCCGGAAGCAGCATACTTGCGCCGCTTGTTCCCACCTGTTCTGCCTGCGGCTCATTTATCACTGCAAGCTCACCCACCTGCAGGGTATTCGGCAAGGATAAGCTTGCCACATCAACAATAGCCTGCCAGATATTAACAGCACTTTCCGCATTGCTCCATGTAACACGCATCTCCATAATCTGAGTTGCCTGATACTGGGTAATTACAAGCTTTGAACGAAGATCCTCGACAGTAATGCCTAAGAGTCCCTGTTCATTTATTACCTCGCGCAGCACATGGTCGCTGCAAACAACATAGCGAACAGCATCTGCCATGTCCTCTGCCAGATGAAAGTCATTGTTGTTTGCAACATGCGCCCCATTGATATATATCCCTTCTGTATTTTTAGTGGATATTGCGAAGGAACCGCTTGCCGCATAGCTTTGCCTCGAGTTCTGTATATACGTCATTGCAAACAAAAGCAGACCGAATATAAGACCGATTATCGTAAGGGACAAAACCATCTTCCAGCGCTTTTTAAGCACAAATATCATATCGCTTACGCGAATTTGAATACTATTGCCTTGCATTATATGTCACCATTTTCATTTCTTCTTGTTTTTGCCTTTTTTACTGCTGCGTACAGCTATAAGCACTGCAAATGTGCAGCCAAGCAGTGCAATCGCAGCTGCACCGATAAGCACATATAGGATAGTTTGTCCCTGACCAACACTTATCGTCTGAATTTCAGCCTGATTGCTTACCTGGAATGAATACTTTTTATCGGTATTGCCGTTCACCACAATGTAATAGCTTCCAGGCTTCAGATCTGTAAGCGTAAGCGCTGTATCGCTTGTCGTCCACTCCTTAATAAGACTGTCAGAAGCATCATATAGCTCAAGATCCATTCCAGAGCTCTGACGGCTGAATGGGCTGTCGGAAGCACCTATTTCAACACGAATCATACGGTTTGTCACTGGCATTTCCAATTCATCTTTACCGTTGACTCTTCCGTCTGATGTAACACTGAAGGTATATTCCTTAGTGTCAAGCTCATAATTATCCAATGCCAAGGTCTGACGTATAGTGTACTCTGCATTCTTATCAAGCTTATCCAATACGATTCTTCCCTGTGCATCTGTGAGCTTTTCTTCCTGAGTACCTGTATCAGATGTCAGTATATAAGCTGCACCTTCGATAGGACGAGTATTGTAGAGCTCATCTGTCAATGTCAAAATTACACGAGTCTGTGCCGAAGTCATCGAATTCAAAGGTGCTTCAACCTCAGTTTTCTTTTCGACTTCACAGTCAAGATCTGCCTCCTGAGCAAGGTAATACTGCGGGATTTCCTTCTCACGTACAGTGTATTTGCCAAGATAAAGCTCTTCACTGACACCATATCCATCCTCGTTGCAGGTTATCTCACCTACAACCTGTCCTGCGTGATAGCGCAAAGTACCATCCTGAGTTATGATATCCTCGGCTGCAAGCACATCGAAGGCTCCGCCTGCTACCGGCAGGCCCGTATCCTTGTCATTCATCTGGATTCGTATCACATTTCTGGAAGGGCTAAGCGGAATCCTTACGATAAATGGCTCCGGCCAGTCATATACATCATTTAAGTCAAACGGTTGATTTGCCGCTGCATCATAGCCCTTTGGTTCGGTCAATTCATGTACGATATACTGTCCCTGCCAGAGTTTTTCAGGGAAATAGAAGGTACCCTGTTCCGTCGTTTCATACAGTCGATACGAAATCTTTTCCGGATAATAGGTATTTAATACCTGCAGAGAATTATCAGCACCATACAGCTCGAACTGGACATTTGCCTCCTTGATTGTACGATCTGTTTCAGCGTCCACCATTACAACAAACACAGCAGACTTCATGCCTTCTCCGGGGCCGATGCCGGTACCGGTTCCTGAACCTCCGCCGCCATTTCCGCCGCCGTTTCCGCCGTCGTGCTCCTCTTCTCCGCCGTCTCCGTCATATTCCTGAGTGCCGCCGTCTTCGCCTCTTTTGTTTCCGCCGTCTCCACTCTCATCAGGATTTCCTCCGGTGTTAGTATCCGGGTTCTTTATTACGGCACCGATTCCGTCACCCTCTCCGTCAACTGCTGCCACAGTTGTCTCTTCCATAGCTGTGTAGCGTTCATCAGGAATATTAACCAAATACAATGCCAACAGCAAAATTATGAGCAATAATATCAGCATAAGACCGCTGAACATATCTGCTGCGGGCTGCCAGAAATTTAATTCATCATCCGGTTGCCTTTTCTTCAGCTTCATTTAATGGTCTCCTTGTTCGTCAGTTCTTCAAACTGCGAAACTGTGAGAGGCTTGGAAAGTATGAATCCCTGACCCTCAGTACAGCCGCACTTACGCAAAATCATGAGCTGCTCCATGCTCTCAATGCCTTCTGCCGTCATATCCAGCTTCAGCTTACGAGCATGCTCAAACAGCTCTGTTATTGCATCTGGACTCTGCTTCCTTGTGAAACGTCGAAGATCAAGCTTAATTGTATCTGCTGAAACATTTTTCATATCCTGCAGAACAATAAAATCTCCGTCAAAGCCATCCATAATAACACGAAAGCCTTCTGTACGAAGCTTCTCCTCGATTTCAACTGCGAGATTTGCCAAATTGATATAAGCATTCTCCGCAATTTCAATCTCAAGATAGCGCGGCGGGATACGATATTTTTTAACAAGATCTGTCAGATACTCTGCAACATCCATCGCAAGGATATCTGTCTTCGTTACATTAATTGAAAGCGGTACCGGGCGCAACCCTGCATCAATCCACTGGCGAATCTTGCTGCAGACAGCCTCCCAGATATATTGGTCTAGCTTAGTAATGTATCCGTTTTGCTCAAGAATCGGCATGAAGGTAGAAGGCTTCATTTCGCCCATGCTGCCATGATTCCATCGTACCAAGGCCTCTGCCCCAACAATTTTTCTCCAGTTGATATCATATTTGGGCTGGAGATGAAAGGTGAATTCTCCGTTTTGTAAGCCTGCTTGAATCTGCGGCATTAAGACCTTCTCTTGTGTTCCGCCTGCACCAGTGGCGGCTGAGTTTGATGTGGAATACTCCGGCACCTTCGGAAGTCTCTCCAGAAGATCTGCTATACGCTTATATTCTCTGCGCTCTCTGTACAGTGTCTGCTCTTCTACGGACGGAATCACGTTTTTATGAAAGGAATCAATAAATACACCAAGATTACGAAGCATTGCATTCCATGCAACCCTATAGACTATATTAAAAAGCAAGGATAAGATGACTCCGGCAATTGAGGTATAGAACGCAATCTGAATACCTGACAAAAGTGTCTGGACACTTGTAAGTGCATCCATTACCGTACTGAATCCAATTCCGCGAATACCAATCAACAGACCGATAAAGGTGCCTAAGATACCAAGGCTGGTCATCATACCGGGAATCTGGCGAACAAGTGTCTGCCAGCTGTGCAGTGCAAGCTGGTCATCATTGATATATTCCGTAATATCGCATAGAATCTGACCTAATTCTTGCTGAGACTTAACCTTATCACGGTATTCACTAAAAAACTCATCCAGAGTACGCTGGTTAAAGAAATGATCATATCCAAGGATTGCAGTCCATGTAGAACTAGTCTGCACCTCTGTTGCTCGCTGAATGTTCTGCATGCCACGCTGAAGTGCCCTATTATAGAATATGACCGGACATACACCCCAAACCAGGCCTGCAATCAGGATAATATCCATAATAATGACAAACAGTACGGATAAGGTATCCGGAGCATATACAATCAAAGCTCCCCCGCCTACGAGGATTGCCAGCACTAATGTCAGTAGACCTCTTTGCATTTTAAATTGCCCTTCCTTATTTATGTTTTGTCTGCAATAACGCAGGCATGTTAGTTATGCATAAAAAAAATGACCAGAAAACCCTCTTCTTTAAATATTAAGAAGAAAAGGTCCTTCTGGCCGGTTGCATCACTCACTCCGCGCTGCATAGATGCCCAAATTATATGCGGCGTATCATCG
>CAVBGP010000011.1:0-29320 GCA_963595005.1 Acutalibacteraceae bacterium | reverse complement strand
CGAGGTTTGATTTTAGTATTCATGTGATAATCCTCCGAGATAGTGAATTAAGTGCGAGTTGTACGAAACGTACAAAAAGCGTAACTGATTAAGTAATTATCACATAAATGCATTATAATTGACAGGTACCCGCTATTGATGGATTGCATCAATCAACACATTTAGACTAAGTTGAGGAAAAAGATGATACATAAATTAGCATTTTACTGTGACTATATGGAAGGTGCTCATCCTGCTGTTTTAGCACGCCTAATGGAGACGAATCTGGAGAAGATGCCGGGTTATGGCATGGATAGCTATACTGAATCTGCCAAGGAAAAAATACGACAGGCATGTGGCTGTAAAGAGGCTGAGATTTATTTTCTAGTTGGCGGTACTCAGACTAACGCCACATGTATAGATGCCTTGCTGCGAAGCTATCAGGGTGTAGTGGCTGCTAAAACCGGCCATATCAGTGTGCATGAAGCAGGAGCCATTGAGTTTGGCGGACATAAGGTTTTGGAGCTGCCATCTGATGATGGTAAGCTTAAAGCAGCTCAGATAGGGGAGTACTTGGAAGCCTTTAATGCTGATGAGAACCATGATCACATGGTTATGCCTGGCATGGTATATATTTCCCAGCCCACAGAATATGGAACACTGTACTCAAAAGCTGAACTTACTGCTATAAGTCAGGTTTGTCATGATTATGGAATTCCTCTGTATGTGGATGGCGCTCGTTTGGCCTATGCCTTAGCTTGCCCATCCAATGATGTGTCATTAAAGGATTTGGCCAGATTAACTGACATATTCTATATTGGCGGAACCAAGTGTGGCGCCTTATTGGGCGAAGCTGTTGTTATACCTAAGGCTGACACTATTCCTCATTTCTTTACTATAATCAAGCAGCATGGTGCCTTATTGGCAAAGGGCCGGGTTACAGGAGTTCAGTTTGATGCACTCTTTACTGATGGACTTTACGAGCGTATAGGAGCTGATGCTATCAGATATGCGGATTTGATACGTCAGGCTCTGAAGGAATATGGCTATAAGCTGTACTGCGTTAACCCTACCAATCAGGTGTTCTGTGAGGTAGATGATAGGCAGTTAGCCTTTATTGAGAAAAATGTAGATTATGGCTTCTGGGAGAAAACTCATGATAACCATACTATAATCAGATTTGCAACCGACTGGGCTACAACTGAAGATGATGTAAAGGCTTTAATTAGTATCTTGAAGGAAAACACCCAGATATAATGAATTTAACCTTATGATAAGATAAATGACAGGATAAAATCTTTGGTTGGTGAAATGAAATAATATGAATTGCAAAATCATTAGAAGCAGACGCAAGTCCTTTGGACTTGAGGTAAATACAAATGGACTTATTGTCAGAGCACCTTTGCAGGCAAGCGATGCCGATATCAATATGTTTATATCGCAGCATAAGGACTGGATTGATGAGCATCTGGCGAAGATAGAAGAGGAACAAAAGTCAATGGAACAGCTTGAGCCATTGACTATGGAAGACATTAGGGCACTTGCGGACAAGGCACTTAAGATAATACCTGAAAGGGTCAGATTCTATGCGCCAAAGGTTGGTGTTACCTACGGACGAATCACGATACGCAATCAGCGTACAAGATGGGGCAGCTGCTCAAGCAAGGGCAATCTTAATTTTAATTGCCTCCTGATGTTGGCACCGCCGGAGGTTATAGACAGCGTTGTAGTTCATGAGCTTTGTCATCTCAAGGTAATGAATCATTCCGGGGATTTTTATACTGAAGTATTGCGCATTTTCCCAGATTATTGGAAATGGGATAAATGGCTTAAGGAAAATGGAGCGCAGCTTATGAGACGAATGAATATGGGGATGTAGTTCTTGCTGAGCCTATCAGTGTTATAATATCCTCAGTTACTCATAAGTGAGGTAGAAATAGTGTGAAGGAAAGATAGTCATGAAACGCTTTCATGACTATCTGTGCAGCCAGTCAAAGGCGGCGGAATGGAGATTAATATGTTAGAAGTATTGCTTAATGAATATGAAGCTCGTTTTGGAGAAGCTTTTCCGCTTGAAGGTCTTGAAGGCATGGCTGAGATAGATGTTATCAATATACTTTATGAGTGTATTGATAAGAATATAAAATATACTGCCGGAATGCATGTTGACAATAAATTTCCGGATGCACCAAGGCGATAAAAGCTTTACGAGTATACCTCGTATCATGACATCACCTCATGCAGCTTTGGCAAGAGCTTGAGGTCTGCTGGGAGCCAGTTGACTGTATCAAGCTCTGACTTACTAAGCCATTTTGCGGCCTCCGCTTCCTTAAGCACTAATTCTCCGCTAATGACCTCGCACCAGAAGCAGTCCATCGTAAGGTGGAAGGCAGGGTAGTCATAGTCTATAGTAGCTATAAGCTCACCGACACTTATGTCAGCGGTGAGCTCCTCTTTTATCTCGCGTCTTAGAGCCTGCTTAGGCGTTTCACCAGATTCTATCTTGCCGCCCGGGAATTCCCATTGCCCCTTATAATCACCATAGCCCCTTGCAGTGGCAAATACCTTATGCTTATCTTGTATTGAATCGCAGATAACAGCTGCGACTACGTGTATATTTTTCACACTAATTACCTCAAATCGTTTGAAGGATGCGCTTATTGACTATTGGCAGTCATGCAGGATAACAATCACACTTTGCATGTCTGTCATCGATAGCGAAGGATACTATTGAATAATTAGGCGTGCTTGGCAACTTGCATTACACAACCATAAGCTTATTAGTCTTCTTAATGAACTTAGCCGGTATATCAGCAATAAGGCTCCAAGTTACATTCATAGGACGGCTTCCTTCATGCTTTATATATTGGGCAGGTCCAAGGAAGGTATAAGCACCGGCTCCGCCTGATATCGGATCATTTTTGTATTCACGGACAAAGAGCAGTACATGACTTCCTCTTTCGGCATGATGTATGTATCTTTGTCCGGTTGCAGAGGATTCGGCTGTTGTGCTTTGACTCTGCCAATGAAACAATCTCTCATTTATCGAGTAATCATTGTACATGGTAGTAGGAGAGTAATCCTTGTCTGACTTATTGAGTGTTACAAACAGTATATCTGTCTTCTTATCAGGCAGCCATTTCACTCCCTCACGAACTGTGTTCGGCCTCATGAAATCCAAGGCAACAAGTATCTGATCCCTGGTATATGTACAGTGAAGGTCAAGCGGGCAATCAAAGCCGATATCTATCTTGCTGTCTATAAAATCAATTTTAGTAAGCTTATACCTAAGCAGCTCTATAAGCTCATGAAGCATATTAGGACTGCTCTTGAGTAAATCAATATTTGTCTGAACCTCTGTACTTTGCCAATCCTCAGCTGCCTTGCCAAAAACTGTGATATAAAACATTTGCAGCATCCGTAATTGCTCAGCAGAGAGAGACTTAATATCCAGTTCACCGATATCTGTAAGTGTATCAATAAGGAAGCTGATTAAGCGCCTTGAGTCAATGAGGCAGAGCTTAAGCATGGCCTTAGTAAGCTGATCCTCAGCAGGCTCCGTAAAATCAGGCACTTCACCGGCACGTACACATAATCTGGAAAATGATATGTACCGGTACATTTGCCTTGGGTCGAGATTGTAATAGTCAAGGTAATTGGATAAGCTAAGCTCTAAGCCGCTGTCATCTTTAAAGCTGCCGGCTCTCGATATAAGCCCTGAGGTATTGCCGTAGGAGGCCCTGATATTATTAAGGACGTACTCAGAAGCGAGACGCTCAAGCTGTATATAACATCCTGTCGGCGCTGACTGAAATCCGTTTTTGATCTGATAAGCGATATTTTTCTTATCGTCTTCAATAATCGAGGCAAATTTGCTTTCAAAATTATATTTCTTATTTGCCTGACCTATGAAATCAAGTACAGTCAGGCAGTCCTTACCCTCACAGAGACGTAAACCACGTCCAAGCTGCTGCAGGAATACGGTCAATGACTCTGTAGGACGTAGGAACAGGATAGTATTAACTGCCGGAATATCTACACCTTCGTTATAGATGTCTACAACAAAGATAAAGTGAACCTCACTATCCTCGAGCTTCTTTTTGGCGCTGTCTCTAAGTGCGTCGTCAGATTCACCGGTAAGACACATAGATGCTATACCATGCTCATTAAAATAATCCGACATATATTGCGCATGCTTAACAGTTACGCAAAAGCCAAGGCCCTTGACCTGGTCTATGTCGGTTACGTATTTGAGCAGTGAGCGTATAACCTGGTCAGCACGTTTTTCAGCGATATGCCCGCTCAGCGTGTAAATGTTTGAAAGCTCTGCTTTGTCATAGCTCCCGTTTCTCCATCTGACATCTCCGAGGTTAATCGTATCAGTGATGCCAAAATACTGGAATGGACATAGGAGCTTGCGGTCTATTGCCTCGGGAAGTCGTATCTCTGCTGCAATGCGGTTATTAAAGTACGGCAATATGCTCCTGCCGTCCATACGTTCTGGTGTAGCGGTAAGTCCAAGCAGTATCTTAGGCTCATAGTATTCCAACAGATTTTGATAGCTTTTAGCCGCAGCATGATGAAATTCGTCCACTATTATATAATCATAGAAGTCGCGTGCCGTTTTTGATGCGAGGTTTTGTGAATTAAAGGTCTGTATAGATATAAACAGATGATCTATTGCTTCAGGCTTATAGCCGCCTACCCACAGACTTCCAAAATTCTCATCCTTTAGTACTGCTCTAAATGTATTGATGCTTTGCGCTAATATCTCCTCACGGTGAGCAACAAAGAGCAGACGGCATTTGCCGCCACGATTATTTCTGCAAAAGCGCCTATAATCAAGAGCGGAGATTATGGTTTTACCGGTTCCTGTAGCCGCAACAATCAGATTACGGAAATGGCCTCTGACCTCACGCTCTGCTGACAATTTGTCAAGTATCTCTTGTTGGTAGGAATAGGGATTAATGTCAAAGGTATACAGCCTTGTATTGTTTGAATCGTGATATCGCTCTGCCTTTAATGCGCGGGAGAGTCGTTCGCGCTGGCCCTCGTCATAGTATTCGAATTCGCTGCTGTTCCAGTAGCTCTCGAAGGTAGCTTCAATCTTGTCTATAGTTTCTGGCAAATCATGTCTTGTTAACTTAACATTCCACTCAAGGCCGCTTGACATAGCCGCATTAGAAAGGTTTGAGGAGCCCACATAGGCAGTGGTATAGCCGGTATCTCTATGGAAAATATAGGTTTTGGCATGAAGACGTGTGATCTGCGTGTCATAGCTTACCTTAACGCTTGTATTGCTAAGCTTGGACAGCTCTTCAATAGCCTTGATATCGGTGGCGCCCATATATGAGGTGGTTATAATCTTAAGCTCTCCGCCATTTTGCGTGAATTCTCTTAATTCATCGATGATGAGTCTGAGTCCGCTCCATTTTATAAAGGAGACCAGCATCTCTATTCTGTCGGCAGAGGCTATCTCACGCTTTAGCTCAGTATACATCTGAGGCTCGTGTATTGCTCCTGTAAATAAAGAACTCTGTGCAATTGAGGTTTCAGGTCGTTTGATGTCACTTGCAGACTTCCCAATCGCAATGGCAGGATCATTTTCCGCTAAAACAGCAAGAAGCTGCTTAGCCTCATCAGAAACCTTAAGGTCGGCAAAGTCAGCTTCATTTGTGCTTTGTTCAATTGTCTGTACTATGCGGTTGACAAGAGCAATCTGACCGTCAAGGCTTCCGCCGTTATCAGATATATTGTCAAGGCCCTGCTTAACCACCTCAGTAAGATACTGTGCAAGTATCCTTGAAGCCTCGGCCTTATCTATGCCGGCAACATTTTTGCAGACATCGGAAATATGGCTAAGTTCAGAACTTAGCTCTTCATTTATAACCTGTTCATATATTCCGGGGACAAGCTTCATATACGTTAATCCTCTGCAGGCAAGGGTATGGTAGGCAGGTCTGTAACGTGGCCGTCATTAATGATCCTTGTTCTGCCAAATGGATTTGCTCTGGTGCCGCGTTCTATAACCATTGAACTTACCTGTTCTATAGTAAAGTAGAGCGGGAGATTCTTCTCTAAAGATGATAGAGGAGAACCATTTCCGCAGGTAAATAAATCTATTGCTGCATACTCATACTCAGGATAGGTATGCAGTGATATATGAGATTCGCTGAGCAAGCCCACAACAGTAAGTCCCTGCGGCTCAAACTTCTTAAATGACAGGTTGAGCATATGCATATCAGCATCCTCGACAACCTGCATAATGAAGCTTATGGCAAGATTTATGTCATTAAGCTCATCAAATGTACAGCCCCAGACATCAAGGATGACATGTGTTCCGTTTGAGGAATAGGTCATAGCTGTATCTGTGTCTGCAGCTGTATCAGCAGCAGTTAAATTTATGGCCTTATCCTTGGTTTTATCTTGAGCAGTAATATCTTCTGTATCTGAATTTAAATGCATTGCTATCGTCCTGTTTCAGTTAAAATCATTTTTATAGGTGTTGTATATGTATGTTTTTATCAAATATAATAGCAGAGTAGCATCGGCGATATCAATACTAAAACTATAAATATAAAAGTCACGGATTTTGAATTTGTCAACTCCCCACCACCTAAAGGCAGTGGGTTTCCGCCTCTGGCAACAGGAGGGCTTTATTTATGAAGAACAATACAAATACTGCAAAAATTTCAGATTCACACCCGCTTATGCATGCGCTCATAGTATGCTTTGCGTCAACAATGCTTGTGTTCATAGCTTCTTACTTTATTGAAGCCATTGGAAGCATAGTGGTCATGGCCTGCCGCGGCAACGTCTCGCCTGACAGCATGGATGACTTAAGCAATACTAATATCTCTGCTGTTATAAGCTTGTTTGCTATGGTACTGATATTGCTGGTTTATCAGCTTAAGCACAGGCGTGATTTATATGGATTTTTTAATGCCGATAAAACCGGAGCGGGGCTGCTGCTTGGCTGGAGCGTGTTGATTATAAATGTGTTTACAATTGTCGAGGGATTTGTTAGCAATAAAGCCTACGGCAATATAGGCACAGCACTCTTATTAGGCTTGCAGCCCGGAGTTTCTGAGGAGCTGACCTTCCGCATCATCCCAATCTCACTTGCAATGAGAAGCAGCAAGAGAAAACAGCTGATTTCTCCGGTGATTATATTTACGAGCATTATCTTTGGATTAACTCACGGGCTTAATATCTTTGCGGGAGCAGATCCTGTTACAACCTTGTTTCAGGTAATCTATGCAACAGGCACAGGATGCCTCTTTGCGGTTATATATATGCGAACCGGCAATATGTGGATATCAATCCTACTGCATTCCTTTACTGATATAGTATATTACCTTGGTGCAGCAGAGCAGGGCAGTGGCGGTGTATTAAGCAAGGGCACAGGAGTCTCAGGGGCAGTAATTATGCTAATATATGCAGTGCTGTATTTTACAAATGCATTGATGCTTTACCGCAAAAGCAACATTGATGATATTGCAGCTATATGGGCTCGTATATGGAAATGTAAATCTTGTAACGCATAATATTGTGCCTCTTAATTTTGCAGCTAATAATTTTCTTGACAATTTATACACCAAGGCTGTATTGTACTATAATCATATCAAAATAGTAGGATATATGTGAGGGAATATAAATCATGAGTTTAGCTATTGAGAGCCGATGTATACATTTAGAGGATGATGACCGTGCTGCACGCTACGGTGCAATCAGCTTCCCGATATATCAAACTGCTACATTTTCACACCCTGCGCTTGGACAGAGCACGGGCTTTGATTATAGCCGTGTGCAGAATCCGACAAGGCAGCAACTCGAGAAAATGGTTGCTGCCTTAGAGCAGGGCAGTGATGCTGTCGCCTTTTCTTCAGGTATGGCAGCAATTATGACTGTCATGGAGCTTTTTAAATCCGGAGACCATCTGTTGGTCGAGGCAGACCTCTATGGCGGTACGCCTCGTTTATTTAGCAAGATTTGTGAACCACGCGGTATAACATTTACAGCAGTCAATTTCAGCAAGGGTACTGAAAATGCAGCTAAGCTCATACGTCCTGAGACTAAGGCACTCTTTATTGAGACTCCGACCAATCCCATGATGAATGTGACTGATATCCGCAAGACGGCTGAGCTCGCGCACAATAACGGAGCTTTGCTTATAGTGGACAATACATTTTTATCGCCTTACCTGCAGAATCCTCTCACACTTGGAGCAGACATAGTGGTCCACAGCGGTACAAAATATCTTGCAGGGCATAATGACACGCTTGCAGGCTTTGCAGTTGTTAAGGACGGAGAACTTGCGGAGCGAATTCGTGAGATTAATAAGACCATAGGAGCCACTCTTGCGCCATTTGATTCCTGGCTTGTGATGAGAGGCATGCAGACTCTTGCAGTAAGAGTGGACAGGGCAGAGAGTAATGCTATGCAGCTTGCAAGCTGGCTTAAGGAACAGCCTCAGGTTACAAGAGTAATCTATCCTGGACTTCCTGAGCATCCGGGACATGAGCTTATGAAGCAGCAGGCCAGAGGATTTGGCGCAATGCTTACCTTTGAGCTTAAGGATAAGGAATATGTGCCTGTATTACTTGAGAAGGTAAGGCTTATACGCTTTGCAGAGAGCCTTGGCGGTACGGAAAGTCTCCTGACATATCCGATTACTCAGACACATGCCGATGTAGCACCTGAGGTTCTTGCCGAAAATGGAGTGACGGATCGCATATTACGTATGTCAGTAGGCCTTGAAAATGTACAGGACCTGATTAGCGACTTAAAACAGGCCTTTGCGGCATTTGAAGCATAAGGAGGGAAATGATGAGTGAGCGTAATCTTGATTTTAATATGGTTCCTGACCGCAGAGGCACCAAGTGCCTGAAATTCGACTTTGCCGTTAAGCGCGGACGTCCTGCAGATGTACTGCCGCTGTGGGTTGCTGATATGGATTTTAAGATATCCTCATATATAGAGGATGCGTTGATGCGTCAGGTGCAGCATGGTATCTATGGCTATACAGAGACCGATGATGATTACTTTGCTGCGGTGCAGAATTGGATGGAGACTCGGCACAGCTGGAAGGTTCAGCCTGAGTGGCTGCTCAAAACTCCGGGTGTTGTGTTTGCAATAGCACTTGCAGTTAAGGCGTATACCAAGCCGGGAGATGCTGTGCTTATACAGCAGCCTGTATATTATCCCTTCAGTGAGGTGATAATAGATAACGGCAGATGGCTTGTGTCTAACGACCTTAAGCTCAACGAGTCTGAGAACAGGTATGAGATTGATTTTGATGATTTTGAAGCAAAAATCACGGAAAATGATGTTAAGCTTTTCATACTGTGCAGCCCGCATAATCCGGTCGGACGCGTATGGACAAAAGATGAGCTGCTGCAAGTAGGTCGTATCTGTCAGAAGCACAAGGTTTTAGTTTTCAGTGATGAGATACATGCGGACTTTGTATGGAAGGGCGAGCATCAGATGTTTGCGGCTGCCTCTCCTGAGTTTGCAGAATTTACGATTACTGCGATATCTCCAAGCAAGACCTTTAATATTGCAGGGCTTCAGACCTCTAATATATTTATTCCTGATGAAGGCTTGCGTGAGCAATTTAGCCATGAGCTTAATGCAAGCGGCTACAGTCAGCTTAACGCTGCAGGCATTATAGCAGCTGAGACAGCATACCGCGACGGCGGTGAATGGTATGAGGCAGTTAAACGCTATATCAGTGATAATATCGCCTATATGCGTGATTTCCTAAGTAAGCGACTTCCAATGCTCAATATGATAGAGCCTGAGGGCACTTATCTTGTGTGGGTGGATTGCAGGGCACTTGGACTGTCAGCAGATGAGTTGGATGATTTAATCCTGAACAAGGCCAAGCTTTGGCTAGACAGCGGAGCAATATTCGGAACCACAGGACAGGGCTTCCAGCGCTTTAATGTTGCCTGCCCGAGAGCTACATTAACGCAAGCACTAGAGCAGCTTGAGCAGGCAGTTAAAACACTTTAAAAGTAATTTTAGCCTACGCAATGTGAAAATTATGTGATATCATGGATTAGTCAGCCGTTTTTGACATTTGTATAAAATAAAACATGCTGATTAATAAACGGTTTCGATTAAAATGTTAAATATCACTTTTAAAATGCCGGTTTCAGGGGACAGATATAATGGATAACAGAACAATAGCAGAAGTAATGCAGAAGATGATTGCATATTCAGATGGAAATCTTCATGATATAGCACATTTTATCAAGGTTCATTCCTATGCCAGAACCATCGGCATACAGGAGGGTCTTCCTGATTATGAGCAGGAAACTGTAGAGCTTGCCGCAATAATTCATGATATTGCCTGCCCGCTTTGCCGTATTAAGTACGGCAATACCAATGGCAAGCATCAGGAGGAGGAAAGCGCTCCGTTAGTTGACGCTATACTTGAGGGTGTTAATATTCCCAAGGCTATGGCTAAGCGTATTAATTTCCTTGTAAGTCATCATCATACCTATACAGATGTTGACGGTATCGACTATCGAATACTTCTTGAGGCTGATTTTCTTGTAAATGCAGATGAGAGCAACATGAGTGCAGATGCCATACTCAATGCAAGAAACAGCTTCTATGAGACAAAAACAGGTACAGCTTTATTAGATTCAATATATAAGAAAGCATTATGAATAAAAGGTCCGGATGCGGCATAACCAAAGCTGTATCAGTGTATAACAGCATAACCAAATATCTAGTCGGGGGGGCCATGAGACCGCTGCTTAAAGCCCTGTGCCTCGGAATATGTGCAAGCTGCATAAGTGCGCAGCTTGTGCTTTTTTCGTATGCTTCTGACACACAGGGACAGACAGTACGTGTGGCATTTCCCGTACAGGAAGCTATCAATGAATACCGTAATGACGGTAATCCTGCAGGATATAATCATGATTATCTGGAGAAGCTGTCAGAATTTACCGGCTGGAATATTGAGTATGTAAGATACGAGGATGAGGACGAGAATAAGGCTCTTATCAATGCCATGGCAGATCTGCAGGAGGGCAAGATAGACCTGATCGGACCTATGGTTCAAAATGCATCCGGAGCTGATCAGTTTGAATATCCGCAATTAAGCTACGGTACTGTACATCTGACTCTCTGCAGTCTTGTTACGGGCAGACTTCGTGATGACAATCTATACACACAAGGCCATATTAAGATTGGACTTCTTGCTCATGCCGATGTCACAAATCCTAAGATAACGCATTATCTTGATCAAGGTGGCATTGATTATGAGATAAAGTATTATGATAACGATGACAAGCTGATTGAAGCCCTGAAAAATGACGAGGTGGATTTGATATCAGGGGTTTCACTCTCACCTGTAAGCGGCACGCGCGTTGTACAGTACATTGACCCGCGTCCCATTTATCTGGTTACGCAAAAGGGCAACACAGAGCTGCTTAATCAGCTTGATGCAGCGATAGCCAAGCTAAACGAGGTGCAGCCGGATTTCCAGACTGAGACCTTTGAAGACAATTTCGGCAATATCAATACCGAGTTTGTATTAACAGACAGTCAGAAGGAGCTGCTTAAGTCAATAGACACTTTGCATGTGCTGTGCGTGGATAATGACGGTCCGTATGTGTTTAATAACAACGGCAAGGCTACCGGTATGCTGGTTTCAGTTATTAACAGCTTTGCGTCTGAAACAGGTCTCAAGCTTGATTATACATTTACCAACAACCGCAGTGAGGCAGAAAAACAGCTTACAGAATCAGCTTATGATATGATAATCGGTACGCCGTTTTCATCAAGGTACTGCCGTTCTATAGGATTTCTCACCAGTGAGAGGGTCATGAAATCTAATTTCCTGATGGCTTATCGTCCCAATGATAATAAGAGAGAAACGGCGGCGTTGGTAGTAGGGACTGAGGATAGGATAGATACCTCGGGATTTGAGAGCATTAAGCTATATGACAATACATTAGAATGTCTGGATGCAGTAAAGCAGGGAGAGGCTGATGTTGCAATAGGAGACCGCTCCATCCTTGAATATTATACGCATGAGGGACAGGGCTCTCTTAATGTAACCCTGCTAACGGGTGAGACCCAGGATATCTGTATAGCACTGTCAGATAAGAACGATGTTCAGTTTATAAGACTGTTTAATAATTACATTAACAGTCTTACGGATGTAGAGAAGACTAATTTCCTTGATGACGGCAGTGTTCATTCTGATGAAATGTCATTGTCCTATTTTGTCAGAAACTATCCTGTGTATGCGATAATAATGGTTTCGTTATTGTCCGTAGGTCTTGCAATGGTTCTGTTCGCATGCTGGTATTTCTACAGTATGCGTAAGAAGAATGAAGAACTTCGTCTTGCAAATGAAGTAAAGAGTGACTTTCTTACCCGTATGAGTCATGATATCCGTACACCTATGAACGGAATCATAGGGCTCTTAGATATATCTGACAGATTTGTGGACAATCCTGATATGGTACGCAAGTACCATCGCAAGATACACATGGCATCGGAGTATCTGCTGTCTCTTATTAACGATGTACTCAATATGAGCAAGCTTGAGTCAGGCAAGGTTAAGCTTACAGAGGAATCCGTATATCTGAGAGAGCTTATAGCAAACTGCAGAGATATACTCTCGGCAAGAGCCGGTGAGCTTGGCGTAACTCTTGATTCATCGGGATTGGATGATTTTAATCCGCCTAAAGTGCTTGCAAGCCCGCTGCATCTGCGTCAGGTATTTATCAATATTATTGGAAATGCAGTTAAGTATAATAAACCTGACGGCAAGGTTTATATATCTGCGAGTGTGCTTAACCGGACGTCACAGACTATTACCTGCGAGTTTATAATAGCAGATACCGGCATAGGCATGAGTGAGGAATTCCAAAAGCATGCATTTGAGGCATTTTCACAGGAAAACAGGGAGACTAATGGAGAGCTTAAGGGCACCGGTCTTGGATTATCTATAGTTAAAAAGCTGGTTGATACAATGAACGGAAGCATTTGTATCGAGAGCGAATTAGGGGTAGGTTCAAAATTTATCTGGACTCAGAATTTTAGTATAGATAAGGATTATACGGAGTCGGAGCAGGAGACCGCTGCACTTAAGATCATGGATCTGCATGGCAAAAGAGTGCTTGCAGCCGAGGATAATGCACTTAATGCAGAGATACTGCAGTTTATGCTTGAGGAAGAGGGACTTGAGGTAGTCATTACGTCAAACGGCTTAGAGGCTGTCAACGAATTTGCCAAATCAAGCCAGGGCTATTATGATTTCATCCTGATGGATATCATGATGCCACAGATGAACGGCTATGAGGCTGCAAGAGCGATACGCAGACTTAAGCGAGAGGATGCAAGCAGTATACCTATTATCGCACTTACTGCCAATGCCTATGCAGAGGATAAGCAAAAGGCGCTTGATGCCGGTATGAATGACCATGTGGCAAAGCCTATAGATCTTAACCAGCTGATTAAAGCGCTGGCGCAGTGCTGCGGCAAAGCTAATTGATGCTGCTTAAAGCTGACGAACTATTGCTCCGAGCGTATGTGCTCGGAGCAATTTGGCTTTAACCCGAATCTTACATCCGCCTGAGCTTTAGTATGCTTGCCTAGCATCTTCTCCATCCATATCATGTCATACCACTCGCCGAATTTATAGCCGCTGTCATGGAATACTCCTACATCAGTAAAGCCAAGCTTATGATGGAAATGTATACTGTCGGCAGGCAAATGCGTACTGCCTTGCTTTGGCAGTGCTATGCAGGCATTCATATTAAGTATGCCCATAGCCTGTAGATTCTTTTCAAGGCTTTTATAGAGTGCTCGTCCTATTCCCTGACCATGCACGTCCTGTCTGATATATACTGTAGATTCAACTGACCAGTCATAGGCTCTGCGGTCCTTAAACTCTGCAGCATAGGCATAGCCAAGTATATCCCCCTTATCATCAACTGCCTTAAGATAGGGATATTTTTCTAAGATATGTTTTATACGTGACACGAATTCGGCAGCGCTCGGTACCTCATATTCAAAAGTAATTGCAGTATCCTCAACATACGGACGGTAAATATCAATAAGCGCTGCGGCATCATTTACAGTAACATATTCTATGGTCATTAGCTTTACCCTCTGAATCGACTACACTAAAAAGCATTCCAAAAGCTTTTTGGCATTAATATTAACTGAAGATAGCACTGGTCACAATATAAATCAAGCCGCTTGTTACAGAGATAAAGGCAAGGGGATTGCAAATAATGATTGCCTTTGCGATTGTAAAGGTTTATATTGGCAGATACTTGAGTGATTCAGAAGTGTGTTATAAGTATGGCATAAAACCTGCAGTTATGGTAAAATCACTTGCATATTAAGGAGGAAGGCCATGAAGGGCAAGATTAACAACCAATTAGGTGATATTAATATATCCAGTGACGTTATAGCGGCCATAGCAGGTTCTGCTGCAGTAGAATGCTTTGGAGTTGTAGGCATGGCTGCGGTAAGCATTAAGGACGGCTTTGTAAGGCTGCTTAAGAAGGAGTCACTCAATAAAGGTATAGAGGTTAGCGTAAGTGAGGATAATAAGATATCACTTAAGCTCCATATTATAGTCGCATACGGGGTCAGCATCTATGCTGTATCCGAGAATCTTATCGAAACAGTTAGATATCAGGTTGAGGCTCACACAGGCCTGAAGGTCGCAAAGGTTAATGTATATGTCGAGAGTGTTCGACCGATAGACTGATCAAGGAGGCTAAGACTTGTCTGTTAATACTATTGATGCCGGTTTGCTTAAGAAGTGCTTTATAGCCGGCGCTAATAATCTTGAAAAAAATAAAGAATATATAAACGAGCTTAACGTATTCCCGGTTCCGGACGGAGATACCGGTACCAATATGTCCATGACCATCATGACGGCAGCCAAGGCAGTGGCAGAGGCTGATGATCATGATCTTAAGGCAGTGACCAAGGCTATGTCGAGCGGATCTCTTCGTGGTGCCAGAGGTAATTCGGGAGTTATCATGTCTCAGCTTATCAGAGGCTTCTGTAAGGCTTCAGAAGAGCATGAGACTATAGATGCAGAGACTATAGCAGCAGCCTTCAGACGTGCTACAGAGACGGCTTATAAGGCTGTCATGAAGCCTAAGGAGGGAACTATCCTCACTGTAGCTAAGGGCATGTCAGACAAGATAAGTGAAGTCGCAAAGCCTGATATGGATATATGTGAGCTCCTTACTATAGTTGTGGATCACGGCTATGAGGTGCTTCAGAAGACACCTGAGCTTCTGCCGGTACTTAAGGAGGCAGGAGTTGTAGATTCAGGCGGACAGGGACTTATTACCTTCCTTAAGGGAGCTCTAAGTGTCCTTAACGGAGATGAGTCAGATGCTGTGCTTAAAGGTGCATCTGAGCTTGCTTCAGGTCATGTAGATGCTGCACCGTCAGTAAGCAGAGGCAAGATATCTACAGATGATATTAAGTTTGGTTATTGTACTGAGTTTATAGTTAATCTCAAGGAGCCTCTGTCACAGGATAAGATTAATGAGTTCAAGAGCTTCTTAGAGAGCATCGGTGATTCAATAGTTTGTGTGGCTGATGACGAGATGGTTAAGGTTCATGTTCATACCAATCATCCGGGACAGGCCTTCGAGAAGGGTATAGAGCTTGGCGCATCTCTTTCACGCATGAAGGTTGACAATATGCGTGAGGAGCATGAGGAGAAGCTTATCAAAAATGCTTCCAAGCTTGCCGCTATGGAGAAGCTTGAGGAGGAGCATGAGGCTGAGTCAGCTGATGCAGCAAAGAAGGCTGAGAGGAAGAAGGCTGCATTTATATCTGTTTGCTCAGGTGAAGGAATTAAAGCTATATTTGAGGGGCTTGGAGCAGATTATGTCATAGGCGGAGGTCAGACCATGAACCCGAGCACTGATGATATATTAAAGGCTGTTGAAGCTGTCAATGCAGATACTGTTTTTGTATTGCCTAACAATAAGAACATAATCCTGGCAGCCGAGCAGGCATCCAAGATTGAAGAGCATTCCAAGCTTCTTGTAGTACCTACCAAAACTATAGCTCAGGGTATTATGGCTATGATTAATTATACCGAGGGCGAGAGTGATGAGGATAACCTTGAAGCTATGAAGGAGGCTCTTACTCATGTCAAGACGGGCGAAGTAACCTATGCAGTTCGCAACACTATGATTGACGGTGTTGAGATTAAGGAAGGCAATATAATGTGTATCGGCGACAATGGCATACTTGCTGTAGGCGAGATACTTAATGATACAACGCTTGAGATGATTGGCAAGATGGTTGATGATGAATCAACTATGATTACAGTATATGCAGGTGAGGGTGTTGATGATGAGGCAGCTGAGCTTCTGTGTGATGCTGTTCGCGAGAAATATCCGGATGTCGATGTAGACTGCGAGAGAGGCGACCAGCCTGTATATTATTATCTTGTATCTGTTGAGTGAGTCATATCTGCATGATACGTATGATATGTGTGATAAGCAATGCCTAATATGCTGATTATATACCGACAGCTTGTTTATGTGGATTGCCTGGATGTGATTCAGGTTTAATATAAGGCTTGCCTGTACACATTTGTACCTGTTATTGGAGTTATTATATAAGTGGAGTTAACGAAGCTTAAAGGAATAGGTGAGAAGACTGCCGAGGCGTTTAACCGTCTCGGCATTTTCAGTGCAGAGGATTTGGTCAGATATTATCCACGTTCATACGAGAGCTTTGATAAGCCTGTGCCGTTATATGAGCTGGCTGCCGGCAAAACTATGACGGTTGAGGGTGTTCTCAGCAAGGACGCTTCAATCAATCACTTTAATGGCATGACCATTGTCAATGCATATCTTGCTGATATGACAGGCCGCCTGCAGCTCTCATGGTACAATTCGCCTTTTATCCGCAACAGTCTAAAAGCCGGTGCGCATCTGATATTTCGCGGCAGAGTCTACGAGAAAAACGGCAAGCTGATTATGAATCAGCCAAAGCTATATCAGCCGGAAGCTTATAAGGAAAAATACGAGGGCAGGCTGCTGCCGCTTTATCCTTTAACCAAGGGTATATCTAATAACACCATGGTTAAGGCTGTTGCGGAGGCTTTAACCAAGTGCAATAGGGCAAATGAATATCTTCCTGAGGATATCATCGATGAGTATGGATTAAAGAGCCTTGATGTGACTGCGATAAGGATGCATTTTCCGAGAGATAATGAAGAACTTGCAGCTTCAAGACGCAGGGCTGTTTTTGATGAATTTTTCCTTGAGCATTTGGCAGGAATGCGGCTAAATCAAAGTGCAAAGAGTCTTAAGAGCTGTTATATCTGTCGACCGGATTTTAGGCTTATTAAATTTATTGCTGACCTTCCTTTTGAGCTTACCCGCGGGCAGCTAAAGGCTTATAAGGAGATTAATGCCGACATGTCTTCAGGGCATGTTATGAACAGGCTTATAGAGGGCGATGTTGGTTCAGGCAAGACCATGGTGGCAGTCCTTGCTATGCTTAGTGCTGCGCTTAACGGCTATCAGGCGGCTATTATGGCACCCACAGCCGTGCTTGCAGTTCAGCATTATGAAACCTTTAACAGACTGCTTCAAGCTGACAATGGCTTTGATGGTAAGGTCAGCACGGTGCTGCTTACCGGCTCAATGACAGCAGCCGAGAAGCGTGAAGCATTAAGACGCATCAGGACGCATGAGGCCAATATCATTATAGGTACGCACGCTTTGTTTCAGGAGAGCGTAGAGTATGCTACTTTAGGACTTATAGTAACTGATGAGCAGCATCGCTTTGGAGTAGGACAGAGGGAGGCTTTGTCTGATAAGGGCGGCATGCCGCACACCTTGGTTATGAGTGCCACACCGATACCTCGTACCCTCGCTATCATAATGTACAGCAACATGGACATTTCCATGATTACAGAGCGTCCTGAGGGCAGGATACCGATTAAAAACTGTGTGGTAGGCCCGTCATACAGACCTACTGCCTATAAATTCATATTTGACGAGGTTGAAAAAGGGCGTCAGGCCTACATCATCTGTCCGGCTATTGAAGAGGCTGAAGAGGAAGGCGCTGAAGGCAGTGACGGAGTTCTTACAAAAGCTTCTGCTGGGGCAGCGCTTACGCTTGAGAATGTCACTGATTATACGGCTAAGCTTAAGCGGTTATGCCCGGAGGGCGTAAGAGTCGAGATGCTGCATGGCAGGCTTAAGAGTGATGAGAAGGATGCCGTGATGCAGCGCTTTAAAGCACATCAGACCGATATCCTTGTGTCTACGACAGTAATTGAGGTAGGTGTTGACGTACCTAATGCGACGGTTATAATGATTGAAAATGCAGAGCGCTTCGGGCTTGCGGAGCTGCATCAGCTTAGAGGAAGGGTAGGAAGAGGCTCTTATCAGTCCTATTGTATAATGATTAATACATCGGAAACCGAAAAGGCGGCTGAGCGTCTTGCTATACTTAATTCATCTAATGATGGTTTTAAGATAGCAGAGGAGGATTTAAGACTCAGAGGGCCGGGAGACGTTTTCGGAGTTAAGCAAAGCGGTGAGATAGAGTATCGCATAGCTGATATTTACAGAGATGCAGACATCTTAAAGGACGCGGCTGCGGCTGCGGCTAAGATAGTGAATGCAGATCCGGAGCTTGAGAACACAGAGCATCAGAGACTAAGACGTATATCAGACGAATACCTGGAGAAGGGATATATAGTTTAAGGAGACGGATATGAGAGTGATAGCAGGAACGGCGAGAAGCATACCGCTTACAGCGCCTGCGGGCAATAATACGAGACCGACAACGGATAAAATCAAGGAAACTTTATTTAATATTTTGCAATTTGACTTGCAAGGAGCTGTATTTATAGATATATTTGCAGGGTCCGGCGCAATCGGCATAGAGGCTCTAAGCCGCGGTGCCAAGCAGGCTGTATTTGTTGACTCAGGCAGGGACGCAATTAATTGTATTACTGCCAATGTCAAAAAGTGCAGATTTGAGGACAGAAGCATTATTGTTAAGACTGAGGCGTCACAGTTTGCTTCATATGCATCAAGAACAAACCTTAAGGATGCGGATAAGCTGATTATATTCATGGATCCTCCGTACGAGAAGGAGCTTGAGCTTCCGGTTTTAAAAGCGATCCATGACAGCGGTCTGCTTAAGAAGGATACTATAATTATAGTCGAGGAAGCATTAAAGTATGAGCTTGAGCTTCCGGACGAATATGGATTTGAGATATACAGAACTAAGGAATATAAGAATCAGAAGCATATGTTTCTTAGGGTGCTGTGAGAGGAATTAGGCATTATGAAGGAGACAATTTGGATATATCCGGGAAGCTTTGATCCTGTTACATATGGACATATTAATGTCATTGAGAGAGCATCAAAGCTTTGCGGCAAATTAGTTGTCGGAGTGCTGGAAAATTGCGACAAAAGCTCGTTGTTTTCCATGGATGAACGTGTTAATATGTTACGTGAAGTTGTGAAGGGGTTGGATAATGTAGTGGTTACCAGCTTCTCTGGGCTTCAGGCTAATTTTTATAAGGAGCAGCATGCCGATGCGGTAGTCAGAGGTATAAGAGATGACCGTGACTATGATTATGAATTGTTTTTGGCGCGCGGCATTCAGATGCTCATCCCTGAGTATGAAGTAGTTTTCCTTGCCACAGATCTTAAATATGCCTGTGTCAATTCAAGCACAGTGAGAGCACTTGGCTCATACGGTGGTGAACTCACGCCATTTGTGCCAAAGTCAGTGGAGCTAAAGGTCAAGGAGAAGTTTAAGGAGAAATATATATGAGTAGCAAGATCGAACAGATCATTGATGAATTAGATGAATATATAAGCGATTGTAAATATCAGCCATTTTCAAATTCCAAGATTGTTGTCAACAAGGAGGAGCTTGATGAGATTATAGTTGAGCTTCGCATGCGTGTACCTGATGAGATCAAGAAGTATCAGAAGATTATATCTCAGCAGGATGCCATACTTGATGACGCAAGGAATCAGGCTCAGAACATGATTAATGATGCCCAGCAGCAGATAGATGTGCTGGTCAGTGATCATGAGGTGATGCAGAGAGCTTATCAGCGTGCCAATGAGGTTGTTGAGGAAGCACACGGACAGGCTGACAGCATTATTGATCAGGCCGTTGCAGATGCCAACAATATCAGAGAGGGCGCTATGCAGTACGCTGATAATCTGCTTGCAGGTATTCAGAACATTATTTCCGGCACAGCAGCTGATGGCAGAAAGCAGATGGAGCAGCTCTTTGATTCATTAGAGTCTGTATATAATGAATGCGCAACTAACCGCAGCCAGCTGGTTATCACTAACAGTCAGGAGCAGCAGGCTGATTATGATGATGAGCAGTCTGAACAGTAATTTAGATTTGTACGCAGTGTATCGATGAAGAAGATAATAGTGCCGAGTTCTGAGGCAGGAAGGCGCATAGATAAGTATCTGATGAAGTACTTTGATGCTGCGCCCAAGAGCTTTATATACAAAGCATTTCGTAAAAAGAATATTAAGCTTTGCGGCAAGAAGGCCGCAGGCGATGAATTGCTCAATGATGGAGACGTTATTGAGCTTTTCTTTTCGGATGAAACTATAGCAAGCCTTAGGAGATCACCTGCGTCTGCAGCGAGCAGTAACGACAGGCATTCTTGCTCTAAGCTTTCAGGAGATGCCAAAAGCCTAAGAAAATACTGCGAGATAGTATATGAGGATGATAATATAATCCTTGCCGATAAGCGCTATGGAGTACTGAGCCAGAAGGCTTCGCCAAATGATTACAGTCTTAATGAGGCGCTTCTTGATTATTGCGGAGGCAAAAAGGCTGGCTCGACCTTTGTTCCGTCGATTGCAAACCGTATTGACCGCAACACTACAGGACTGGTATGCTTTGCCAAAAGTTATGCAGCTTCAAGGGAGCTGTCAAGGCTGCTTAAGGAACGTGAGCTTAAGAAGTATTATATTGCGGCTGTAAGCGGACATGTCGCCGAGACACGTCACTTAGAGGCGTGGCTTAAAAAGGATGAGCACAGCAACACAGTCAGCATATCAGCTAGGGAGCTTCCTCATTCTGAACATATTGAGACAGCATTCAGACCAATAGATGCTGATGAAGCCAAAGAGCTTGGCGTAGGCTCTGCTTATGGTATTGCCTGCCAAAACGAATATACTATCCTTAAGGTTGAATTAATCACAGGTAAATCACATCAGATAAGGGCACATCTTGCAAGTATAGGTTATTCTATATTAGGAGACCCTAAGTATGGCAAGGCATCACTGAATAAGCGACTTCGCGACAGCCTTGATATAAGATGGCAGCTTTTGCATGCCTATGAGCTTACTATGCCTGATGAGCTTACAGCTCCGCTTGAGTATCTTAGCGGAAGAAGCTTTAGAACCAAGGCACCAGAAAACCTCATAAAGCTTGCAGGTATTATTTAAGCCTTTGATAATAGGCATACCTAGGCGATCGTATAAGTCCTTTAGCCTCAAGCATCATAAGAGCAGTGACGGCATCCGCAACATCAAGCTTAGCCCGGTATGCTATATGCTCAACATGCTGTGGCTCTAACAGCAATGATTCATACACCTGTCGCTCAATATGATCTAGCCCCGCATACTGCTTAATTGTGCAGTTTTGGTCGGTCTTAATGGTTTTTCTTTTGTCAAAGGATTCTTTCGCTTTTTGAGGTAATTGTCTTTTGGCTTCTCCTTGAGATTCTCTTAGAGCTTTTCTTTGAGCTTCTCTTGAAGATTCTGTTGCGCAGACATCATTGCATTCGGTTTCGTCTATATTATCTTTATTAGCAGTGCAGTGTTCGTCCTGCAGTTCAAAGAAACGCAGAATATCAGCTGCTTCTGTAATAATATTAGCTCCCTCCTTGATAAACTGATTGCAGCCGTAGCCAAGCGGATCATCAATACGTCCTGGAAGTGCATAAACCTCCTTGCCTTGATCCAATGCGTATCCTACGGTTATAGAAGTCCCGCTTTTACGTCCGGCCTCAATAACTATCAGGACATCTGAGAGACCGGATATGATGCGGTTTCGCAGTACAAAATTATAGCCTTGAGCAGGAGTATCAAGCGGCAGCTCACTTATGATACCTCCGGCACCATGTCTCATCCTGTCATAGAGAGCTCCGTTGTATTTAGGATAACAGATATTAATACCGCAGCCTAATACTCCGTAGCTTTCGTCAGCTGCTCTAAGAGAGCCTCGTGCTGCCGCTCCGTCAATTCCGTAAGCCAAGCCGCTAACTATCTGGACTCCGTTTGCAGCAAGCTCTGCAGCGAATAATTCCGCAACAGTACTTCCATATTCGCTGCATTTGCGTGAGCCTACAATTGCAGCAGCATGTCTGTTGTCATCCGGTAGCTTGCCGCTCACATACAGAAGCGGAGGCTTATTTTTGATGTTATCTAAACGCTTCGGATACTCTGGGTCAAACATGCTGACTAAGCGTATGCCCTTATCGGCAAAGCCTTCAGCGCGTCTTAAAAGCATAGCTTCTCTTGCTTTTAGTTCTGCAAATGCATCCTTTGTGCTGTCCTTTACTATAAGCCCGGCTTCAATATATTCGTGTATATCTGCCGAATAAGCCTCTTGGTATGAACCAAAATACTCATATATACGCAGAAGTTTATCACTCAGCATACCTCGCATGTTATTTAGCAGGTATAATGCCCTAAGCTCTTCTGCGGAACATCCTGTCTTATTCATTATAGCCTGCCGTTCCGAAGAGCTTGTCTTCAATGCCACGAAACTCGATTGCCTCTGCAACATGCTTCTTCTTGATGTCAGAACTGTTATCCATATCAGCTATGGTTCTTGCGACCTTTAATATCTTATGATAGGTTCTTCCTGAAAGCTGCTTACTGGCAAAAACCATCTTAACAAATGCATTGGTATCCTCATCTAGACAACAGTAACGCTCTATCTCCCTTATACCCATACGACTGTTATAACAGATGTTGTCATTTGCAAAGCGTTCCTTTTGTATCAGGTGTACTCGCTCAACCCTTGCCCTTATATCTGCTGAACTCTCTGAAGCACGCTCAGAGCCAACTATTTCATCTGCACCTAGCGGACTTGCCTCCGCACATATATCAATTCTCTCAAGTAATGGCTTGGACAGACGCCCAAGGTAAGCTTGTATTACTCCGGGACTGCAGCGACATCGCTTCCTGTCAGGATAATATCCGCAAGGGCAGGGGTTAAGAGCTGCTACCAACAGAAAATCGGCAGGATATATATAGCTTCCCTTCATACGTGTAACAGTTATAAAATGCTCTTCAAGCGGAAGTCTGAGTATCTCAAGAACATTCCTTGAGAAGAGCGGTAATTCATCAAGAAAAAGTATGCCTCCGGATGCTAAGGATATCTCTCCGGGTGTTGCTCTCATTCCGCCTCCTGCAAATGCCGCAGGCGTTATACCGTAATGCGGATTGCGAAACGGACGCCTTGATAAAAGCGGATGTCCCTCCTGTAAAAGTCCGCATACGCTGTATACCTTTGATATCTCAATATTTTCATCACGGCTTAATCTTGGAAGTATCGTAGGGATACACTTTGCAATCATGGTTTTTCCGGTGCCTGCCGGACCAGACATCAGGAAATTATGCATACCGCTTGCTGCAATCTCAGCAGCCCGCTTAAGATACTCCTGACCTCTGACCTCACAAAAGTCGACATTATAATGCTGCTCTTCAGGCTCTTCATCATAGATAGGAGTGACAGCTGCAGGCTCATCTGCGGCTGATGCATTAAGCTTAGTTATAAGCTCTATGATTTCATTAATATCACTGCAAGGGATAACCTCGATTCCTCCTATGAGTGATGACTCATCTGCATTTTCCCTAGGAACAATTATACGTTTTATACCATTTTCTTTGAGGACGCAGGCAAGCGGCAGAGCACCTCGGATACTCTTGATGCTGCCGTCAAGACCGAGCTCACCAAAAAATGCCGTGTCCTCAAAGCGTTTATAATCTGCGGCTCCGTATCCGCACAGCACTGCAACAGCTATAGGCAAATCAAAGCCAGTACCTTCTTTGCGTACATATGCCGGTGAAAAATTAATTGTGATTTTCTTAGGCTCAGGTCGCATATGGCTGTTTCTTACGGCATTCCATACCCTGGCCTGAGCTTCTCTTGTATCAGTAGATAGCAACCCTGTAAGCTCTATTCCGGGAAGACCATTGCGAACGTCTGCCTCTATATCAACTATAAACCCATCTATGCCTGAAAGGCCGGCTGTCTTGATTCTTGCAAACATGTGATATTATTGACCGGATATTGTCAGGATGCGGTATACAGCTTATCTGAGGCTGTATATTCTGAAATGACTAAAGACTATATTTATTAACTCAAACTCATATGAAGTGATTGTAGCATGTATGAAGAGCGTACTCTATTAAATATCTGTAAACTATTATAAAATTTCTATAAACTAGAAAGTACTGTGACTTTTGTTACAAGCTTTGCTGCGTGAAGCTTGTAACTCTGCTACTACAGGCACAGTATGAGCTCCAAATCGCTAGCGCGATTCGTCGCTCAGGGTTGGTGCCAGAAAGTACTGTGACTTTTGTTTCAAGCTTTGTTACGCAAAGCTTAATAGCTTTAGGAAGTTTTTGTAAAAGGATATGCTGTGAGCTCCAAATCGCTGTCGCGATTCGTCGCTCAGGGTTGGAGCCAGAAAGAATCGTGACTTTTTTTTCAAGCTTTGTTACGCAAAGCTTGAAACCCATAGATTAGGTGCTGCGCACCATAATCTATGTATGTAAGATAACCGACATGAATTATAAGCAAGCTTATATTCATGTCGGTTACTTCCATATAAGTCACTTTATGCTATTGGTTTCTGATTAGCCATAAAAAAGTCACATTTCTTTAGCACTCAATGGTTGACATTGCTAACAAGACTATTTATAATGTATTTCGTTCGGTGTAGGAGATATGCCGGCGGATAGATTTACAAATTATATCGGGCTTTATGGGCCTGTATTACAGAAACATCGCTTGCGTTTATTTTGCAGACGATGATGTAAAGAGGAGGATAGTCATGAAATTAGTTCCGTTGGATGACAAGGTGGTTTTAAAGAAGATTCAGGCTGAGGAGACTACAAAATCAGGTATCGTGCTTACCGGTCAGGATAAGGAGAAGCCGGCTCAGGGTGAGGTAGTTGCAGCAGGTCCTGGCGGAGTTACCAATGACGGCAAGACAATAGCTATGCAGGTTAAGGAAGGTGATAAGGTCGTTTACTCTAAGTATTCAGGTACTGAGGTAGAGCTTGACGGAGAGAAGTTCCTTATTGTTAAGCAGAGCGACATTCTTGCAATTATTAAGTGATAGAAGAGAGGTAGATTATTATGGCTAAAGATATTAAATATGGAGTAGATGCCCGCAAGGCAATGGAGATTGGCGTTAATAAGCTTGCTGATACAGTCAGAGTAACACTTGGACCTAAGGGAAGAAATGTTGTACTTGACAAGAAGTTCGGCAGTCCGCTTATCACTAATGATGGTGTTACTATTGCTAAGGAAGTTGAGCTTGAGGATGCTTTCGAGAACATGGGTGCACAGCTTGTTAAGGAGGTTGCTACCAAGACTAACGATGCAGCCGGTGATGGTACTACAACAGCTACCGTACTTGCTCAGGCTATGATTAACGAGGGTATGAAGAACCTTGCTGCCGGAGCTAATCCTATCGTTATGCGTAAGGGCATGAAGAAGGCTTCCGATGCTGCTATCGAGGCTATTGAGGGTATGGCAGTTAAGGTTACAAGCAAGGATCAGATTACCAGAGTTGCAGCTATCTCAGCTTCAGATGATTCAGTAGGCGAGATGGTAGCTGAGGCTATGGAGAAGGTTTCTAAGGATGGTGTTATCACTATCGAAGAGTCCAAGACCATGAAGACTGAGCTTGACCTTGTTGAAGGTATGCAGTTTGACAGAGGATATCTGTCAGCATATATGTGCACAGATATGGAGAAGATGGAGGCAGTTCTTGACGATCCGTATATCCTTATCACAGATAAGAAGATAACCAATATTCAGGATATCCTTCCGGTTCTTGAGAACATCGTTAAGATGGGTGCTAAGCTGCTTATCATTGCCGAGGATATCGAAGGTGAGGCGCTTACAACACTTATTGTCAATAAGCTGAGAGGAACCTTCCAGGTTGTTGCAGTTAAGGCTCCGGGATACGGCGACAGACGTAAGGAGATGCTTAAGGATATAGCTATTCTTACAGGCGGACAGGTTATCTCTGAGGAGGTTGGTCTTGAGCTTAAGGATACAACCATGGAGCTTCTCGGACGTGCTAAGTCTATCCGCACCAACAAGGACAACACCATCATCGTTGACGGTGCAGGAAGTGCAGAGGCTATCAAGGACAGAGTTGCTCAGATTAAGGCTCAGATCGAGGCTTCTACATCCGAGTTCGACAGAGAAAAGCTTCAGGAGAGAGTTGCTAAGCTTGCAGGCGGTGTAGCTGTAATCAGAGTAGGTGCTGCTACTGAGACTGAGATGAAGGAAGCTAAGCTCCGTATGGAGGATGCTCTTAATGCTACCAGAGCTGCAGTTGAGGAAGGCATCGTAGCCGGCGGCGGTACAGCATATATTGAGGCCAGCAAGAAGGTTTCCGAGATTGTTAAGTCACTTGAGGGTGATGAAAAGACAGGTGCTCAGATTGTACTTAAGGCACTTACAGCTCCGCTCTTCAGAATCTCTGAGAATGCAGGCCTTGACGGTTCAGTAATTGTTAATAAGGTTACTGAGTCTAAGAAGGGTGTAGGCTTTGATGCTTATAATGAGGAGTATGTAGATATGGTTGCTTCAGGTATCATTGATCCTGCTAAGGTAACCAAGCAGGCACTCCTTAATGCAGTATCAGTAGCTTCAACACTTCTTACTACAGAGGCAGCCGTAGCTGATATTCCGGCTCCGGAACCGGCAATGCCGCAGGGCGGTGCCGGAATGGGCATGATGTAATAGCATTATAATAAGGAACATTAACATGCAGTTCGCTATATGGCAGTTATACATACAGTGCAAAGTGTTAAACTCGGTAAGTGATCTGCATGATTTGATTCCTTAGATAAACCGGCATAGTCGTTACATACGGCTATGCCGGTTTGAAGTATATTTATGTTCGCATGAAGAATGGACTTTCACAGATTATTGTAAATAAACAACCATGCCTGCAAAATCGCAGGCATGGTTGTTTACTCTTCAAATTTTCAAAAAAATCAGTATAATACATTTAATGAGCTATTCTTATAATTCAGAAATCTCGTTTAATACATAGAGCAAACAGTCTTGCCTGCCTTTTGGCAGCAAGCAGCAGATAATATTAACGCAACAGATTGCTTTGCCTTTATTTGCGCATGCAATCATTGCCGTATCAGCATTTGCAGAAAACATGTCAAAGGCCCATCCATTGATTCCCTAAGAGAAGTTTAACTGCAGAAGAAGGAAAAACGTATGAGAGAAAAATTAGAAGCATTATCAGTAGCATCCTTGAAGGAAATAGCAAAGGCACAGGGAGTCAGGGTTACCGGACTTAAAAAATCAGAACTTGTCGATAAGCTATGTGAGCTTGAAGGAAGTGATTCAGAGCAGGAAGCAGCATTTGCAGCGGATACTCAAGTGGCAAGCCTTTCATCAGGAGATAATATTAATGCACCCGCAGCCGAAGCTAACTTGGATGCAGATGCCAATAATGAACGCACAGTTCGTCGTGACGCAGGACGTTTGGCGGGTTCTAAGGTAAAGTTTTCCCGCTATACTCAGGATAATGGCGGTTATGACAATGCAGGTTCAAAGAATACTCATAATGATTATAGCCAAAGAGATGACAATGAGGGCGGTGATGGCTCTCGGTATCAGCAGCAGGTAAATACCAATCGCAGAGGCGGATACTCTACAGTAAACAGTGACTACCGAAGTCAGAACACGTCCAATGATTATCGCAATGATAGAAACTATATGTCTGAGCAGGAGGATAAGTCGGCTAATGCTCAGAGACCATCTTCATTAGCACAGCTTGATTCCGGCATAGAGGTTGGAGGTATACTTGAGGTTATGCCTGAAGGCTTTGGATTTATCAGAAGCGAAAACTTCCTGCCGGGTGAGAATGATGTATACGTTGCTCCAAGCCAGATTAGAAGATTTTCTCTTAGAACAGGAGATGTTGTAAGAGGAAACCAAAGGATTAGGAATTCGCAGGAGAAATTTGCAGCACTCCTTTTTATTAATACTGTTAACGGACAGCAGCCAAGAGATGGCGAACACAGACCTAATTTTGAAAAACTTACTCCTATATTCCCTAACGAGAGAATAAAGCTTGCAGATGAGGGTGAAATGAGTCCGCTTCCGCTTAGGGTTATGGATCTCTTTGCGCCTATAGGCAAGGGTCAAAGAGGTCTTATAGTTTCACCTCCTAAGGCAGGTAAAACAACACTTCTCAAGCAGGTTGCGAAGAAGATTATTAAAGATAAAAAAATGCATTTGCTTATACTTCTTATTGATGAACGCCCTGAGGAGGTAACAGATATCAAGGAAGAGGTTGTAGGTGATAACGTTGAGGTTATATATTCAACCTTTGATGAGCAGCCGGAGCGCCACAAGAGAGTTGCGGAGATGGTTATAGAGAGAGCACGCCGTCTTGTTGAGTATGGTGAGGATGTTACTATATTACTTGATTCAATAACCAGATTATCCAGAGCATACAATTTAGTAGTATCTAATTCAGGACGTACACTTTCAGGCGGACTTGATCCTGCAGCGCTGCATATGCCTAAGAAATTCTTTGGTGCAGCTAGAAATGTACGTGAGGGAGGTTCAATTACGATACTTGCAACTGCACTTATCAATACCGGCAGTAAGATGGATGATGTTATTTATGAGGAATTCAAGGGTACAGGCAATATGGAGCTTGTATTAGACCGCAGACTTTCAGAGAAACGTATATTCCCCGCTATTGATATCATGAAGAGCGGTACACGAAGAGATGATTTGCTGCTTACGCCTGACGAGCTTGCAGCTGTTAATAAGATTAGAAATGCCATGTCAGATCTTTCACCTGATGATGCAACAGAACAGCTGATTGACTTGTTTACAAAGACACATAGTAATGAGGAATTCGTACACACAGTAGAGAAGATGCGGATGTGATTAAACCTTATTATTTTAGCCCAAAAACAAAATACAAAACGAGCAGAAAAGCTTTTTGAGGAAAGTGAACCGGGCGCTATGCTCGAAGAATGCTAAATTCGTTTTTTTTAATAAAATA
>CAVBGP010000010.1:0-30077 GCA_963595005.1 Acutalibacteraceae bacterium | reverse complement strand
CTCTACTATTCCTCGATGACGATCTGTTTAACTGCTACTTTACTTTCTAAGATGTAGTTAATTTTTTGGTCTCTGATCAATTCAACGTAGTCGTCTTTAGATATCTCTAATATGCCGTCTTGGTGAAACCCCCAAGGCGGACTCATCACGTTATATCCATTCGACTCAATAAGTCTCCATATTTTCATAGCCCATTCTACACTCGTGCAATGAATAAATACGCATAGCATAAACTGTCACTCCTTTCTTCATTATAGCCCGTGCAAAACTTGCGAATTCCACCTCTTAACCGTCATGTCGCATGGTCCATCTACATCCATACCGCTCGTAGCGTCCTGAATGACGTCCGCCGTGTACTGTTTAAACCCTACCATGAACTCCGGAAGCACTCTATGCAGCTTCTTACAGGCAGAGCACCGGTATCTTGGTATCAATAACCACTCAGCTTCTCCCATCTGCATCTCTAATCAGTCGTTTGACGCTATCTCTATATAGCATCTCAGCACCGCAGTCAGGGCAATACAAGCTCTCAGACACTATTACTCTGTCCTTCCGTATCTTGTATCTGCTAACTCGTATCATGCCAAAATCTAACTTAGGTTAAAAATATGTCGTAGGTTACTGTCACTATCTTGACTCCCAGTGTACTAATAAACTACAATCTACACCACTAAATCGAAGGAGGAAAATATAATGAGAACCAAACGTAAACGCATGCGACTTCCTAATGGTTTCGGACGCATAACTGAGCTTCATGGTAATCTACGTAACCCTTACAGAGTCATGGTAACAGTTGGAGTTGATAAGCAAGGTAGACCTATTGGTAAGCTACTCAAGCCTCAAGCGTACTTTGCTACTTACAACGAGGCATATACAGCGCTTATCAAATATCACGAGAGTCCTGCTGATATGGCGGTTACTATGACCGTTGCCGAACTGTATGAGAGATGGTCGACGGTGCATTACCAAGAAGTGTCGTACAGTACAAAAAGCCAGTACACCTCGGCATGGAAGTATTGCGAAAAATTAAAAGGACTTGGTGTAAGGGAGGTTAAAGCGCATGACATTAAGGACTGCTGCGATAACGATTTAGTACCACCTAACACTAAGCCACTCATTAAGACTCTATGCTCTTTGATGTTCGCTTATGCCGTTGAGAATGACTGGGTAGATAAGAATTGCGCTAAAGACGTGACTTTATCCAAGAGTACACGTAAGCAGATAGCTAAGCAGAAGGTTGACCACGTATCATTTGATGACGATGAGCTAAATATACTTTGGGATAACCTATACAAGATACGTGGTGTTGATATGATACTAATTCAATGCTATATGGGCTGGAGACCATCTGAGATGCTCGACATAACGGTAGATGATGTAGATATGGAGCAAAAAATAATAGTCGGTGGAATGAAGACGAACGCTGGTATTAATCGTACTGTACCCATCCACAGCCTAATATACCCGATGATTGAACTCAGATATAATGAGGCTATGGAGAGTAACAGCCGATTTCTCTTTACCGGAGCGAAGCATGGTGTACAAATGTCGTATAGTCAGTATTGGTGTATATTCAAGGAGGTAATGGGAACTTGTAAACTACAGGATGGTCATCGACCACATGATCCAAGGAAGACATTCGTAACCAATGCCAAGAAATATAATGTGGATGAATACGCTATCAAACGTATCGTCGGGCATCATATAGCTGACATTACGGAAAAGGTCTATTGCGACCGGGACATAACGTGGCTTCGTTCTGAGATAGAGAAAATAAGAAAGCCAAGCTGTTAAACCCGACTTTCTGACTGTACAAGTAATGTACTCTTAATGTACTAATGTACCAAATTCAGCTGATTTGTAGCAAATTTAACCAAGTTGCTAAAATGGCTTAAGTTAGCCATAAAACATGTATCTAAGCGGTTCTTACTGAGGGTATTTTCTAACCATTCTATAAACAATTCTAAAAGTTTTATAAAGTCAATTGACTTATCATCTTGAGTCTTCTATACTTAGCCCACGATTTGAGTTTTGAGTCTGAGTTAAGCATTTTTAGATTTAGTTATATTCTGTATTTCATGTCATTTTAAGCGTATGTCTACGCTTAGCACGTTCTTTTTTGTATGTGCCGGCCGTTCTTAGGAAAGGCAGGCTTTTATTATGCTCATATTGAGAACAATACTTGCTGTGCTTCTTACAGCATTTACCATTACTGGCATATCTTTTGATTCCTTTGCCGCCTACAATGCCCAAACTAATACTGTAAGCAATGCTTATACGCTGTCTCGCGTACTATTTGTAAGCTTTAATCCCGGAAGCGGTTCCGGCAGCATGTCTGAACTAAGTCTGGTACTGAATGATAATACAGTTCTTCCTGACAATAAGTTCACTAAAACAGGCTATCATTTCTCTGGCTGGAGCTTGAGCTCTGACGGTTCTGTTCTGTCCGATGCCAAGGCTTTAATGAGTCAGCCGGATACAAGCACTGCTCTCACCCTCTACGCCTCATGGACGCCTAACAGCTACACTGTAAGCTTTCAGGATAAGCTTGCAGCAGGTACTGTTCCTCAAGCTCTCAACTGCGTCTACGACAAATCCTATTCACTTCCGTCATATAATGCCGAACTTGACGACATGCTGTTTACAGGCTGGAGTACTGACAGCAGCGGTGCCGGTACTATTCTGTCTCCATCAGCTTCTATCTCCAATCTTTGTAAGGATGACAGCGGTAAGGTCACGCTCTATGCTCAGTGGGAGGACGAGTCTGCAGGTCTTATAGAGACTAATTGGAACAGACAGCTTGATACTGACAGCAACAACAACGGTACACCTGACAGGCTTGAGCTTAAATCCAATTCTAAGATAATTAAGGATCCTTCCGTTAAGAACCTGACCGACAATGCCTGCTATGCCTATATAGCCGTACAGATACCTGCTGTAAGCTCCCGCCTATCCGGTGAGACATCTGCTTCGGTTCATGATATTGCTGTTCTTAATATCAACTCTCACTGGAAGCTTATTAAATCACAGGTATCAACGTCCGCTTCATCAAAGTCATTATATATCTATCGATATGATAGCATCCTTGAAGCTCACGGCAGCTCTAAGCTAAGCCCTAATCATACTCTGCGCCATGCTGACCGAAGTACAGACCTTATGAGCAGCTTCACTATACAGAATTTTGTCTCTTGCCCTGCAATAAGCAATTCAATAGATGTTAGCGCTGTTCTCATAGAAGCAATAGTTACAGAGAGCGAATCCGATACTCTTGCCATAAGTAAGCTTACCGAATCATAAGAATTCGCAAATTTCAAATATTGGTTACACGGATTGTTCCGTGCTACGCACTTCCACAATGCTGAAAGGAGGCCGTCATTGAGACGGGTCAGATAACTTTGCATTTCACAGCTTGCATGTGTCTCACCTGACATATTGCCTGACCTTTTGTCTGAGTTATCTCACTTAATGATAATGAATAAGTATCTAAGAAATCTAACTGCAGCATTAGCTGCCATATATATCGCAGCACTTGTTATAGGACCTTCTTTTCCTGTATTTACAAGCTATGCATCAGTAACAGATGAGGTTTTGTCACATTCTTCTCTTTATTATGAGCTTGAATCCGAAGCTGCTTCGCTTATTGACAGGCTTAAAGCATATCAACCTGGCTCTACTGATGCGGAAGCTTCAAAAGCCCGTGAGTTCTGCATAACAAGCTACAATGAATTCTCTGCCCTTTTTGACCGAGCTGATGCTTCTTATGAACGCGGTGACATAGACAATACCGAATATGCATCTATGATTGAGATGCTTAACAATCTCGGTGAGGATTTAAATACGCAGTTTAATCGCCTTGGCTTTGATCCATATGCTGCTGAGCTTGCATATGCCATAACACTTACATCCTCTAATATTGGAAGATTTGTTTCAGATTATCAATGGAGTGCCTCATATAACGGATCAAATATAATCGTTAATTTCAGCTTTAATATCCTAACCCTCGACAAAAGACTACGCTACATATATGTCGGTTCAGGCGGTGAGCTCCTTAAAGTAGACGCTTATGGCTATAACCATGCTACAACCGATCCCTCCACGGGTGCAAAATATTTCACCTGCAGCTTTGGAACTGTAACTCTTACCAGTATTAATATGAAAACCGATTATACAATTGCAAGTGGTTATATCACAATAACCAATGCTTCAGGCTTTAACAGCTGGTACAACAGCAATTCACGCAATCTGTCCTTTACAACCTATTCTGACTCAGGCACTGATTATGAATACTACCCTGACGGCTCTACCGGCATGAATCCTACATCTATATCAAATGCCGCAGCAGCCATAAAGCAGGGAACCTGCTCTCATAGCTACAGCTGTACAGCAGTTAACGCTTCAACTCATAAAACAGCTTGTACCAAATGCGGATATACTAAGGAAACCTCGGCTCACAACAGCTCCATAACAGATACCAGCTCATCCCCAGGATATACTCTCAAAAAATGTTCTGCCTGCGGTTATGTTGTATCAAACACTGCGAACAGCTATTCTGTCACGATAGATATGGGTACAGGCAATGCATCAGATAATCTTAAAGTTACAGCCACATACAACGCAGCAATGCCTGGAATAACCGTGCCCAATCGTCTCGGATACGCATTTCTCGGCTGTTTTACAGGTACTAACGGAACCGGTACGCAGTATTATCTTGATACAGGCAAAAGCGCACGTAATTATAGCCTGACCTCAGGTACAACATTATATGCAAATTGGAAACGCAACTGCAGCATAACCTCGCTTCCTGCAATCAAAAATGAATTTGCATATGCAGGTAGCTGAGCTATGACATCAAGACAAGCGCACCATAAGCCAATATACCGTCATATACTGAGCACGACCTTACTGATAGTTATTGCTGCATTTATGCTTCTTACCGATATATGGTACCTAAGAAGCGGCAGCATGGCACCATCTTATCCTAAAGGGTCGATTATAGTTACAAGTAGGTTTATAAGTCCTAAGATAGGCTCAATTTGTGCATACAGACATAACGGAATAACCGTAGTACATCGTATCATCTCAGAAGAAAATGAAGGTTACATACTTAAGGGCGATGCTAATAATGTAGCTGATCCGACAGCAATACCAACTGATGACATTGAGGGAGTTATGCTGTTCGGGCTGCCTCCACTATCTTAAATGCTTTTGCATTATGCATATCCATAACTAAATTCTATAACACCAAACTAAATCAAATCAAATAATCTAAGGAGGTTACTTAAACATGAAAACACGTAACATTACACTTGCCGCAGCATTAACAGCAGCACTTATTGCAGGTACAGCCGGTGCTTATGCCTATTATTCTGCCCAGACAGCTACTATCTCCAATAGCTACAACATTGTTGCAGGCGGAGGAGCAAGCGGAGACTCAGCCGGTACTATCGACGAGGTATTTAACCCCGATAAGGCTAAGGACTTGGGTCCGCGCGCAAGCTTTGATAAGGATGTAAAGGTTACATCCAAGCTTGACTACAGCTCATATGTCTATCTGTTAGTAACTGTTCCAACCATCAATGCCCGTCTTAAAGGCGAGTCTGCCAAATCTATACGTGAATCCGTCACTCTTAACTTTGACAATACAGGCTGGACACTGGTCAAGCATACTGACGGAAGTGCCGCTACAGCTGCAAAATATCTCTATCGTTACAGCAAGATACTTGCGGCCAAGGGAACAACTCCATCGCTTTTCACACGTGTTACAGTGCCGGATTACATTGAGGCAGAAAGTCTGTCAGCCACTATAGATGTTACCGGATATATGATTTCATCTGAGGGAATGACAACTTCTGATTCTGACAAGGACGCCATAGCAAATTTCTTTAGCTGAATATAACATACAGCCTTTTGGCTGCTAAAACCATAAAAAGTACGATTGCACGACACTTGCACGCTCTCGTACTTTTTAGGAATCTTAGGAGATTGTCATGAACAAATCATCAGATAATATGATAACTCACTCAAACTTTAAGTCATTGCTTGATGTCAATACATGCCTTGGTGCAGGTCATGTTGCACATCGAATTGTAAATATACCCAATATGTCCTGCACAAGCTTATTATCACCACTTGCATACCAGCTTAAAATACTTATGCTAAGCCTTGCTGTATGGTTATGCATACTGCCGTTTTTTAGTTTATGCACTTATGCTGCTGATTCCAACAATGTAGCTCTTGACATCTGGGTTGATACCGATACCGGTACACCGATAGCCCCAAGAGAGAAGGTAAACTATAAGCTTTACGTTGAGAATCTAGCCGGGGAAGCCTGGATACGTGTACATGTCTCAACCTCTGCCGAAAACCTAAACCGCACCTTTGGCTATGAATATATCAATAATGCAGATGGTTGGATAAGACGTGGCAGCTATTTGTACCTGACTCAAAAGGCTCAGCCCGCCTCAACTATACTGGCTATTGACAGTTTTACAGTTCCTGATACGGATAGAACAAGTAATGCAACTCTTAATTTGTCTGTATGGGCTGAGGGCATAGACACAAGGGCTGTTACGCCTGACTTTTCTCTTGATGATCCGTGGAAGGGACATAATCCGGATACGGTAAAGAAGCTCGATGAGGATGACAGCTCTTCTAATGACAAAAACAATCAACCAACTGTTCCTAATGGCTCAGACAACGGCTCGTCTGGTTCCGGAAACACATCCTCTGGCTCAGGAAGCACCTCCTCAAGTTCTGGAAGCAGTTCTTCAGGTTCGAGAACTTCCTCTAATTCATCCAGCAGCAGCTCATCGGCCACATCAAACGCACTAAACAGTTATAAAGCACCTGTCGCAAATGCAGCTGCCTCGACCGGCACCTGGATTCTTGCTGATGCTGAGCATAAGCTCTGGCAATACAAATCTGAAAACGGCACTTTGGCCAAGGACGGATGGTATTACATCTACAACGGCAGTGCCAATAATGTCGGAAAAACTCAATGGTTCTATTTTAATAATTCAGGATATATGCAGACAGGCTGGACGACTATGAATTCAGCAGATTGGTATCATCTTAATGAGATTTCGGACGGCTCTTTGGGAGCACTTAGCACCGGCTGGTATAAGGATATCCAGGACAACAAGACCTATTACCTTGACAACATAACAGGGCGCATGCAGTCCGGTTGGCAGACTATAGGCGACAAATCCTACTACTTCACACAGCTATCTGAGATACCGGGACCAAGCTGGATCTACACACTCATATCCGGTACCTCATTTGGCAGATGGCTGTACAGAAGTCTAAATACACGCAGCTACGGTTCAATGTATATAAACGAGACTACACCTGACGGAAGTCAGGTTGACTTAAATGGTGCCAAGGTAATCTCGTAAGCTTAATATCCGTATTTCTTGCGCTTTGTCAGCATAAATATCGTTGCAGCGGTAACTGACAGAAACTCTGCAACAATTACAGAAAGCCACACACCATCCATACCGAATATAAGAGGCAGCAGCATAAGACAAGAAACCTCAAAAAGTAAGGTTCTCATGAAGGAAATCAATGCAGAGGTCAAGCCATCATTAAGTGCCGTAAAAAATGAGGAGGCATAAATTGAAAAGCCTGACATCAGGAAAGAAAATGAATAAATGGCAAAAGCATGTTCTGTTACGGCAAGCAGCTCAGCATCATATCCTACAAATATTGACGCTATTGTTCCTCCTAGCAAATGAGCTGTTAAAAACATTGCAATAGCTCCGCAGCCAATTATTTTGAGACTCTTTCTAAGTAAGCCGCTCATCTCTTCCTTGTTATCAGCTCCGAAGTTATATGATACTATCGGAGCTGAGCCAACAGAGTAGCCAATAAACATAGCAATAAAGATGAAGTTGACATACATTACTACACCATAAGCTGCGACTCCGTTATCTCCGGCATATTTCAAAAGCTGAACATTAAACAGCATGCCTACAAGTGACATTGATACGTTACTCATTAACTCAGATGAACCATTTGTAAGCACTTTGATGAGAGCGTTAACATCATAAGTAAATCTGCGAAACCTTAGTCTGCTTGTATTATTAGGACCGGCAAAGTAGAGTACAGGAAGCAAGCCTCCGATATACTCACATATAACTGTTGCTGCAGCCGCACCTACAAGTCCGAATCCAAATACGCCGCAAAATAAAGCATCAAGTACCATATTGCATATGCCGGCAGTAAGTGAAACATAGAGTCCATACTTAGGCTTCTCAGCCGCAGGATACAGAGCCTGAAATTCGCTCTGCATTATATAGAACGGCAAAGAAATCATGAGTATACGTCCATATAAGGTACTAAGCTTGAGCAGCTCTCCGTCAGCACCAAGAAATGCAGCAACATTTGGCATAAATATAAGGCCGAGTATAGCTAAAACAACACCACACAAAAAGGAAGTAATAATATTTTGTGTAAATATCTGCTCAGCCTTTTCCTGCTCGCCTGCCCCCATGTATTTTGAAACAAGTGCACTTCCGCCTGTTCCGAACAGGAAACCCACTGCACTCAGCATCATGATAAAGGGCATAATGAAATTAAGTGCAGCAAAGGCTGTCTTTCCTGCACAGTTTGACACAAAAAGACCGTCAACCACACCGTATATTGATGTAAACACCATCATTGCGATTGACGGAATAGTAAATTTGAATAACTTCTTAATAGTAAAATGATCCGAAAGCTGCATAAAAACTAACTATAACTAATATTATGTTTATCTAGATTTTTAGCACCATATCGTCACATTGTTTCGTAACGCACGATATGATGCTACTGTAATTAACTTATAATGAGCATTGCATCACCAAAAGAGAAGAAACGATATCTCTCATTAACTGCTTCCTTATATGCATTCATAACATGCTCATAGCCCGCAAGTGCAGATACAAGCATGATAAGTGTAGACTGCGGAAGATGGAAGTTTGTACTCAAGGCTTCTACTATCTTCCATTCATAGCCCGGATATATGAATATCGAAGTATCATCACTTCCGGCCTTTATTATGTATTTTGATACATAATGCCCATCATCAAGCTTAATTACACTTAATCCGTTGTACTTAACAGACTCCTTGCCTGCCGCAATCAGTCTTTCATACTCAGGATTAATGACAGCCGCTGACTCCATGGTTCTCGTTGATGTAGTTCCGACTGATACAACCCTGCTTCCTCTGGCTATTGTGGAGTTAATGAGCTCAGCAGTCTCAGGACTAACCTGATAAAACTCACTGTGCATCTCATGCTCTTCAACTGTATCTGCCTTAACCGGTCTAAAGGTGCCAAGTCCGACATGCAAGGTAAGCTTGGCTATATTCACACCCTTCCTGCTGATTTCATCTAATAATTCCTTCGTGAAATGCAGTCCTGCTGTAGGCGCTGCAGCAGATCCTTCATGTACGGCATAAACTGTCTGATAGCGGTTCTTATCCTTGAGCTTATGTGTTATATAAGGCGGCAGAGGCATCTCTCCAAGTCTGTCGAGTACCTCCTCAAATATCCCCTCATACTTGAATCTGACAAGACGATTACCGTCCGGCAGAGTATCGGTAATCTCTGCTTCCAACAGGCCGTCACCAAACTCCGCAACAGCACCGTTTCGCAGCTTTTTGCCCGGACGAACAAGGCACTCCCAGACATCTGCTTCCTTACGTGTAAGCAGCAATATCTCAACATGTGCGCCTGTATCCTTCTTGATTCCAAGCAGTCTTGCCGGTATTACCTTGGTATCATTAAGCACAAGACAATCTCCCGGATTAAGGTACTCTATAATATCCGAGAAATGTCTGTGCCTAATCTCACCTGTTTCTTTATTTAACACCATCAGCCTTGATGAGCTTCTGTCCTCAAGTGGATCCTGAGCAATCAGCTCCTCAGGCAATTCATAATTAAAATCACTTACCTTCACTGTACATCTGCTCCTGAAGCCTCTGTTTCAACTGAAACTGCTTCTGTAGATTCTGTATCTTCTGCTGCTCCGACTGTCTCTGACTCATCCTCTGCTGCTAATGATGCTTCTATAGAAGCCTCCTCAGCTGCTTCATTTTCAATATTTGCAAGAACACTGTCATCTACCAATATCGAATCCTCAGCACTAAAGCCTACCTCCTGATCCCTGTTTACATCGAGATCGGATTCCTTGTATATCTCACCTGACATAAAGGAAACATAGATAAGCGAAAGTGTACTGTCTGAATCCAATGCTTCCTTTAAGCTTACGTTGCTTTCATCTATCAGAGCCTTGGCAGATGCAGTCTCAAGCTCACTTGATATATAGTCATGAATATCCTTAACGGGATTTTCAACTATAGTATAGTTGCCTGCATCATCTCTGACTGCGTAGAAATACATTACCCCCGGTGCAAGCGTATCGGTTCGTCTGAAATCTATATCATACAAGACCAGACAAAGCTTGGACTTATCATCAAGACCCGGAGCCACATATACCTTTTTAAGAGTATATGTCTGTATCCAATCTGCCTGTGCCTTAAGTCTTGTGGCAAGCTCTGTGTCAGATTCCACTGCCGATCTTCCAAATATCTCAGCAAGCTTATCTGTGTCACTTGCAAGCTTAGCATCGAAATAATTCTGAGCAAGCATATTAAGCTCAGGAATAGAGCACTCCTCAAATTCAGAAGTCTCTATGCCGAATGACTCTGCTTCTGTTTCCTGCTCTGCTGCGGCTGACGCAGCCATAGCTTCAGCTGCAGCTTTTTTCTGAGCTGACAGATATATGCCTGCAGCTGCAAAAACTATAACTGCAAGAGCTATAACACATATAGCTGTAAGCTGCTTTCTGTCATGCCCCTTGTCTGCTCTTGAGCGTCCGTAATCGGTTCTGTCAGACCCCATGTCCTTATCCTCTCGTCCAAGCTCATTGTTATCCAAAATAATTATCAGCCTACCTTCTCAACATAGACACCGTTAGCATCTACTCTGTACTTATTATCTATAACCTTGCTCTTAGCCATGGTTCCGTTCTGCTGCAGATAATATGACTTACCGTTCTGAGTTACCCACTTGCCAGCAACCATAGAGCCATCCTGCGGATTGAAGTAATACCAGTCTGAATTAGTGAATTGCTTCCAGCCGGTACACATAATGCTGTCGCTTCCGAAGAAATATGTCTTGCCGTCTAAATCCAGCCAAGCATTGGTATAGTAGCTTCCGTCGGCCTTCTGATACTTCTTCTTACCGTTTCCTGCATCAACCCACTTACCGGATGAAGTGCTGCTTGCAGTTGTTGTCGAAGCAGTGGTACTATTCTGTGCCGTTGTCTGCGTAGCTGCAGGGCCTGATGAAGTCTGAGTTGTGCTGCTGCCTGTTGATGCTGAAGCATTGCTTCCGCCTATAAGCTTAAGTGCATAATCAAACAGAGCCTTGCTGTCCTTATACTGGTTTGTGTTATCCTTAAATACAACAGCAACTATCTTATGACCATTATATTCAATCTCACCTGCAAGGCAGCTTCCGGCCTTAGAGGTATATCCTGTCTTTCCGCCTACATAGCCTGCGTAGCTCTCTGTTCCTCCCGCAGCCATCTTGTTGCCGGTCTTGATAGTAAGTGCCGAACGATTCTTGGTAGCCGGAAGTGTATAGCTTCCTGTCTGCAGTACCTTCTTAACTGTATCATTATCGAGTGCAGCCGCAGTTATAAGAGCCATATCATATGCAGTTGTATAATGTCCGTCACCATTAAGACCTGATGCATTAACAAAATTAGTGCTTGTGCATCCTAGCTCCTTGGCTCTCTGGTTCATAAGCGCTGCAAATTCACTTTGACTTCCTGAAACCTTTTCGGCAAGTCCGTTTGCAACCTCGCATGCTGAACGCAAAAGCATTGCATACATGGCGTCCTCCACCTTCATGGTGTCTCCTGCCTTCATGCCTGCCGTCACAGCTCCGCTCTCAAGATTATCAACTGCACTTGAACTGAATGTAAATGTATCACTCATATCAAGCTTCTCTGCTGCAAGAAGTGCAGTGAGCAGCTTCGTTGTGGATGCCGGTGACATGGCCTTGGTGCTGTCCTTTTCAAAAAGTACCTGCTTGGTTGTAGCATCATAGAGCACAGCTGCTCCGGCTGAAACACTTGGCTTAGCAATGGACTGATCTATAGTTACGCTTTGAACAGCTGAGGTCTGTGTACCAGAAGCCTGACTGTTCTGTGTATTTGTACTAGATGAGTTCGATCCGGTATCTCCTCCAGGTCCTATAACTCTGGTGCCGGTTGAATTGCTTCCGGTTCCGGCACCTATAACCAGATATCCCTTATCATCAAGCTGCTTTGTACCAGTCGGACCGGTCTGACTGATTATCCCGGCAGTGCTTGAATCCGTACTGCTTGTACTTGCAGTAGTTGTCTGATTATTTGTAGCAGTGACATTAGATGTACCCGGAGTTACTAATGCTGACGTGGTTGTTGTACTGCTGCTCTGTGTAGTAGTCGTGCTTGTACTGCCTGACCCCGGTGCCTGAGATGTGGTAGTATTGTCAGCATATGCTGCCTGTGCAAGCAGCATAGATACAGTCATTGTAAGTGCTGCCGCTCTCTTTATGTTTTTACGCATTATCTTATTCCTCCGTATTTGTCTTATCAGACCTTGCGTCTTCACCTGAATGCAGGAAGCTCATGTCAACACCGCTTTCAGTCATCGCCTTTTCATATTCAGCTGTTCTATTTGATTCGTCATTATGAGCTGCTATAGCTTCATAGTCTGAATCTGCTGTCTTATCATTACCATGATTGTCATCGAAAGGCTCTGCAGTATCTGTTGCTTTGCTTCCGGCAGCCTCAGACTCATTATTATCTGATTGGTTCTCTGTCTCGTCAGAATCTACAGCATCACCCTTAACCTCATGCAGTATCTGCATGAATTCCTTGCCGGTGATAGTCTCCTTCTCAATCAGATAGCCTGCAATCTTATGCAGCACATCAATATTTTCACTGAGAATGCTCTTAGCTTCATCATAAGCAGCTGCAAGCATCTTCATAACTTCCTTATCAATCTCAGTTGCAGTTGCATCACCGCACTCTAGGCTGGTCCTGCCTGTAAGATACATATCCTGTACCTTAGCAAGCCCCATAAGCCCGAACTTCTCACTCATGCCAAAGCGTGTAATCATGTTGCGGGCAAGCTCAGTCGCCTTCTCAATGTCATTAGCTGCACCTGTAGTAACAGTATCAAATATAAGCTCCTCTGCCGCTCTTCCGCCCAAGGTTGTTACAAGCATGGCATTAAGTTCCTTCTTAGTATTAAGATACTTTTCTTCCTCAGGTACCTGCATAACATAGCCAAGTGCTCCCATGGTTCTTGGAACTATGGTTATCTTCTGTACAGGCTCACTGTCCTTTTGGATGGCAGCAATAAGTGCATGTCCTACCTCATGATAGGACACGATGCGTCTCTCCTCCTTGGAAAGGATGCGGTCCTTCTTCTCCTTACCTACAAGCACAACCTCAACTGCCTCAAAGAGATCCTGCTGAGCAACAGCCTTTCGTCCATGCTTAACAGCAGTAATTGCCGCCTCATTGACCATGTTGGCAAGATCTGCTCCCACCGCTCCGCTGGTCGCAAGTCCTATCTCCTCAAAATCAACGCTGTCATCAAGCTTAACATCCTTAGCGTGAACCTTAAGTATATTAACTCTGCCCTTTAGGTCCGGCTTTTCAACAACCACACGCCTGTCAAAGCGTCCTGGACGAAGCAAGGCAGGATCAAGTATCTCAGGTCTGTTTGTGGCACCAAGAACCATTATACCCTTACCAGGATCAAAGCCATCCATCTCACTTAAAAGCTGATTAAGCGTCTGCTCTCTCTCATCATTTCCGCCAAAGCGCGTATCTCTCGACTTACCTATGGCGTCAATCTCGTCTATGAAAATGATGCAAGGCGCACTTGCGTTGGCCTGCTTAAATAAATCTCTGACTCTTGAAGCTCCGACTCCGACAAACATCTCAACAAAGTCTGAGCCTGTAAGTGAGAAAAACGGAACCTCAGCCTCTCCTGCGACAGCCTTGGCAAGCAAAGTTTTACCGGTTCCCGGAGGCCCTACAAGCAAAGCGCCCTTTGGAAGCTTGGCTCCTATAGATCTGTATTTGGCGGGATTATGCAGGAAATCAACTATCTCTACAAGAGACTCCTTAGCCTCATCCTCTCCCGCAACATCCTCAAAGGTAACTCCGGTATCCTTCTGCATGTACATCTTGGCATTGGACTTACCCACACCCATGATGCCACCTGAGCCGCCCATGCGTCTTGACATAAGCATCATAAATATGAAAATAGCCGCAAAAGGAAGAACAACGCTCACAAATATATCCAGCAGCAGATTAGATTCCTGCTTTTGCTGATAGATTGTTACATTATTCTTAAGCAGAACCTGAGTACGCAGCAAATCACTCGTCGCTACCGTATAATAATTAAGTAGCGGCGAATACCCTTCGGCATCCTCAGTCGGAGTAATCTCAATAATGTCATTATTGATGTTTACTGACTTAACCTCACCATTTTCTACCATATCATAGAAGGTATCATAGGATAACTCCTGATTGACCTCGGAGCTGATAAGGCTTCTGCCATAGCTCATGATGAAATAAGCTACAACTCCGACAATAATGAGTATAGTCACTGCCTGTCCGAAGTTATCTCCGCCTCCGGGCATACCGGCATGCTTTTTGTTTCTGTTGCTTTTGGTATTTCTCTGATTCATAGCGTCTAATTATACCATAGAGATGTTTAGTTCGTATATGCTTTTTCCTTAAGCTTTTGTGGAAGACTTACATCCTATTAAAGAAGCCTCTTACTCTTTCCGTGATAAGTCCACCGACCATGCCTATAACAACTCCGGATACTGCTCCGATTACAGCAAGCACGGGAAGATACGCGTATACTGACCCATTGGTTAAAAATGCAGCAACCATTATCTGTCCTGCATTATGCATAACTCCGCCTATGGCACTAACGCCGGTGAGTCCGAATTTATCTGTCTTCTTTAGCAAAAGCATGGCTATAAAGCTCAGGGCAAAGCCTGCCGCTGAATAGACTATTGCAAACAGATTGCCAAACAGAAAGCCGTTAAGCACTATCCTGAGCAGACCGATAATACAGGCTGAGCTTCCGCCAACCGTATACAGCAGCAATACCGTAACAATATTGGGAAGTCCAAGCTTTGCTCCGGGTACTCCCAGATTAATCGGTATCATGGCTTCCACATAAGACAAAATCAGTGCAATAGCCAGACACATTCCATAATAACTTAGTTTTGCGGTTTTCTTATCTGTAATCATATATCAAATCATTATATAAATGAGACACTCTTAAGTATTAATTACCAAAAAATCTCAAATAAACTCCGGATTTTTCAGTTTTATTGACATTATTTTACGCGAGTGCTAAACTTTTTTACAGCGATGTTACAACATCGCAAGTGTTATAATCAGGAGGGTTATTATGAAGGGTACAGTCAGATGGTTTAACAACCAGAAGGGCTACGGATTTATCTCTGACGAGAATGGTCAGGATATATTCGTTCATTATTCAGGACTTAATATGGAGGGATTTAAGACCCTTGATGAAGGCCAGCAGGTAGAGTTCGATGTAGCAGACGGTGCTAAGGGACCTCAGGCTACCAACGTAGTAAGAATCTGAGCATCTGCCTATCTATCGGCTTATATATTTCCAATCAATCTGTATTGCCGGTAATGTAAAAGTCCTCATTCATGAATACCATGAGTGAGGACTTTTGCTATATATGCCTTATCTGTATCCAAATAAACAACTTCCAATCAGAATGCCTGAAACAGCCTCATCCGGTTACGAATGCACCTGTCTATAGGATAAGCCGCACAGTTAGTTTTATGCATTCTTACCGCAGCACTTCTTGTACTTCTTGCCGCTTCCGCACGGGCATGGATCATTAGGATAAATCTTTCTGCCCTCACGCTTAACTGTTCCTGATGCCTTATTTTCCTTATAGAGCTCTGTTCTTCTCTCCTCGGTAAGTATTGCATCCCACTCAGGAAGATTGTAGAGCCACTCAGCCTTAGCGCCTACCATGTTGAAATACAGCTTCTCAGGATCTATCTCAATCTTGAGCTTGGTTGTCTCATCCATGGTCTCAGTCGGGTTCTCATAGCCCTTAAGAGACTCATTGATGCCGTCAAGGAAGCCTACCATAGTCTGCTGATCTGTGCCGAATTCCTTAGCAAGCTCGTCAACAGTACCCTCATATACCTTAGAAGGATCCTTGAGTATACGCTCATAGATACCCTTCTCTACTGCAAAATAGTCATTCCACAGCTTGTCTCTTGACTTAACATCAAGCTCATTGCCGTATGCTTTGATTCTCCACTGCTCTAATAATGTCATAATTTATATCTCCTCATATCTTATTTCATCAGCTTCAATAGCCTTGCGTCTTTTTCTGCGGATAATTCCCACACTAAAGACGATGATTATTATTGCTGTACTTGCCGCGCTCAGCGCAATACCTGCTTTAAAACCCTGCGGCATGTATGAAAGCTCAATCGTATGCTTGCCGCTTCCAATATAGAAGCTCAAAAATGCATCCAATCCTTTATACAACTTGACAGGCTCTCCGTCAACCTTAATCGTCCAGCCCTCATCATACGGAGTTGCTATAAGCATAAGCGCTTTCTCATTGCCGTAGCCAAGTGCTGTCGTATCTATGTTGACATTTCCCTTGATATAATCATCACTGTATTCAGTGACCTCAAGACCATATGGCGACATTTTATCATATATATCACCCAATACGCTATAATCAAATCTATAAATTCTTATATCCGCATTAGTGCCGTCGTCTGCGCTTAAGGTAAGGCTCTCACCTGCCTTAAGGCTTCCAAGCTCAATGAGATATCCTCTGTCGAGATGCTCATAGGTCTTTTTGGATTCCGTACGGCTGACAGTTACCGTCTCAGTCTTTGGATTAGCGGAAAATGCATAATAATCGCCATCCTCGCTAATATCCGCACTTACAAGACTCGTGCTGTCGTTAACTGTCTCAACGCTCTTAAGTATCTGTCCGACACCAAGGCTGTCACAGAACGAATTTTGAACAAGCACAGGGTCATCCAGCTCAAGCATCCAACCTCCTGCTGTTTTTTGCGGGAGAGCATAGCCTATCGGAAGCGTATATTTATTTTGGTAAATGTATACGTTTTCTCCGTTTTCCTTAAGCAAAAGATTGTTGCTGCCCGTCTGTTCTCTGCTGTAGATGCCATACTTTACGCCAAAAAGCATATCCATAAGCGGAGTTGAGCCGGTAATACTGTAAGCATTAGTTGAAGACTCGCAGCCTACCGACTTAAAAAACTTAGTGCAGTCAGCATTAGCCATGGAGCTAAATATCGAAACTGCCGGGAAATTAAGCCAGGCTCCGTCATCCTTCGTTTTACGGTTGATACGCTCAAAGCGGTAGAGCCCGGTATCCTCGGCACGAACCTTGGCAACAAGCTCCTTAATCTCAGCATTATCCTTGGTATATGCTTCCTTGGATGTTACTGTAAATGAAGTAAGCGCAGTATTAGCTGCCAGCTCAGCAATCACTATAAAGGTCAAGACAGCTGCTGCCGTGACATTTCTTATTGCTCCGCTCCTATATAGGTGCAGCAGTCCTGCATAAAGTGCTGTAAGCAGCATAGCTCCGTAAAATACGCCAAAGCCAAATTCATCATTATCTATAAGCTTTTGCGCAAGCAATATAAACGCAATACTCACGGCTAAAGCTATGCCTATATCCCGCTTAGTTATACAGCGTCTGTTCTCATATACCCTAAAACACATGTATACAATAATGAAGCAGTATATGAAGGATTGTCTTGCCGGCAAGGAATTCGGATATCTGAATCCGTGCCAGATAAAATTAAGTACATTTACCGCAAAGCCCGCAAGCATGAACACAGCCACAAATATATATGCAGCCTTTTCCTTTAAGGGTATACGCTTGCACAAAACATACAGCACAAATAAGAGATATACAAAGCTTCCGCAATATATATTAGGGAAATGCTTAAGCCACTGCTCTGTTTCTACGCCTGCCATGTGCCTTGCAAGCATATCAAATATGCTGAAATACTCTGTAAAGGTCGAAGGAAAGGTTGAGTCACTTGAGGCTGTAGCTGAGAGCGCATATATCTCCGGAAGCAGAAATGCAGCCGCAACTCCGCCTGCAACCAGACTCCACACAGCAAACTTAAGACCTATCTTAATGAAGTCTGCTATACCCTCAGGCATATTTAATATGCAATAGAGGAAGAAGTATATAACAAGAAACATGCATACCGGTATGGCTATATAATAATTGCATAATATACAGTAGCCTAGTGCTGCGGCATACAGCACTCCGCTCTTTCCTTTGATTATGCGCTCTGTTCCAAGTATAACCATCGGAAACACCGCTATGGAATCCAGCCACATGATATTCCAGTAATATGCACAGTAATATCCGCTTAGTGCATAAAACAAGCTGAATATATATGCTCCAAAGCCCTCTCTCGATGCATGCTGCTTAAGATAAACTGCCATAAATAAAGCTGCAAGTCCGGCCTTAAGCACTATCATCACCGTCATGAATTCAATGGTGTAGGCTTCATTAACAAAATAAATCAGCAGATTAAACGGGCTTGCAAGATAATAGGCAACTATAGCTACAAAATTAACACCCAGCCCTAAGTCCCAGGTAAACTTAAGCGAACCTCCGTTTTGCAGCTTGTTTCTGAATTCAGAGAAAAACGGTGCATACTGATGATACATATCAGTCTTGAGTATGCAGTTATCTCCGAAGGGATAAGAGCCCCCGCATATAATTATGATGCTTAGGAGTACTACCGGAGTAAAAAATGCGGCAAGATATACATATTTACTTTTTAAAGATAAAGAGTTTACTTGCAACATAATTAAATACCATGTTAAACACCGACGAAAGTATCTTAGACAGATATTCATTCCATGCGAATATGCTGACCGCAAGCCACATGAAAACCAATACAATAATACCGCTTATCAGTCTTGCCGCTGCGAAGGACAAGGCCTCCTTTATCAGATATCCCGGCTTTAAATTAAAGTTTTTAAAAACCATAAGCTTATTGCTTATATATGCAAATGCAACTGCCAGAACCCAGGCGACTATTGTAGCAATAAAGCTTGAACGAGTAACACCTATGTGTCCCTTAAGAAGCTCATTTACAACAGCAAAGGCTATGTAATCAACCGCGGTTGTAAGTACACCGGCGATTATATATAAGCCGGCCTCGCTTTTTATAAGCCCTGTAATTCGTGATATCATCGAGGCCTCCTATTAGGACGGCGAGGTGTATGACTCTGTTCTGCCCTCACCATATTCATGAATTCTTCCTCGCTCACATTAAGCTCATCTAAGCGTTTGCGTCTTCGTTCAAGACGGCGCTGTCTCTGCTCTCTTGCCTCTCTATTTCTTGCGGTGATAATAAACACCATTGTTGCTGCAGCTATGCATAGTACACAAATCAGGCCTATAATGATAATTCTTCCCGGTGATACATTTGTGAACGCAGCTTCATCATTTGCTTCACTAGTCTCAATAACAGCTATATCCGACACTCTCTCGTCGATAATGTACGTGCTGCCGACCTTGACATCATCATAGCTAAAGATCATCTTAGCTATTGCCCTCTCAGGAGCATCATCCTTAAGATTGTAATCATAGGATACCTTGATGTCATCTATCGAAGCACCTTTTGGAATTGTTACTCTGACCTCATCACTGTCTGTGCCAAGCTCTGTGTTTGCATCATCGATTATTTTATCAGCTGTAAGACGACTTACAGCGTCATAGGTGCTGATAGGATTACTAATCACCGCAGCTTCAAAGTTATTAAAGCCAAAATCAAGGAGCTTTTTTGTATCCTTGTAGTGATCCGGATTTTTATCCTTAAGCACAACAGCAACAAGCCTCAGACCATTATCCTCAGCTATGGTTACAAGGGTATTGCCGCTTGCCTTGATAAATCCTGTCTTGCCTCCTATTACCCTTGAATCTGTATATCCTGTTCCTGAAAGGAGCATCTTATGCTCCTGATTAACTGTGAAGCCGTCAGGATACTTGCTGTCGCCGCTTACCTTATAGCTTAACCTGCTCTCAACCTCAAGGAAGCCCGGAGTTCTCGCACATTCCGCACCTATAAGCGCCATGTCATAGGCTGTAGTCACATTTTCAGGAGTTGTAAGTCCGCTTGGATTACGGAAAATAGTTCCCTTACAGCCAAGCTCCTCGGCCCTTGCTGTCATCTCCTTTGCAAACTCTTCTATGCTTCCTGATACATGGCAGGCAAGTGCATTGGCTGCATCATTGGCAGAACGAAGCAGCATAGCATGCAGGAGCTCATCCACCGTAAGCACATCTCCTGCTCCAAGTCCAACTGAGCTTGCACCTGCCTCAAGATTATTAACAGCCTCTGCTGCTACGGTTACCTGTTCATCCAAAGAGCAGCGCTCTAACACCAAAAGTCCTGTCATAAGCTTGGTTATAGAGGCCGGTGTGTATTGGGTGTCTATATTTTTGCCCCAGAGCACAGCTTGCGAGTCAGCATCTATAACTATTGCAGCCTCTGCTGTCGTATCCTCACTCATGCTAAGCCAGCTTGCTGCATAAGCATTAGACGGTGCATATGCCAGGCTAAGCATAAGCATTGCTGCTGCAAGCAAGGCCGTTATTGACGATCTTCGCTTCTTTAATGCTCCGTAAAATGCATAGAAGCCTTTGCTGCCTCTATGCGTATTATTTATTGCGTCTGTGTCTGTTGTAGTCCCTGATAACTGCAAATATTCAAACTCCTACTTTATTTAGTCTTGCGTAATTGAACATATATTGCTGCAAAACACCTGCATACTGCAGGTATTCCTTGGGCAGCTCACCCTTATATACGGTTTCTATAACTCTCTTCATCCATACGTCCACGGGCAAGGTATCCAGTCTGTGATAACCAAAAAGCGCCACACAGGATGCAACCTTGATGCCAACCCCCTTAAGCTGCATCAGCCTGTCTATAAGCTCAGCTGTGTCTAGCTCAGATAATAAGCTCAAGTCCAGAAAACCCTCTGCTGTCAGTCTTGCGGCATTTCTGACATAATCAACCCTGTAGCCAAGCCCGCATGCTGCAAGCTCTGCCGTATCAGCACCTGCAAGTGCCTCCGGTGCAGGAAAGGCATAGCATATGTCATCTGAAGCATCTGTATCAATCCTTATACCAAAGCGCTCTGATAAGCGCTCTACCGAGGTTCTTATCGCCGGAACAGATTTTCTCTGGGAGATAATAAAGGATATAAGCATCTCCCATGGCTCCTGCCTTAGTATCCTGATACCTTGTCCGCAGCTTATCGCTCTTTGCAGATACTCATCATCCTTAAGCGCAGCGGCACGATACACGCCATAATCCGCATCAAGATCAAAATACGTTCTCCAAACCGTATCAAACTCCTCGCTGCTGCAGCTTAGCTCATAATGCTCTGCATCAAGTGCTTTAATACGCAGGAGTCTTCCGAATGCCGTAACCTGCCATGCTCCGTCTCCTGCTCTTACAATTCTGAAGCATTGCCCGGATTCTGCTATATCCTCTATTGAGAAATCCTTAATTGTCCTGGTAATCATTTTATTAATGCCTGCCTAGCTTAAATGAACTTACTAATGCGTTATTGTACATCAAACTGTCACGTACTCTAATTATGTGGTGCATGCAAACACGTTAGTATGGCTATCTACTTAAGCGAAAAAACCCTGAGCGGATAATTGCCAAGCTCACCGCCGTCAGCATAATACACCTTAACCTCATCCCCCGAATCCGTGTTTAATGTATCATCATCTATACGACAGTTATCCTTAACAAATTCAACGTTACGCCCGTCAGAGGTCTCGATTGAAAAACCACTCATCGTGCTGCTTGTCGTAATTCCCGCGGTTTTCTTAAGCTCATAGTCCCCCTCAGGAAGCAAAACCAAAAACTGCAGGTTTTCCGCGTCCCTTACTATATCTCCGTTAAAAAGCACTGCTACATCATTGCCCACAGCTATCTCAGTCTCAATATCGCCTATCTCAAGTCCGGTTACAGACCAGATATTTTCAGGATCGATTTTATCCTTAAATGAATATACCGTGCTGCTTTCACCCACACTACCGTTGATATCTATTATGCTCGCATGCATGATTCCAAAATACGGTGATTCACCTTCAGCAAGCTCCGTCTTCTCTGCTGCTATAGATTCCTCATAATTTGCAGCAGCTGCATAGGTGCTCTCGTCTGTTGTAATTGCTTCATCTGCAGTCACACCCTCCAAGGACTGTATGGCTGCATCTTCATTTCCATTAAGCTCAGAACCTTCAGCAATGGTTTCCTCTGCTGCTGTATCTCCAGATGCTGACGCTTCTTTCGAGCCTCCGCAGGCTGTCATCATGCAGCATAATAACACAATGCCTGCTGCAGCATGCACTTTTTTATGTAAATGCTTCACTGGGAAGCCTGATTTATCATTTAACATTTCTCTAAAGCCTCATTAAGTGCCTCTGTTCCCGGAAGCACAAATCTGCCGTCCTCTATAATGGTTATGGTCCTATCTGCTGCCACGGCTCTTATGTACTTAAGCTCATCATAAGGCAGAGTTATATCTGTATGCACCGCAAAATATGCCTGCTCAGGATTTATTTTCCTAAGTGCAGAGCATTCATTTTCACGTGCAGTTATCTGCTTGCCGTCAGGATTATAGGTAACCATGTCCTCCTCATAAGAGTAACAGGTATCACCAACCGCAAAATGCGGACCTGTCTTTTCTGCAATAAGCACGGGCATCTTATCTGCTATATTGTATCGGATAGCAGCTGCATAAGCCTTGGTATTAGTTCCTATAGCACATTCTCCCATAGGAAGCTCCTGCCTGTCCTTAAATATCACATGCTCAATAAGCTTGCGTCCCTCAGACTCATCCTCAAAGTTTGCACACGAATAATCAGCAACTCTTCCGTCAGCAAAGCGTATCCTAAGATCCTTAAAAAGATAACCTCCGATATATACATAGCCCGCATGCAGTAAACCGTTTGTACCCTTAAGTACAGGTGAGGTAAATACTTCACCTGCCGGTATATTGACATCTGCAAGACAATTCTCGAAGTTAGTCTCCTTATCAGGATTAATTAAGGTATGCAGCCTTACCCTTATATCGGTATCGTTGCCGCAAGCTCCCTTAACCTCTACATACTCAGCTGTATCAAGTGCATCAATGATAAGCTGCTGTATCTCCTGCCACTTATCGACAGGCAGGGTATTGATATCTATAAAGCTCTCAAATATCTCGCGATAACGCGCTGTTCTCTTAGATTCTTCCTCTGCTTTAATATAGCTGTTAAGTCCGGCTGTACTGTCCAGAGCCTCTCCTGCAATTGACGGAGTCGGCCATGCTATAATGGTAAAGCTTGTCTCCTCGTCCGGCATATACTCCTGTGCAAGCTCATGAGCCTTAAAGGCATACTCTCTTGTTGCTTTAAGCTGATGCTCATTAAAGCCTGCCATATGCGGTACGCGCTTAGGACTTGCACCGGACCTTCCAAATATCTCTACGCAGGCATGTCCCGAATATCTCTTGAGATTGGCACTCTCCGCCTCATAAGCCTCCTTAAGTGCAGAAAGCTTACGACTCTTAAGCTTGTCACCCCAGAATAAGGCCAAGTCCTCCTTATGCTGAAAATCACAAAGCATATTGCCTGCCCCATAAAAGCCCGGCTTAATATTGGCACTATTTTTCTTATTGATTAGATGCACGGGATTGCGGTTAATAATAACCTCCAGGCCTGCAGCCTCAAACTGCTTTACTGCCTCACGCATAAAGCGTTCAAAGCCAAGCGGAAGATAGCAGCTTACGGTTGACTTTAGGCTTACATCCTTGCCGGTCATCTCAAAGCCCTTGATATACCCTTCGGTATATGCTCTTGCCATGCGCTCTATCTGTTCTTCATCAAGGCTTGACATAAGCTTTGCCGTACCAAGCTCTTCCTCGGTAATATATTCACCATATGAGTACAGATACGAATCCTCACCCAGGTTATCAAGATCCGAATGCATGACTATATCCTTGGCAAATGAATACTTAGGATTGCATTCTCTGGCAATATAGTCTCCTACAAACTCATCTGTATAATCATACATATAAGAGTAGATTATCTCCTGTAGCTCACTGACAAAGCTCTCAGTATTATATGCTTCAGCACCTGTCTCCTCGTCCAAAAGTGATGCCTGAAGCTCCTCAAAGGCGCAATAAAGCTGCATAACGGTCTCGAGTATAACCGTTATGTCTCTGGTTCTGTTCTCAAATGTAAATGGGATAATTCCGCGAAATTCCGCATACCAGGCACTTAATAGTGTTCCCACACTTCCAAAGCGCTTTGCCGCATATTCGACATTTAGAAAGGAGGTCGCAAATCCCGTCTCTGTCAGCTCGCGATATAAGGCTTCATTTACAGCCTTATTATGCTTATGCGCAGTCATCTCACAGCGGCATAAGCCTGCTATGTCCCTTATCGCAGTAAAATAATCTGCCGCTGCGCCCCTAAGCTCTCCCGGAAACTCTGCTACCCTCTCTGATATAAGCTTAAATCTCTCTGTAAATGCTTCGTCACTTAAATCTATCTGAATTATATTATCTTCCATATATCCTTAAAGCACAAAAACACATACCCATATAATCAGGACTGCCGCAAGCAGGGCTCCGCCGATTAGCGTGAATACGTGGTTTTTTTCCTTTTCCTTTAATGCATTAAACAAAAATACCATGCCGCACAGGTCAATGAGTATTGAACAAAAGCCTGCAGCTGCTGTAAAAAGGCTTACCTGTGCATGTGTTCTTACCGCAGTCACCAGCACATAGGCTGTAAGCAGTGCCGCAGCAAGACCTATGACTATACAATACCAGCCCGTCCTGCTGAAGGGATATTTTATATATGAATAACGCTTCTTCTTAGACTCAGTCATCGGCTTCTATTTTCCTTACAATAACAGAACGTTCTGATATCTTAAAATCTGCATACCTGTGTACAGCTGCCCAGATTATATAACCTATAGCCGCTCCTATTGTATTAAGCAGCAAATCATCGACATCAAAGCTTCCTACTCTGAATACAAGCTGAGTACACTCTATGATAAAGCTCACCAGAAATCCAATATACACGGCATCTGCGAAGCTTCTGCGTCTTTCAACTATTGCAGGTATCAGATATCCGCAGGGAATAAAGGCTATGACATTGCCTGCAATATTCATAAAGCATGCCCAAAGCCCAAGCTGTTCACGATACACCCAGAAACGCTTTATCTCAGTGAACAGTATCAGATTGTATCTCAGCTCACTATTTGCTTCGGTTCTGCCTAGTGACTCACTGAATATAGTAAAATAGAGTAGCACAATAAGATAGGCGGCAAATAATGCGAGACCTAACAGTTTCTTTGGTGTACTATCTCTTTTTAAGAATCTAACTATCATGCAGTCCTATCAGACCATGATACAGGTTCAGCCTGTATCTAGGCTTACCGATTGCCTTCTCTGTGTGACATAATCAACGCACCGGCTATAATTATCTAAGCTTCATTTATATCCGATGCAATCCACAATAGTTTAGTATTGTATCACATATAGGTCTCAAGGTCAAAGCTGCTCTATATAAAGACTCAATCTCTCAAGCTCCTTCATGCCTAATTTTTCATATAACCTAAGCGCAGGTATGTTTTCTGAGGAAACCTGCAGACTTACTGTTTTAACTCCGAGACCTTTTAATTTATTATACAGATTACTAAGCAGTCTGTATGCATGCCCCTGTCTTAAGTAATTAGCATAGGTCTGAACTCCGAATATATATGCATTTTTAGAAGAGTCATCAATTCTGTAATAGCATTCAGCATACTCAGACTGTGCCTGCTCTGATGTGAAGCTGATTTCATCATCAGTAATAACGCTCTCACACTTAAGTTTAAGTTTAAGCTCAAGCATAAGCTCATCATGGCTGTGTCTTGCTCCTCTTGCATTAAGAGTGTTCACTGCAGCTTCATTGTCATAAACTGCATATCTGACATACTGACCGCTAAGCTTATCACTAACAGCTGCAATAAGCTTGCTGAAATATGCCCTCCTCCGATATTGAGGAAGCGTAAATGCAGCAAGCTCATAAATCCGCCTACAGTTTAAGTGCTCTCCCATAAGGAAGAGCACTAATACTGCGGCAAGTGTGCCGCCCTCATACAAAAGATAATAGCCGTCCGCATCCTCGGGGAATCCGTAATGCGTGCCGTCATGGCTGTTGCAGCAGTTTACAATTGCCGCAACAGCTCTTGTCTGTGAGCGGTTTAGCCTTTTTAATTTGATAATTCTTATTTTCACTTAAGCTTTATAAGCAGCTGACCACACTTAACAGTGTCGCCCTCTTTAACCTCAATGCTCTCAACCGTACCTTCCATACGTGCGGTGATAGCAGTTTCCATCTTCATAGCCTCAATGGTGATAAGAGTGTCATTTTCCTTAACCTTATCTCCTACCTTGACGCTAATCTTACTTACGGCACCAGGTATGGATGAGCCAACCTCACTCTTATCAATAGGATCTGCCATAGGAACCTTGACAATATTCTTCTGTGCCTCTTCATCCGGAATCTGAACATCACGACGTATGCCGTTAAGCTCAAAGCAAACCGTACGCATGCCGTCCTTATCAAGATCACCAAGTCCAAGATACTTGATAACCAAGGTCTTACCGTCTGCGATGTTGACCTTGTTGGTCTCGCCAAGCGCAAGTCCGTGGAAGAATACATGGCTTCCGAGACGCATGATGTAGCCATATTCCTTCTGCTGGCTAATATAATCCTCAAGCACCTTAGGATACAGGCAGTAGCTGAGTACGCCTCTCCAGGTAGGAGTCTTGGTAAACCTAAGCATCTCCTGCTTCTTAGCCTCAAAGTCAACCGGCGGAAGTAACTCTCCCGGTCTGCAGGTTATAGGCTTCTTGCCCTTTAATACTACATCCTGAAGATCCTTAGGGAAGCCGCCCTCAGGCTGACCCATCATGCCGGAGAAGTAGCTTACCGCACTGTCAGGGAAGGCAAGTCCTGCACCCTTTTCAACTATATTGTCAGGAGTAAGCTGGTTCTGAGTCATAAATATAGCCATATCTCCAACCATCTTGCTTGACGGTGTAACCTTGACTATATCTCCAACCATCTCGTTAACCTTGCGGTAGTTCTCCCTAACCTCATCAAAGCGGTCGCCAAGTCCGAGTGATATTACCTGAGGCTTGAGATTGGTATACTGACCTCCCGGTATCTCATAGCGATAGATATCAGTATTGTTGTGGGTTATGCCGCCCTCGAAGCTGTCATAACGCTTTCTGACATCCTCCCAGTAATCCGTAAGCTCCTGCAGTCTGTCCAAATCAAGACCTGTATCACGCTCTGTGCCCTGCAATGCAGCAACCACAGCATTGAGTGACGGCTGGCTTGTCATGCCTGCCATAGAGGATATTGCACAGTCTACAACATCAACACCTGCCTCAGCTGCCATCAGATATGCAGCAACCTGGTTGCCCGAGGTATCATGAGTATGAAGCTGAATCGGTATGCCAATCTCTTCCTTAAGTGTTGATACAAGCTTCTTAGCCGCATAAGGCTTGAGAAGTCCTGCCATATCCTTGATGCAGAGCATGTGAGCGCCTCTGTGCTCAAGCTCCTTAGCCTTTTTAACATAATAATCAAGCGTATATTTGTCACGCTTAGGATCTAATATATCTCCGGTATAGCATATGGTTGCCTGGCAGAGCTTGTTCTGATTAAGAACCTCATCCATTGCAACCTCCATGCCCGGTACCCAGTTAAGAGAATCGAATACACGGAATACATCTATGCCGGATCTTGCAGCTTCCTTGATAAATTCACGGATAACATTGTCCGGATAATTGGTATAGCCTACTGCGTTGGCACCGCGAAGCAGCATCTGCAGCATAACGTTAGGTGCCTTTTCTCTTATGAGATCAAGTCTCTCCCACGGTGACTCATGCAGGAAGCGGTATGCTACGTCAAAGGTTGCTCCGCCCCAGCATTCCAATGAAAATGCATCTGCGAGTATCTCGCTTGTAGCATCCATGCCCTTAACTATATCTCTTGTACGAACACGCGTTGCAAGCAAAGACTGATGTGCATCACGACAGGTTGTATCGCAGATCATAAGTCTCTTCTGATTCAATACATAATCAGCTACAGCCTTAGGTCCCTTGGCATCAAGTAGCTGCTTAAGTCCGTCCTTGCGCTCGCCTGTCACCTTAGGGAATCTGGGAGTATCATAATACTTATGCTCGCCGCCCTTGATTGAGAGATTAGCTATATACTTAAGCATCTTGGTAGCTCTGTCCTGACCCTCCTTAAGATCAAAGAGCTCCGGAGTTTCATCTATAAACTTGGTATGGCACTTACCTGCAAGGAAGGTTGCGTTGGTAAGTATATTTAAGATAAATGCTATGTTGGTCTTAACACCGCGCACATGTATCTCTCTGACAGCACGGGCAGCCTTGCGGCATACTGCCGGGAAGGTAGAATCCCACGCTGTTACCTTAACAAGCAGAGAATCATAATATGGTGAGATAACAGCTCCTGCTCCTGCAGTAGCTCCGTCAAGTCTGATGCCAAAGCCTCCCGGTGAACGGTAGGAGGTTATCCTTCCGGTATCCGGCGCGAAGTTATTGGCAGGATCCTCTGTAGTTACACGGCACTGAATTGCATAACCGTTAAGATGTATGCTATCCTGTCCTGTTATACCTATCTCAGGATCACTGAGCGGTCTTCCCTCAGCTACAAGTATCTGTGTACGTACAAGGTCTATACCGGTTACCATCTCTGTTACGGTATGCTCAACCTGAATACGCGGGTTCATCTCTATAAAATAATGATGACCGTCTCTGTCAACGAGGAATTCCAAGGTTCCGGCATTAACATAGCCAACATGCTTTGCTATCTTGACTGCATCCTCATACAATGAGGCTCTGACTGACTCCGGTACAGAGAAGGCAGGTGTAAACTCAACAACCTTCTGATAACGGCGCTGCAATGAGCAGTCTCTCTCATAGAGATGCACAACATTGCCATGCTCATCACCAAGCACCTGTATCTCTATGTGCTTAGGCTCAACCAGGAATTTCTCCATGAAGATATCATCATTGCCGAAAGCCTTCTTAGCCTCTGCCTTAACGAGGTCATAGTTGGTTCCGACCTCCTCTACTGAGTCGCAGCGACGCATACCGCGTCCGCCGCCTCCGGCAGCTGCCTTAAGTATAACAGGAAATCCGAATTCCACTGCAAGCTTCTGTGCCTGTTCCCTGCTCTCAAGAGGCTTATCTGTACCCGGTGTGGTAGGAACATCACAAGCAAGAGCCATCTGCTTGGCAGAAAGCTTATCGCCCATCATATCCAGAACTCTTGAGCTTGGTCCTATGAACTTGATACCGTTTTCCTCGCACGCACGCGCAAAATCACCATTCTCGCTTAAGAATCCATAGCCCGGATGAATTGCATCTGCACCATGCTTCTTGGCAAGCTCAATAATCTTAGGGATATCCAGATACGCTGCCAACGGGCTCTCATTCTCTCCGATAAGGTAAGATTCATCTGCAGCTGTACGGAACATGCTGTAGGTATCCTCCTCCGAATAGATGGCGATAGTCTGCAGACCTAGGTCGTGACACGCGCGGAAGATACGCATTGCTATCTCTCCGCGATTTGCAACAAGTACTTTTTTGAAATCCTGACTCATGTTGATCTTTCTCTCCTGTAAATCTTAGAATAAGGATGCTTCTGTCAGCTGTCGGCCGTGCTGCGTATTATATGCACTGCCAACTAATCTTATGTAAGGGCAGCTTATGCATTTTAGCCCTGCACACACAGCTAATCGACTTCCTGACTGTTACAAACAGTTTTTTAATTATACAATTTTCTGACTATAGGCCGCAATGTTTATTTACTGTAAATGTATATTGATAT
>CAVBGP010000009.1:0-30888 GCA_963595005.1 Acutalibacteraceae bacterium | reverse complement strand
GTACAATATCACGGTATTGTAGACGCCTTTTTAATATAGTATTACATGTGATTATTTAATGGATCTGAGATTCTGCTTTTTAATCAGCCTCCATCTCCTGCAGTGCTGATTGCATAAGGTCAATAAAGCCGGCTGCAAGCTGGGCTATGCTCCTAATGCGGATGTATTCCTTGCCGTATATGCGGTATACATTTTCCAGATGTATAGTCGAGCCATGAAATACCGCTGCTGTATGTATGCGCTTAGACTTAAGTGTCTTAACTGCTGCCTCCGCCGCTTCTACCGGGATAAGGCCCTCATAATTCACGGGTTTACTGCGTGTGCCTGATGGGGCAAGCGGCATCGAATCATTTGGACTTGCATCAGTTAGTATGAGCAATATATGTCTCTCAGAGCCATTTTTTGTAAGCTCATCCTCTATCATATATCCGGCCGCCTTGATAGCCAAAGCATCACGATTCCATCCGGAAGCAAAATATCCGAACACTCCCTTGCCGTCCTTCTCTGAAAATGTCTTAAGCCTGTCTATTATCGTGTATCCCCTTAGGCTTCTGAACGCAAGCACCTGTACAGGCACTCCCGCCTTCATCATGCTCTCTGTCAAAACAAATGCCTCTGCGGCAATAAGCTCCTGTGAGTTCATGCGTGACTGCGAAGCATCAAGCAATATATCAACACGTATATTATTCTCCGCCTCATCACCCTCCCTTAAGAAGATCTTGCTGTCATTAAACAGCGCTATCCTGTAAGCCTTGCCGGCATTGATACGGCCTGCATCTGCATTTTCAGGAAGATGCTTAAGAAAGCTGCTCATAAGCACTTCAAGCTCAGCTGACAGCTTCTTAATACTCTCTCTTATCTGCAGGGAATTTCTCTCATAATACCCTAGATTCCTCTTACGCTGCTCCTCTATAGCTCTGTGAACGCCATCTATATCTCTAATATCCTTTGCCGAAAGTACAGTTTTCCTCTCTGCAGCATTGTCAGACTTATTAACACTACTGCCTGCGTCAGTACCTGTTTTATTAACATTATCATCAATGCAGGCTGCTTCATCGGAAAACTCAGCATTATTGAATTTGCCCTTATCCGACGTGTCAGCCTCCTGATATCTGCTGCCGTCTGTGAACCAAAGCTTGCATCCCGCGTCCTCTCTTATGCAAAGCTCTCTATCTATAGCCTTAAGCTGTTCCTCAGCATAAATGCACATGCCAAAGCAGCCTTCGACATAAGCTTTATCTCTTGCTTCCTTACCCTCATCATTTTTGAATCCAGTCTGTTGATTCAGATGCACGGCATCTCTCGGGTCTCCCGTGCCGGTTCCGCTTCTGACTATCAGATGATCGCAGTTTTTGTACTTAGCCTGAACATGCTTACCCCAGAGACGTTTAATAAGTCCCGGTCGGTGGCTCTGCCTATATTCCTCCTCATTAAACTTAAATCTGCAATATCTCTCCAGAAATGTCTTAAGGCTTGCTATGAGCTCGTCTGTCTGCAGCTTATCAGACAGCTGCAAGGCTTCATACATACCTTGTTCCTTAGCTGACATGGCAGGAAGTCTGCGCCCTGTAACAAAAGCCCAGCGCGCCTGCTGCTGAGTGTACACGTCCATGCTCATAACTTCCATCTGCTGCTTTGAAAGCTGCTGCTGTATCTTAAAGAAATCCTCTGCATGCTGTTTTCTGAGTTCACCAAGTACCGGTCTTAAAGAAGCCTCCTTGTTGTACAGACTATTCTCTAAGCCAAGCCATACATATTCAGAATACTCATCTGACTCTCTTGCATATGAAAAGCTGTCAAAGAAGTCCGATATCTTATTCATATCAAGCCATTTTTCGGCAAGCCCTATGATGATATTAAAATAAAAATCCGGATCGCCGTTAGTATGAAAGGCGAGAAAGTCAGGTTCAAAATCATATCTTCCTGCAGCATTCCATATCACATTTAAAACACGCCTTGAATCAGCTGAGTAATGTCTCTTAATCATATCCTAATCACGTCCTTTTTATATTGCTGACAATGATATGAGACCTTAAGCAAACACAGCTGTTCTGTCAAGCTCTCTCGGTATACGTGCATCAATAACATCCTGTATCAGCTTTCTCTCATACTGATCAAAGGTCTTATTGACTATACACATGCTAAGAGCCGAACCGGCACTCAGTCCCGCTTCAATAAGTCCTAAGGCATCAAGCAATCCTCTTAAGTCGAGTGCACGCTCCGATATCTCAGCATTTTGAGCCTTATCATCTATTTCCTTAAAAAGCTTTGCGAATTGTGCTGTAAAATTATCCTTCATTTTAGGATAGCGTCTTGCTATCAGTCTGACTAAATCACCCTCTTCAATAGGGTTAAGGCTTATTACGACAAATCTTGAGTTAAGTGCTTCATTAAGCTCTCTGGTTCCGGCATAGCCATAGTTCATGGTCGCAATAAATCTGCAGGCAGGATTAACATCTATCTTATCGTAGCCCGGCACGTCTATCATATGACGATAATCCAAGGCGGAATGCAAAACCGCAAGTGCTTCATTTTTAGCCATATTAATCTCATCCAGGACTCCAAAGCCTCCATTGACGGCTGCAAGGTACACAGGTCCCGGTCTGAAGGTTACCTTGCTTCCGTCATAGGTATCAGTACCGATAAGATATGACGCATCCATATTGATATGAAATGAAACATTCCACTCAGGACGAGCAAACAAGGCTGCAAGGTTATCTGCAAGTACGTTCTTGCCTGTAGCCTTAGGGCCTGCAAGAAGTATATTTTTGCCTGCGAGTACAGATGCTATCGCCTGTCTCCAGATTTCCTTGCCATAGAAATAATACTCAGGCTCCGGTATACGCTTAAGATATTCTTCTGATACCTGATGCTCCTCTCTGAAGCTTTCAACTCCGGATATTAATTCGGCATCTATACCTTCATTTTTCAGAAACTCCAAAATGTCAGCCATAAAAAATACTTCCTTTCAATATAACAATAAGGTTCAGACCTAATGTATCGCGCATGTGCAGCAAAATCCCATTATGCCTGAACCTCTGACTTCATCATCCTTATATATTATCTGCGTAATTGCAATTAAGAAACATTGGCTTTATTGCCGTTATCTCGTCATATTCGAGCTGTGACACAGTGACTGTGTTATTGATGCGTTTAAGATCAGCCTTCATCACATCATAGCTCTCTGCAACTGTCTTAGCTCTGCCCTCTCTTATGACTCTTATCATCCTTGAGCAGGTTGACGGGTGTGCATATTGCGCCGGTACTGGAAATGTTCCCTTGTATCCTGCAATATAGCTTCTGACACTGCTGATTGCGGCATTAAACTCTTTGTTTGCATTTTTAGAATTATTGCGGCCTGTCGGAAGCACCTGCATGCTCATAGCATAGAATAAGAACGCAAAACCAAAAAGCAGGAAATATACCGCCAAGCCCTTGTGCTCTATAATTGCATAAACGCCGTATGCACATGCTATAAGCGAGAAAACCACTATAATTCCGGCAAATATCTTATAGCCAGGCTTAATATTGTCAATGATACGCTTTTCCTTAGCGCTTCTTGAGAGCTCATCAGAATGTGTCGGCTCTGCATTAAGATAATCAGCTGCACGCTTTAGCTCCGCAACTGATTCCTCTGCCTCAGGGCTTAATTCCTTAAGGTAACGTGCTTCTTCCTTTATACGCTCAGCTTCAAGCCTCTTTTCTGCAGCTGCACTATGGGTAGGAATATCCGGATGCAGCGCATGAAATTTATTGATAAAATTATCAACCTCAAATTCGTATTTAAAATTACATTGCTTCTCTGTTCCGTCAGAAAGCAGGACTACAAGGTAAGACATCGTTCCGAATACACCCTTGCCTGTAAAGCCTCCCTTAGTCATGGCAACTCTCTTATAAATACGACGCACATCATTATTACGCACGTAGAAAACTCTGTCTAAGAAAAATGAATTAAGATATATAGCCTTCTCGCCAATACCGCAAGGACCTATCTTAATACAGCCCTTCTTGTCAGCTGCAAGCTCATCTTTTGATAAAGCTGAATTACCTAATTGTCTCGGAGTAAAAAGCATTGCTCCTCCTTATATATTAAAAAGGTCGAAAACCGATCATCTCCGACCGTTGTCTGTCTGATATCCCGGTAAATGCATGAGTATAATTATCCTGCATATTAATACCTGTCAATAAAAGAAGCCGGCTCGGCTCGCATGGGATTACAGGCAAACTGCCATGCGGCGCCTTAGAGCCGGCTTAAGTTCCTATTTAGCTGTTAATCGTCTAAGTAAGCTTTAAGCTGTACGATACTTCTTGGACTTGGTCATGAAGAGTGCAAGGAATGCAACTGCAACAATGATACCAAGCGGATAAGCAACTGCGGTATTGTTCTTAAAGAACGGAATCATACCAAGGCACTCACCTGCCATGCAGAAGTATGTAACCGATACTGCACTCATGAATGTTGCCGGTATAGCGCAAATCCAGAAGTTCTTCTTGTTCATAACAAGGTACATAGCACCTGTCCAAAGAACAAGCATAGCAAGTGTCTGGTTAGACCATGAGAAGTATCTCCAAACTACCTGATAGCTAAGTACTCCGAATGTGTTGCCGTAACCAAGCAGTGCGCCTACACCAAGTACAGGAATGCAAAGCTTAAGTCTGCCTGCATAAGACTCCTGCTCGATACCAAGCCAGTCTGAAAGTGTAAGTCTTGCTGAACGGAATGCTGTATCACCAGAAGTAATCGGACATACAACAACACCAATCATGGCAAGGATAACACCTGTTGCTCCCATAGTCTTCTGTGCAACATCATAGATAGCTGCTGACTGACCACCTGCAAGGATGTCTGCAAGACCTGTATTAAGTCCATCAGTAACCTCATAGAGTGAGCATCCTGCTGCAGCCCAGATAAGAGCTATAATACCCTCTGCTACCATGGCGCCGTAGAATACGAACTGTCCCTGCTTCTCTGAAGCTAAGCAACGAGCCATAAGAGGTGACTGTGTTGAGTGGAAACCTGATACAGCACCGCAGGCAACAGTGATGAACATGAAGCTCCATACCGGAGTATTGCTCGGATGCATGCTTCTGAAGTTAGCCCAAATCTCAGGAATCTGATATTCAGGATTAACCATGATACCACCTGCAACACCTATCGCCATAGCGATAAGGCATAATCCAAATATAGGATAAACCTTACCGATAATCTTATCGATTGACAAGAATGTAGCGATGAAGTAGTAGATAAGTATTATTGTAAGCCATACTGTTGTTGAAGCCATAGTGCCTGATACACCCTTCTCGGTAAGAAGCTTAACAATAAGACCTGCAGGTCCTACTGCGAAGACTGTACCTACCATGATAAGAAGGATTACAGAGAATACACGCATAATCGTCTTCATAACAGGTCCTAAATAAGTACCTGTAACCTCTGCGATGGATGCTCCTCTGTTTCTCTCTGAAAGCATACCTGAGAAATAGTCGTGAACTGCACCGGCAAAAATAGTACCAAATGTAATCCACAGGAATACGATAGGGCCCCACAGTGCACCCTGAAGTGCACCGAAGATAGGTCCAAGACCTGCAATGTTAAGAAGCTGAACTAAGAACAGCTTCCACTGCGGCATAACGACAAAGTCTACACCATCATTGATAGCAACAGCAGGTGTCTCTCTGTCATCCGGTCCAAATGTGTCATTAACAATCTTGCCATATGTAAAGTAACCTACGATAAGAATTGCAAGACAAATAAAGAAACTAATCATAACAAACCTCCCAAGGCTTTCTGCCTGTAAGAAAACCTTTATGTACTATATAATAAACTTTGATACATAAATTTCAATCAAAAACTTTCATTTCAGCGCCGAAATTGTGACAAATTTTTTTCAGAATTTTTGTATGATTTAAACAAAAAAGCTTGTTAAAAGATTATCAGTCTTGTAACAAGCTTCCAAATCACAGTGATATATCTGTAAGGTTGCAAGACGCAACCCACAGGGTATTGTACAGATTGTCTAGCTATCAATTCTCCGGCCTAAGCTTAAGTGCCGCATCAGTCATAAGCTCTTTCAGAGACTTGACCTCAGCAACTATTCCTCTCTTCGTAAGCTCAGCCTTTGCCGCCTCCGCCTGAGACTCCTTAATCTTAACAAAATAAATCTCATGATCAATCTTGCCCTTAGCTCCAAAATCTCTCGGATCAAGCTTTGCTCCGCAGCCTCCTGCCATTACAGAGTCCTGCAGATAATGTCCTGCGCTTACGCCCTTAATTCCCGCCTCCTTGAGAGCCTTCTTAATCTCAAGCCACGTTGTCTTGTCCTTCTTCCTGAATATATCAACTTTTTTTTCAAACAGTCCCATATCTGTCTCCCTCCTGCGGTTTCGACTGACTCCATCACCCGCTACCTAAAGACATATTAACATTTATTCGCTACATTATTTTATCATTCGGCAATTAAAACTCAAGAACAAGCGTGAGTTTTACCTTTGCCAGACACTCAGAATCCATTCTCAACACTTATATGACTTCCGTCTTTAAGCTTTTTAATCTTGATTTGCTGAGGAATAGCTTCCATCAGCTCCTCTCTGTGGCTTATTATACCTACCAGCTTATTGGCTCCGGACAGGTTGATAAGTATATCAAGTGCCGAATCTATGGACTTGCGGTCCAGAGTTCCGAAGCCTTCATCTATAAAGAGTGCATCCATCTGTATTCCGCCAAGCTTAGACGATACAGTGTCTGAAAGTCCCAAGGCAAGACTTAAGGAAGCCTTGAAGCTCTCGCCTCCTGACAAATTGCCGACCGGTCTCCTGTGTCCCGTGTAATTATCCAGAACCTCAAGCTCAAGAAAGTTGCTGCTTTTCTTGCCTATGGAATCTTCCTGACGGAATAACTCGAACTGCCCGTCACTCATAGGCAGCAATCTCTTATTAGCCGCAGCAATAATTCCGTCAAAGCCTGTCGCCTGTATGTACTGCTCTAGTGTTATTTTACCGTTGCCTGTAGTGCCTCGCACCAGCTCGTATAATCTCTTGTATATATTATGTGCCTTGCGGCTGTTCTCTAACTCGGCTGATTTTGCATTTATGTTATCATAAGCTTTTTTGTTGTTTGAAAGCCTGTGCCCGATATCACTTGCTGCCATACGTAAGCTGTCTATCTCAGATTTTCTTGTATCACAAAGCTGCTGCAGCATGGAAATGTCAATGAGTTTTCTATTTGCGGCATCCTCCTTCGCACTTTTTAGCTGAGCTTCATTAGCTGTTACAGCCTGCTCATATGCGTTAATGCTTTGTTCCTCACTGTTAATGACGTTGTCTGCAACAATAAATACAAGCATCTCATCTACGGACTCAAAGCCCTGCTCTCTTAAAGTATTATCCAGTATCTCCTTAAGCCTTGCCGCATCCTCGCTTTGCTTATTAAGATTACTTTTAAGCGTATCTGCCGCTGCGCTTAATCTTGCAGCCAAGGTATCTGCTGATTTCTTATTTTCTTCAGCTCTTGTTATCGCATCAAGTATACTCTGTCTCTTGCTCTCTGCTTCCTTCAACGCCTGCTCTGCTTCCTTTAGATTGGAATAGCTTAGGGTTCCTATTGCCTCAATTCTTGTCTTTGTCTCGGTTACGGCATTATTATTGTCGGCGATATCCTGACTTAGTTTCTCCTTTAATGCTCTAAGCTTCTCACAGTCCTCGCCTTCTGCTTTCTCAAGCTTCTTTTCTGCCGTCCTAAGTTCTCCGTTTTGCTTAGTGAGCTTTGTTGTGAGCGTTTTATTTGCCGCACTTTTCTGTTCACAGTCATCCTTCGCAGCCAAAAGCCTTGTTGTAAGCTCCTCTATGCTTATTGCCGCAAGGGCTTGGGCATAAAGCCTGTCCGACGCTGTTTCGTCAAATATAGATGAGTTATGAGCTGCACCATTAACAGAAGCCGTACTGACATTATTGGCATCAGCACCATCTATACCTGTTGTCTTAAGGCAGCTTATTATCTGTTTCCCCAACTGCTCCTCATACTCTGACAGTGCCGTTTTGGCTATTGCAGCTTTATTTGCAGCATCATTCTTATCTTTATGTAGCTTGTCAGTGCGTGCTTTCAGCTTCTTGTACTCTTCCTCGCTTATGGAGTCTTCCGAGAGATTTGCCAATTCAGGATGATGAACTGAACCGCAGACAGGACATTTCTCGCCCTCCTTGAGGTCTTTCGCCAGCAGACCTGCTCTGCAGCTATCGAGCACATGCTCAGCATCATCACTTACATTCTTCGCCTTGATATAAAGCTCCTCCGCCTTGGCAAAATCCATCTGTGACTGCTTTAATTTCTCTGATCTTTTGTCGCGTTCAGGCAGCTTATTATCAACTATATCTGCTATATTCTCTACCTGTTCGTTAATTCTTGATGCTTCATTTCGTGCCTTAATAAGCTCTTCCGGAACATTTTTAAGCTCCGATATAACGCCTTTAAGAGTCTTTATCCTGTTGTTGAGCTCTGATTCTGCCTCAATCAGCTTTGCATTTTCATCTGAATATTTAGCGCAAGCGTCGTTAAGTTTCATCAGTCTTAAGCTTAGTTCATCACATTCCTTGTATTTTGGCTTTTCCTTCTCAAGATTGATAACAACCTGTCCAAGTTCATCAGCAAGAGACTGTCTGTTTTTTGCTTCGGTGAGCAGCCCTGCCTCCAATTCAGCATCTTTTTCCGCCGCTTTCAGTTTATCAGCATTTTCACTAATAGCCTGTTCTGTAGACTTAAGCTCATCAGCCTTTGCCGTATATGCCCTATACTGCGGTGCAGTCTTATGGCTTGCTGCCTTGTGCCTTTTAAGCAAAGCCCTCCGTTCTGAAATCCCTGCTTCCTGCTCCTTAAGCTTAAGTGCCTCCGCCTCAAGCTCCTCCAACTTCCTGATAAAAGCGTTATTGGTTTCGGCAAGCGCAAGTTCCTTTGTACTTGCGGAAAATGTTTCCTCCGCCTGTCTCTGCTTCTCCTGTACTTCTGTCAGTTTATTCTCATCTGTCTCGATTATTTCATTAATAACATTAGTGAATTCAGCAAGGTTCCATGCACTTCCTGTTCGATGTGCACGTTCCTTAAGCTCCGAAAGCTCGTTAGTAAGCTTTATAATATGATTGTTGGAGGCATCTGCGCTATCATCAAATTGCAATTGCACTGGCGGAGTTACTCCGTCAAAATACTGTATGATGCTGCTCTCAGCATCATGCAGCAAAGCTCCGCTTGCATCCATTTTATCCTTTAGCTTAAAGCCGAGCTTCTGATAGCCGTCGGTCATGAAGATAGTGCGAAGTATATCCGTACGCTGCTCTGTCTTGGCGTTAAGAAGCGCACGAAACTCCCCCTGTGCAATCATCGCAATCTGCTTAAATTGCTTATCATCAATATGAAGCAGTTCCCTCACTGCATTATTAACCTGGGTAAGCCCTTCTATCGGAGGCTTGCCATCCTCATATAGTATGGCTTTCTCTTTCTCTGGTATGATTCCGTTACCCCTAAGCTTAGGTCTCTCATAAGATGGTGTGCGTCTGACATGATAATTCCTGCCCTGATGAGAAAAATAGAAATCAACAAAGCTCTCAGTATCAGGCTTTGCATACTCACTGCGAAGATTCTTAGTGTCACGGTAAGAGCCGCTCGTAGTGCCGTAAAGTGCAAAGCAGATGGCATCAAATATGGTAGTCTTGCCGGCACCGGTGTCACCTGATATCAGAAAGAGTCCCTTTTCATCGAAGGTATCAAAATCTATAGCCGGCATAGTGTCGGCATACGGACCAAATGCACTTATAATCAGTTTTATTGGTTTCACATCAAGCTCCTTTTTTTCAGCTGCTCTGCACAGCCCACCAACATCATAAGCTCTAAAGGTATTACTAAACAGCTATGCTTACTGACTGCGTGCCTGCAATTACAATGCATACGAACATTTCACAGCCTCCCTATAGCTGCATTCAATCTGTAATGCCTGATTCCTCTGCAATCTGTCTTATGCATTGCAGCTCTTCATCACTGATGTCGCAGCCATACATCATATGATAGAAGTCTCCTATCAATTCTGAAAATGTCTTGTTCTCTATGATTTTCGCAATATCTGCTTCTTCAACCGCTCTAGTGTGAGAATTGTCATAATCTATCTTCACTGTATTGGGATACACCTGACGGAATATACCTATTGCATCATTGATTATGTCCTCATCTGTAAGCGTTGCATAGATAAAATCATCCGGTGCAGTGACATTTGCCTTATCAAGAAGCTTAGATAACGGCCCCTTGATATGTCGAAGATCCCGAAGCGGTTTAAGAGGTATAAGCTCTATATCGATATCTCCCTTACAGCCTAAAGTAATAAGCGGGACAGACTTTTGACTGTTAGCCTCGCTCAGTGAAAATTTCAGCGGCGAGCCTGAATACCTGACTGTATCACGTCCTACTCTCTGCGGAGCATGTATGTGTCCGAGCGCAGCATAGTCAAAGGCATCAAAGCAGCTGCAGCTAATCATCTCCACCAGTCCGACACTTAAGGTACCTGCACTCTCTGAGCCGCTAAGCCTTGTGTCAGGTTCAAATGCAGGCTCATCATGCATTAACGGCTTTGATTTATCACCTGCCAAATCAGCATTTGCAGAAGCAGCTGTCAATGAGTCACTTTGCACTGTTTTATTACCGTTGCTTTCCGATACATGCTCTTCAAGACTCAAGCTTCGTCCTGTCACAAACTGATGTGCCACTATGATATTACGCCGTGAGGTATCTATATCAGCCTGTTCTATTATCACGCGCACGGCATCATCGTATGAGTTAATCTTAGCATCCGGATAGAAATGTCTGACCTGCGAGGCTTTGACAAAGGGCAGCAGACATACATTTACCTCGCCATATTCATCCTTTAACGGCTGCTGACAGAGACTTCCTTCGAATTTTGAGGCTATATATATTCCTCCAAGCTTAAAGAGCTTGCTTCCAAAGTTCAATCTTTCATCAGAATCATGATTGCCGCTTATCATAAATACCTTTATGCCAGCCTCTGAGAGCTCCAGCAGAAAATCATTAAGCAGCCTTGTTGCAGCTTCGCTTGGTATTGACTTGTCGTAAACATCACCGGCTATCAGCACAGCGTCAACTGACCTGGCTTTGGCCAAATCTGTTATCTGTTTAAGTATAAATTGCTGATCCTCTGTCAAATCATAATCTCCGAGAGCTTTACCAAGATGCAAGTCTCCCAAATGCAGCAGCTTCATATGTCTTATCCTCTATATATCTTATCCTCTGTTTTAGTCAGTTAATATCTGATGCCTATGACTGCATTATACAATAGCTGTACGCTTATTGCATGATGTTTAATAATAATGTTGCCAGCTGATGCTTTGAGCTTTTATTCCTTATCTGCTTTAAGACTGGCATCAAAAAAGGAACCTTGAATTATTACTTAATCCCAAGGTTCCCTTTATAATATTTGGTGCCTGCGAATTCGCAGGCATAATTATCTCCTTTAAAGGATTGTGAGAGCGCAGCAACCCATACTTTCATTATATGTGTTGCCTGAAAACACGTTAGTATGGTTGGGTGGTTTACTTATCAGTCCGCTTTCGCCGCCTTAGTCTCTTCCTCCATCGCCTCTGCCTTAGCTATCTCATCCTCAACATGACGAAGTCCGGCTGTTGCCGTAACAGGAAGTGAGAAGCATATTGCTCCTGCCTTAGCCGGCGGTCCAGCCTGCTTCATTATAGACTCCATGATAGCCTTCTTTTTCTCTGATTTGGCAACTATAAGTACTACTTCCTTCTCTGAGATAAGAGAAACTCCAAGGAACTGCTGAGCTCCTTTCATGCCGACTCCCTTGCCATGAAGCACTGTTCCTCCTGCGGCTCCCGCCTCCTCGGCTGCATGCATTACCTGAGTATTATAGCCGTAGTTTGCTATAGTTACAATCAGCTCATGCTTGGTATCCTTCATAGTACTCTCATCTCCTCTCTCATACTCCTGACCATCAATCAAAAATCCCAGTGCCTTCTTACCGCCGATGCTGCTTAATGGAATCAGGAAAACTATGCCGGTTCCCGGTACGTCTATGCGCATCTCAGTTATAAGCTGACGCTTAATGGCATTCCATGTGCTGGCAGTAACCAAGGCTGAAAACATACCCTTTTCATCATCCTCTAACCCAAGGAAATTAAGCACATCATTTGACGCCGTACCGAAACCAAAGGATATATTGCCGGTCTTGATATTATTGTCATTATAGAAATCAACAAAGCTCTGCAGATTTCTTCGGTTGCATATTGTTATCATAGCGTAAACTTCCATACGCATTTACCTCATTATCCAAAAGGGATTGCTGATAATTGCTGAACCAGCTTTCCAGCCTGTTCATGCAAATGTAGTGTTCGGTTTTGCTTATTCATCATAACCGCATCATATACGCCATTATAGGTCTATGATTGCATCCTCATCGAGATCCGCATATATATCTACAACAGAAAGCACATGCTCTGCCGCACCGCTGTGACTCCTAAGCTTATGTATGAGTCCAAGCACCTGTATAGTTATAAGCGGTGTCATTGCAACCATGGCAACAACTCCGAACGCATCTGATACTACATCACCGCCGACAGCTATGCACACACCCTGTGCCAATGGCAGAAGAAAGGTTGCTGTCATAGGTCCGGATGCAACTCCGCCCGAGTCAAAGGCTATAGCCGTGAAAATCTTAGGAACAAATAGTGTCAATATAAGTGCCACTGCATATCCCGGTATCAGCAGATAGAAGATGGATATGCCGGTAAGTACTCTTATCATTGCAAGTCCAACGGAAGCTGCTACACCCAATGAAAGTGAGGTAAGCATAGCCTTGCCAGAGATATTGCCGTCTGTAAGCTCCTCAACCTGACGCATAAGCACATATACCGCAGGCTCTGCCCTGACTATGAAGAAGCCCATCAACATACCGACCGGTATAATGATCCATTTGTATGATATTGAACCTAAAACCTTGCCAAGATAATTGCCTGCCGGTATAAAGCCGACATTGGCACCTGTAAGGAATAAGACAAGTCCCACATAGGTATATACAAGTCCTATGCATATCTTGATATGTGTATCTCTGTGCAGCTTCATTACTGCAAGCTGGAATACCTCAAAGAACACAAAGATAGGCAGTAAGGACATTGCAATCTCTTCAATATACTTTGGAAGTGCTTTGACATACATATGTCCAAGCTCGACAGAATTACCCACCTCTGTCATAACAGTCTCTGTATAGCTTCCCTCTGTGCTATAGAGCATGCCTAGTATAAGGACTGCAAGTATAGGTCCGATAGAACAAAGCGCTACAAGACCAAAGCTATCATTTTCAGCGTGCTTATCGTTACGTATTGCAGATATACCGACACCGAGAGCCATGATGAATGGTACCGTCATCGGTCCTGTTGTTACTCCGCCTGAGTCAAAGGCAACTGCAAGGAAGTCCTTGGGCACAAACATGGCAAATGCAAATACTATGATATAGAAGATAAGCAGCAGAGGCGGAAGTGCTATACCAAACAGAATACGTATAAGCGCTATAACTAAAAATGCACCGACTCCGACAGCAACAGATAGGATGAGCACAATATTAGGTACCGAGGGAACCTGTTCTGCAAGGACCTGCAGATCCGGCTCTGAAACCGTAATCATGACGCCAAGCAAAAATCCTATAAAGAGGACTATCGGAAGCTTACGTATACGCAGCATGCTTCCTCCGACTCTCTCTCCCATCGGTGTCATGGATATCTCGGCTCCCATGTTAAAGAATATCATGCCTATGATAACCATTGCTGAGCCTAACAAAAACTCTGAAAGCACAGCCGTTGAGATAGGTGCTATGCTAAAGCAGAGCAAAAGCACAATAAGCACAATCGGAATAACTGCATTTATTGACTCCCGTGATTTCTCCTTAAGCTTGTCATGGAATAATTTTTTCTGGTATTCAACCTGTCTCTTAATCGCTGAATTTTTCACATATTCCTCCACGGTTCTTTCATCTATCTGTTCACAATACGACTAAAGTATAGCAGAGGTTTATGAACTTACGAAGAAACTTATGCACTTTTTACGAATTCTTAACAGCATTTTTGTACATTATTAAAGGACTCCGGACTGTTTTGCTCATCAATGCTGCGATTTCAGCGCTCTGTAAGATCCAATATAGAGCAGATGGCCGGAACCCCCACCTTGGTATCCTTATATCGCTCGCGGATTGACCGCTCAATCTCCTTGACATAGCCTGGTGCAGCTATAATAATCACATCTACCGGATCCTTAAGGTACTCATCAGGTGAAACTATCCTAAGGTGTGATGCCGGTGCATACCTGCCCTGCTTCTTAGGTGAAGAATCTATAATATATTTGACCTGAGTGCCGAGCACTGTAGTTGCCGCTATGGTAAAGCCCTGATGACCGGCTCCCCAAAGAGCTGCGCTTCGTCCCTTACGTGCAAGGTCTCCCATATATCCGGCAAGCTCTGTACTCATACGCTCGTAATCTGCTGCAAGTGCAGAGACATTTATGTCTGGCAGCTTATCCCCATATGACCGTTCATCTCTATCTGACAGATCATCCCTATCCGGCAGCTCATAACTATCTATAATCTTTTCTATCCTGTCTGTATTGTCATTTTCCCGGCATACCGGGGATGAACTATTGCTTACTGATATGACTTCAGCAGCCTTAGCTGCATTTTCAGCCTTATCGTCTTCGGCCTTTTGACTCTTACGCACTATCAGCCTTATGGTATCTCCTATACCTATAAAGCCCTCCTCTAATATCTCAAAGCCACAGCTTACACAAAGCTGCTTTAATGAGGATATATCGTAGTTAGCGATATGGTCTCTGACGAGCTCATAATATCTGCCCTCACCGATAATATACTCAAATGAAGGAACAGTTATAATGCCGTAACCACCATCTGCAAGATTATGATGTATGCACAAAAGCATGCTCCTAGGATCCGGCTGATGCTCTAAGAAATTAAACGAGGTAAATACATCAAACGGCGCACCCGGGATATCTGCTGATGCATCATCCGTGAAAAACTGCATGATGTGAGTCTTTGGCACATTACCTTCAACGCAGAGCTTTTGTACCGCATCAAGATATTCACAGTCTCCGTGCTCTATGCCGTAGATATCCACATCGAACTCTGACAGTACCTTAAGAAAGTCTCCGTTTCCGCAGCCGCATTCTATCCATTTTTTGCCGCCCATGCCGTAATTATCTATAAGTTTCCTGTAATCAGCACGGCGAAGCTCCTTCATAGTCTCCGACAGTCCTACTACTCTTATAGCATCTCTGTAATAATCTACCGGCTCGCAGTCAAACTGCACAAGTCCGCAATTATCGCAGCGGCAAAGCGGAAGCTCTATACCATAGTCTTCGCCAAGCTCCTCCTTAGTCGGCATGCTTTGTGCTCCTGCCGGCATATTAGGTAATGTAAATAACGGCTCGGACAGCTCCGAGCCGCATGCAAGACACTTGTGTCGTATATTTATTTTGGGTGAATTCATCAGCTATTTCCCTTCGTCGTTATTAGCTTCCACGCTCTGCTCAAAGTTGACGCGTTCCTCTTCAACTACCAGCGGGCGTTTCATGACACGCTGGTTAATGCTCAGCACATATTCGCCCAGAAGCCCTATGAAGAAGGTCTGTATACTGCCCATAAAAAGCATGCCTATAAGCATAGGTGCACTCCCGGCCGGAAAACGGTCCCACCATATCAGCTTCATAATCAGATATATAAGCGCAATCAGCATGGATATACCGGCGCATATGCCTCCTGCAAATGTAGCAAGGCGAAGTCCTACTTTAGTGTACGAGGTAAATGACAGCATAGCGGCATCATAAAGTGTATAAAGATTGTTAGAGGTCTTGCCTGCACGGCGCTTTGGCTGATCATACATGATCTCCTTACGCTTAAAGCCAAGCTCCGCAACTATACCCCTGAGGAAAGGCGTAGGGTCATCAAGCTTCCTCAGCACTTCAATAAATGCCTTATCATAGAGACCAAAGCCCGTAAAGTGCTCTATCTGGTCCACCTGTGAAAACTTGCGTATCATCTTGTAATACAAGCATCTGAGCGCATAGATAAAGCTTCCGTCAGTGCTGTGCTCCTTGATGCCTATGACTATCTTATAGCCTTCCTCCCAGCCCTCGACGTATTTTGCTATCATCTCAGGCGGGTCCTGAAAATCTGCAGCCATAAGCATGGTTGCATCTCCGTCAGACTGCAGCATGCCATAATAAGGACTGTTAAACTGTCCAAAATTCTTGGCATTGAATATAGCCTTGACATGCTTATCCTTTGCTGCTATCTCTCTTATCTTCTCTCTGGTACTATCCTTAGAGGCATTGTCCATAAATATGATGTCATAGTCATACTTCTTCAGGATATCAGCAGTTTCAAACTGTTCCTTTACAGCTGCTGCAATTGCCTCAACATTTTCCTCTTCATTGTAGCATGGTATGACTATGCTTATTTTCTTACCCATTGGTAATCACTCCGAATTGCTTCTTGATTTTGTATCTGTTTCGCATCTCCCATAGCTATATATTCCACAGAAAAAGCGAGATGTATACTAAACAGTTACTCTTTTTATATCTCAACCATAATCTTGACTGTTCCTGCAGGTCGCTCATTCATAAGCTCTAACGCCCTTGGTATGTTCTCAAAGCCTGAGAGCTTTGTTGTAACCAAAGCGCCCTGCATGGAATCGCATCTTGCTGCCTCATCAAGCATGGCCTCCAGCCAGTCCCTTCCGCCCCTTGAGAGCTCAAACTTGAAGGTCTTACCGCTCATGCCTCTGCCAAGCGAGAATATAGGCAGCTTAATCATGCCGCCACCCTCAATGTAGGCAACATTTACAACTATACCTGTACCGTATCTTACGATATCCGAGGCTTGCGCCACTGCATCTGCTCCGCCGCCGCAAATAAGCACAGAATCTGCTCCGTAGCCTCCTGTACAGTCAAAAACCGTCTTGACTGCGGCGTTCTGTGTGGAATTAGCTCGTTCATCTCTTGCTGGATACTGTGTTATGCGTTCCGCCTTGTAATTATAGATATATACTCCGTCTCGATACGAGATGTAAGTATCTACATCAAAATCCCTGGCCAGCTGTGCATTTACAGGATCCTTGTCAGAGCCTATCATTATAACCTGACCTGTGCTTCCGGTCATGCGCTTAGCGGCTGAGGCTGCCATGAGTCCGACAGCTCCGCTTCCGATAACGCATATAGTCTGACCGGGCTCTATCAGAGCTTCACTTGCTGCGGTATAGCCTGTTGACATCATGTCAACTGCCATCAATGCAGCCTCAAGACTTACATCCTCCGGAATATGAGCAAGATTCATATCTGCCTCAGGAACCTTAAAGAGCTCAGCCCACATGCCGTTAATGCTGCGTCCAAGCTTGCTTCCCGAAAATGGTGCACCCCTGTGCCCTGTCAGATCACCTGGCTCCGGCATAACTGCAGATACTGCAACAAGCTCACCCGGCTTAAAGTCGGTGACCTTAGCTCCCACCTCGACAACCTCAGCTAAGCCCTCATGTCCGAGCACCAGATTATCTCTCCTTGGTCCGTCACCTGCGTACACAGTGTGCACATCCGATGAGCATGGGGAAATGTATCTTGGCTTAAGTATTGCTGCATATGCATCAGTCTCGTCATCAGCGTCCAATGTCGGTGATGGTATATCTCTTAATTCAATTTTACCCTTCGCGGTATATATGTATGCCTTCAAACTGTATATAATTCCTCGTTTTAAAAATGTTGACGGATGCAAAAGCTTAGGAATCGCAGGCATCCGTACTTTTATATTATGTGGTGCCGGCAAACACACAGACATGGTTGTTTTATATAAGTGCCTGCCAATATGCCGACCTAAAAGCTTATGTTAAGCTTCAAGCATCTGCCTTATGCCCTCGGCAAAGCTTACTTTCTGTACAAAGCCAAGCTCCTTGATACGGCTTATGTCAGGGCTCAAATCTGCCGGTCCCTCTGCATTGTCAGCACGCCTTCCAAAGGCTGCGCAGCCAATGCCTCCCATAAGCTCATGCAGCTCCTCCACATATGCCTTAAGCGTTCTGGTATCATCACCTGCCACATTGTATATGCCGGCTGACGCCTTCTCGCACAGCAAGGCTATTGCTACCGCGGCATCGCTTATATATAAGTAATTCCACAGCTGAGTACAATTGCCAAGCTCTATGGTTTCATTGTTCTTAAAGCCTGCTATAAGACTGTTTACAAGCGAATAGGCATGGTCACCCGGACCATAGACTGAGAAGATACGCATATGCACATACTGCATGGATGTACTGTTCTCCGCTATATATCTTTCTGTAAGCTTGCGCACTATCTCCTTGCCCTTGCCGTACTCACTCACGGGATAGGTGGAGCCATATTCTGACTTAAGCCCACCGTCCTGCTGATGTCCGTACTCTGCCTGTGAGCCTGCAAATACAAATCTCTTGCAGCCAAGCTCGTCAGCCTTACGCACAGCTTCCAAAGTCATATCGACATTAAATCGCTGTATAACCTCATCAGCTCTGTCTGATGAACCTGAACCTGCCCAGGCAAAATGCAGCCAAACATCAGCTGAATGCGGAAGCCTCTCCGGTTCCGCATCAAAGCTGTGTCTGAATCTTATTACCTCATGTCCGCAGCTCTCTAATAAATCCGCCGAGGCTCTGCCTATAAAGCTTGTTGCTCCTGTTATAATTATTATCATGGTCTGCTCTCGCTGCAAATCAGCAGGTATATTTTCTGTATTATCACTCTTCCACTCTTGCTATAAACATGTTTTGTTCAAGCTCTTCATCTGAGAGGAAGGGCTTCAGGTCTTCAAGCGGCGGACTGCTGAGTGAGCCGTCCGGATGCTTTTTAACAGCTGAGCCCGGCTCAAACGGCTGGTCAAGTGATACAAATACTTCACACAGCACAGGTCCCTTAAAATTAAGCACCTCGTCTATAACCGGCTGAAGCTCGGAATTATGCTCTATCTTGCGGTATGCAATGCCAAAGGCATTAGCAACTCTGCCAAAATCCGGGAAGCTCAAATCATAGCTATCCGTACCTATACCTACAAGCGGTTCACCGTTAAACAGATTGGTCTGCGTCTGTCTGATGCTGTGATAGCCCTGATTGTTGATAAGGAATATCTTGATAGGCATCCTGTGGCTTGCTATAGTCTGCAGCTCCTGCAGATTCATCATGATAGAGCCGTCACCTGTAGGACATATAATATCATGCTTATAATATGACGGATATCTCTCTGTTCTGCCTCTCCAATCGGCAAGCTTCTTAGCTGTCTCCATCTCGCCGCAGGCATGAGCCTTATCATCAACTGTTCTGTCCTCGCTGCATTCGCTTCCGTCATAGCTTACAGGATAGGTTCTGCCGGATACATCATGAACAGCCACGCAGGCTCCTATAGCTGCAGGCAAATCATAGCCCATAGCTGCAACTGCATCCTGGGAAATGAATCTGCTGCCATCCTTAACTCTAAACACCTGAGCACCTACTACGCAGGCTGAGCCATTGCCGGTAACAGTTATCTGCTCTTCACTAAGTGACATGCTCATGGTCTTCATGAACTCGTATACATTTACAAGCTCATCATCTCCGTGATTGGCATATTCCGGCTTGTATGGGTTGTATTTCTCCATCCAGTAAGCGCACTGCTCCAACCAGCTTCTTCCGTCCTTGCCCTCACCGCCTTCAAAGAGAGATGAGCCATTGCCGTAGCCCTCTGCTATAAGCTGCTCGGTACGGTCATACTTGATGCCGTGACCACGCACGCCCATGTCCTCTAGTCTTTCATCAAGTGCCTTGAGAAGCTCATAAGCATCGCAATGCACAGGGATATCCACATGCACTGAAGGCTTCTTAAGCTCTTCCTCATCGATATCGCATACTATGGTAAATGCTTCCCTCGCCCAGGTTTTGAAATTATATCCGACCTGACGTATGCTTAGTCTTGATCCTATCGACAGTATAAAGTCCGCATTCTGTACTGCAAAATTACCCGGTCTGTCTCCTCTTCCTCCGGGCTGTCCTGCCTTAAGCGGATGATTGTATGGGATAATGTCTATGGCATTCCAGCCTACAACCACAGGTATACCAAGACGGTCTGCAACCTTAAGGAACAGATTCTCGGCTCCAGCTATACGTATGCCGTTACCTGTATAGAATACCGGACGCTTAGCTGACTTGATATGGTTGATTATCTCGTTAATAATAGGTGAATTTTTGTCAACATGTCCCGGAATTGACTGATGCTTCTGCTTCCTGAAGGATATATTAAGCACGTCATCCTGCATGTCAGAATTGGAAAATTCACCTCTTGGCTGGTAATGTGCAAGCTCCTCTGCCTCGTCTATAGCCTCAAGCTCTGCTGCATTTTCCTTAAGGTACTCCTCAGGATCAAAGCCTTCAAGCTCACTGTCCTCTATGAAACAGCCCTGTATATCTACAGGAATATCAAGCCAGCACGGACCGGGTCTTCCTGTCTGGCTCAGCCATATACACTTTTCAACCTCATAGCGTATGGACTTTGGATCAAGCACCATCTTGGAATACTTGGTCATGCAGTCTATGCTGCGGGTAATGTCAAATTCCTGATCGCCCATCGAACGTATGCCGACCCCTGACCAGCGTGCGGTATTGTCATAGCGCACCTGTCCTGATATGACTATCATCGGTATAGAATCCAGCCATGCGCCCAGCACTCCCGTGATGCCGTTTGTTCCGCCTGGACCCGTGGTTAAGCAGAGCACAGCAGGCTTGTTGTAGATTCTTGCATAGCTCTCCGCTGCGATTGAGCATGCCTGCTCATGATGCATATACAAGGTTGCAAGACCCTGCTGATGTCCGAAGCCGTCATTTAAATGCATAGCTCCTCCGCCTGTAACGGAGAAGCACTGTGTTATGCCGTTCTTAACCATAAGTCCGGCGATATATTTGCTTAATTTAATCTTCATCACTCGTCTCCTTCCTCTTTGAGACGCTTTATTATCTTATTTAAGCATCCTGTTCCGTAGAACAGCATGCGTTTAACTCTGCTGACTGTTGCCGAGCTTGCTCCGGTTTTATCCATTATCTCGGTATAAACCTTCTCCTCGCTTAGCATCTCTGCGACCTCAAAGCGCTGCTCCATGGATTTAAGCTCGCTTATGGAGCAGACATCCTCAAAGAAATCCCTTGCTTCCTTGACATCCTTTAAGGTCAACACTGCCTTATACATGTTGCTGTTGGTTTTCTTTGTATTTCTTGACATATCAGTAACCTCAAACAATTATTCCCTACGCAAAAGCAAGCGGCTTTTGCATCAGAATATCGTCTTCAGTTTAACATTTTAGAATATTAAAGTAAATACCCATGCCTGCGTGTTTGCAGGCATGGTTGTTTACAAAACAAGCTTCTCTTGTTGCTGCCGTCTTGTCTAAGACAAAAATCAGTGCTTTCTGCTATTGACCGGCCAAAAGTAATGTTATATATTCCAAACTGATAAACCTTTTGACACATTTTGGAGGAAACTATTATGAAAACAATCTCAACAACTAAGGCACCTGCTGCAATCGGACCATATTCACAGGCAAAGCTTGTGAACGGCATGCTCTATGTATCAGGTCAGATTCCGGTAGATCCTGCAACCGGCGAGGTAACAGGTTCTGACATCAGTGCTCAGGCTGAGCAGTCAATAAAGAACATAGGTGCTATCCTTGCAGAAGCCGGAACAAGCTTTGACAATGTTGTTAAGACAAGCTGCTTCATTGCTGAAATGGCAGATTTTGCAGCCTTCAACGCTGTATATGAGAAGTACTTCACAAGCAAGCCTGCTCGTTCATGCGTAGCTGTTAAAGCACTTCCTAAGAATGTGCTTTGCGAGGTTGAAGCAATCGCTGAGGTTTAATTATAAAGCAAGCAGCGCCGCTCGGCTCCACATTGTTCATTGCTAAGCAATCCGGCGGTGCGAGGCAAAACATTTACATTATTTTAATCTAAAAGTGTTGACGGATGGCGTTGCAGACTATGTGCTTGCACATAAGGATGCAATGCCATTTGGCAACCTGCCCTGTACGGCAAGAAGGGCGGTAGCCCGGATTGCTCGTTACAGGGCAGGATTGCGAGAGCGCGAGAGCGCGCAGCAATCCGTACTTTCATTAATATGTGATGCCTGCGAATTCGTAGGCATGGTTGTTAAAATCGAAAAGCGCAGGATCTCAAATTTAAGAGCTTGCGCTTTTATTAGCCTAAGCATTGCATAAAACCCATGATACAAGATATAGCACCTCACAAATTTAATAACCAGTACAAATGTACCTCTCCTGAGAACTACTCTCTGCTTATTTCATGCAGGAAGCAGCGCGTAATGTGCTTATGCTCTGAGCATGAGGTCAGGCTCCCCGACATATCAACTGCCGAAAGGCTTTGGGATATAGACAGAACAAAGCTTAAATATCTCTTTGAAATAGATGATGATATGTATTTCACATATGATGATGAGCTTTGTGAGCTTGGTGAATACAGATATGAGCATATACTTACTATTCGAGGAAAGCAGCCTATGTATACAGCTTTTGCAGCTGCTGTCGGATATCATCTTATTGATTGGTATAATCACAGCCGTTTCTGCGGCTGCTGCGGTCATAAGCTCATGCACAGCGAGACTCAGCGTGCCATGCTTTGCACCGAATGCGGCAATGTCGTATTTCCGCGCATCAATCCGATTATCATAGTTGCCGTAAGAGACGGTGACAAGCTCCTCGTTGCAAAGTATAACAAATCACATTTCAATACTCGCAACAATAACTATGTTCTGCTTGCAGGCTATGTCGAGATAGGTGAAAGCTATGAGGATACTCTAAGGCGTGAGGTAAGAGAAGAAACAGGTCTCGAGGTACATAATATATGCTATGCCGGAAGCCAGCCCTGGCCATTTTCCGCAACAAGCATAGCAGGCTTCTATGCAGAGGCTGACAGCACTCTGCCGCTTAAACGAGAAAGTGATGAGCTTGCCGTACTTGAATGGGTATCTAGAGACGAGCTTCCCGCACGTCCAAATACAACCAGCATCACCGATTGTCTTATAGAAGGCTTCCGCCATAATATGAGCATCGATGAGCTGCAAAGTAAGCTTACAGCTCTACCAAACAAGCTGCCAGCTGATAAATGACTAAGCTTTGATAAAAGTAAACAACCATTCCTGCGTATTTGCAGGCATCATATATCACAAAAGTACGGATTGTTGCGCGCTTACACGCTCTCGCAATCCTACCTGTATAAAGCTTCCTAGAACCTCACACTTATATCAGTTCCTTCGCCGAGTATGCTGTCTAAGCTTATCTCGGCGTTATGTATCTCTGCTATGTGCTTAACTATAGCAAGTCCGAGGCCTGTTCCGCCCATGTCTCTTGAGCGTCCCTTATCTACACGGTAGAAGCGTTCAAAGACTCTTGCCTGCTTATCCTTAGGTATACCTATACCATCATCTCTTACTTTAAGCACAGGATGACCACTTTCCTCGGATACAGTAACCCATACATGTCCGCCGTCGCGGTTATAGCGTATGGCATTTTGGATAAGATTTTCCGTAAGCTCCCTTATAAGAGCCGCATCCGCAGACACCAAGCAGGAGCTTCCCTTATAATCAAGCAGTACATGTGCCTGATTTGCTGCAGCCGCAAGATTATTGCAGCATTCTCCCACAACTGTATCCAAATCAATATTGGCAAAGTTTCTCGGTATATCCTTATGGTCAAGCTCCGAGAGCTCTATTATGTCATTAATCATGGATAGGAGACGCTCGGCATTATGCTTTATCTGACTTGCAATATGCGGTATCTGTTCTCCTCCTATCATATTGTTTTCAATAAGCTCTGCATAACCCGATATCGCAGTAAGCGGAGTCTTAAGCTCATGAGTGACATTGGCAGTAAAATCCTGTCTGGTCTCGGCTGATGCCAGTATATGCTCATGCTGAGTACGTATCTTATCAGCAAACGGCTTAAGCTCATCGTATATCGGCACATCTATATGGTCATTGATATGCTCTGCCATCTGCTCCATAGGCTGCAAAATACTGCGTGTAAGCATACGGCTTAACACGATGCAGGCTGCAAGCACTACAGCTATAATCACCAGTATAACCGGGGCAGCGGTAAGGAAAATGCTTGTTACCGTACTTACCTGCATGGCAACTCTGAGCACCGTACCATTATCCAGTCTCATTGCATAATAAAAGGTAGCAAGACCAAAGGTCTCTGACTTACGTATAGTTTCTCCCTCGCCATATTTAAGCGCTTCAGATATCTCAGGTCTGTCGCTGTGATTCTCTAATTCAGCCGCATCAGTGTCATTGTCATAGAGCACAGAACCGTCGGCATCTACCCAGGTAATACGGAGATTCTTATTTCTGAATCTTGAAAGTGTGTCAGCACTATCTGAGTCTATCCTACCTGCGTCAACGCCTCCTAAGTTCTCATTTCCCGCCGTATTGCTTGCTGCATTACCTTCATGCATATCCAACTCATACATGCTCTGAAATATCTCAGTGTCATTAAGCAGCTCTGCATGAAGCTTCAGGTCTGAACGCACCTGACGGCTGAATAATTCATAATAAACAAAAGTGATAGCAATCGTTGATACAACGACTGCTATCAGTGCAATCAAAAATAAACGCAGGTTAATCTTCTGCTTCATTATTGTCCTCCGGATGTGCGTGAAGTACATAGCCTACATTTCTCACGGTGGCTATCTGTCGGCCTCCGTCACCAAGCTTCTTGCGCAGGGTCTTGATATGCATGTCGACGGTACGGCTCTCTCCCTCATAATCTGTGCCCCAGACAAAACGCATAATGTTTTCACGTGAGAGCACGATATCCGTATTAATCATTAGATATCTCAGCAGCTCGTACTCCTTGAAGGTAAGCTCCACATGCTTACCTTCTAAGCTTACGGAATGCTTCTCATGATCTAAGCTTATAGCTCCGACCTCTAAGAGCTTCGGCGCTTCATCGCCTGTTCTTCGAAGCAGTGCCTTAACGCGAGACAATAGCTCCATTATTGAAAATGGCTTCTTGATGTAATCATCTGCACCTCCGTCAAGGCCTCTCACCATATCCATTTCCCCGGTCTTGGCTGTAACCATTATCACAGGTATACGCTTAGTCTGCGGATCTGAGCGCAGTCGTCTTACTACCTCATAACCGTCTCCGTCAGGCAGCATTATATCAAGCAGGATGAGATCCGGAATAATCTCCTCCAGCTTTTTGTTAAAATCAGCTATCCTCTCAAACGCCTGCACATTATAGTTGCCGTTCTTGAGTGCTATAGTCTCTATCTCTCTGATGCTTGCATCGTCTTCTACAATGTATATCAGTGCCATGTTATCCCTTATAAGTCAAAGAATTATTGTTCTTCTTTATTATATCCTATCCTGAACCATATTGTAAAACACATATAACTTTGAACGTATCGTCATGCGTCTATACTTTACTCAGCTTCCGGAGCCACACTATTAAGTGAGAATATAACCCACTCTGCAATATTGGTTGCATGATCTCCGATACGCTCTAAGTACTTATTGACCATCAGCATATCAGCTGCATGCTCTCCGCACTCTGGGTTCTTGCTTATAGCATCTATAAGCTCTCCCTTGACCTTAATGAACAGCTCATCAACTATGTCATCATGAGCTATAACCTCCTTGGCCTTGGCCATATCTCTCTCAACATAGGCCTCGATAGCATGGAGCAGCATTATCACTGCCTCTGCGCTCATCTTCTTAAGGTCATCCCTATTCATAATCTCGGCATCATCTGCCATCATAATGGTAAGCTCGGATATATCAGCTGCATGATCACCGATACGCTCCATATCCGTAACCATCTTAAGCGCAGCTGTTATAGTTCTTAAATCTCTGGCCACAGGCTGTCTCTGTATAAGCAGCTGAAAACAGATATTCTCTATCTTCTTCTGCTCCTGATCTACAGCCTCATCATGCTCCATTATCTGCTTGGCAAGCTCAGTATCCTTCTCAAAGAAGGCTCTCACTGCCTCCTGGATAGCATTCTCAATCATGCTGCCCATCTGTATCATCTCGTTGTTGAGCGCCTTAAGCTGCTCGTCAAATCTTGTTCTCATTGAATATACCTTCCTGCTTAGTAAGAATTAGTTAAGATAAACCTTCATGGTATCCGGACTTTTCTCAATATTCAGTGTATGCTTACTCTATATTTTCCGGATCTATACCATCATCTGTCACAGCCAGCGACTTAAATCAGCCGAATCTGCCTGTGATATAATCCTCAGTCTTCTTCTCCTTAGGATATGAGAACAGTTTTTCAGTTTCTCCAAACTCTATAAGCTCTCCAAGAAGGAAAAATGCAGTATAGTCTGATACACGAGTAGCCTGCTGCATATTATGGGTTACAACAACTACGGTATACTTCTTCTTGAGATCCTCCATGAGGTCCTCTATCCTTGCCGTTGAGATAGGATCAAGCGCTGATGTAGGCTCATCCATAAGCAGTACCTCAGGCTGAACTGCAAGTGCTCTTGCTATGCATATACGCTGCTGCTGTCCTCCTGAAAGTCCAAGTGCAGATTTCTTAAGTCTGTCCTTAACCTCGTCAAATATCGCTGCGCCTCTTAAGCTCTCCTCTACTATCTCGTCAAGTCTTGCCTTATCCTTGATACCATGAACCCTGGGTCCGTAGGCTATATTGTCATATATGCTCATTGGAAATGGATTCGGCTGCTGGAATACCATACCCACACGCTTTCTCAGCAGTGTTGTATCAACTCCCGGTGCATAAATATCCTCTCCGTCAAGTGTTATCTTACCCTCGATACGAACATTGTCTACCAGGTCATTCATCCTGTTTAAGGTCTTAAGGAAGGTGGATTTACCGCATCCTGATGGTCCGATGAAAGCTGTTACGCAGTTCTCACGGATGTCCATATTTATGCCCTTAAGTGCATGGTTCTCACCATAGTACAGGTGAAGATTATCTGCCTTTATCTTGATATTGTCAGTCATGTAACTGTCCCCTTATGGTTTCACGTCTTCTAAAATATTATATTTTCCTGCTCGTCCGGTGCACAAAAATGTATTGATTTTGAAGCTGTTACGAGCATTGTTCAGCTGCTGTTTTCTGATTTTCCAGACGCATATCGTCCTTATTTTGCAACTCTTCTTACATCAAACCTTGCTGCAAGTCTCTTAGTTCCAAGGTTAATAAGAAATACTATAACAAGCAATACTACTGCGATACCAAATGCTGTATTGAAGTCACCCTCACTTGTTGCGCTTAAGTAAAGCTGTATAGTAAGAGTTCCGCCCGAATCAAATACCTTGCCGAACAACGCTGCCAGAGTCTTTGGCAAAGTCTTGGCACTTCCTGCAGTAAAGAGCAGAGCAGCCGACTCTCCTACTATACGTCCTATAGCAAGTATGACACCTGTGATAATTCCTGGCATCGCCGACGGAAGCAGTATCGTCCTGATTGTATGCCATTTTCCTGCACCAAGTCCTACCGAGCCCTGTCTGTAGCTGTCCGGTACGACCTTGAGAGCTGCCTGCGTGTTTCTCGTGATAAGCGGAAGCACCATGAGTATCAGTGTCAGCGAACCTGTGATAAGTGAATATCCAAGTCCCAGGGTCTGTCCGAAGAACATCATTCCGAACAATCCGAATATAATAGACGGAATACCTGAAAGTATCTCCGTTGCAAACTCAATAATCGTAACAAGCTTGCCTGGCTTAGCATATTCATTAAGATATACTGCTGCTCCTATGCTGATAGGTGTAGCAATAATCATGGAAATGAATATGATGAGCAGTGTGTTGACTATATTTCCGGCTATACCTACTGTACCCTTAAGCACTGAGGTTACCGAGGTAAGGAAGGACCAGCTTACACTGCCTGCTCCCTTATACAATACATATGCAATAATGCCTATAAGCAATAATACTGAAAATGCTGCACATACATAGACTACTCCGTATAGAAAAGCATCCATCGGTCTGGATTGCTTATCTGTGAGTCTGCGAGTCCCTGTCATAACGCCTCCTGCCCGGCTCTTCAATATGCTGTTATCCTTAGCTGTTAATCCTAAACTATCCATTAAAATCACCATTACTCTAAAAGTGTTGCGAGAGCGCTTAAAACGTGCAGTAATCCGTACTTTTATACCATGCGGACCTGCAAACTCGCAGGCATCTTATTTAAAGTATATGTCCTGATGCAAGGCCTGTGCTTAATCTGTCTCTCCGCTCTTCTTCATTTTCATAAGAGCAAGATTGATAAGCATTATGAATATATAGAGCACAAGGCCAACCGTGAAGAGTACCTGTCTGTGCGTTCCCTCTGCATAGCCCATCTCGCTGACAAGCTGAGTTGTGAGAAATCTTACCGAATTAAACGGAAGCGGTATATTAACTGCACCTCCTGCCACCATGTTGATGGCCATTGCCTCTCCAAGTGCTCTGCCAATGCCGAGTACTACTCCTACCATGATTCCGTTCTTGGCTGTCGGCAGCGTGACCTTGAATATGGTCTGCATCTTAGTTGCTCCCATTGCAAGTGAAGCAGCTCTAAGATCCTGCGGTACTGCCTTGATTGATGAAGCACTGACATTGATAACTGTAGGCAGTATCATTATTGCAAGCACTATGATAGCTGAGAGCATATTGGAGCCGCCGGTAAACTGATGTGTGGCTGAGCCTGAAAAGATAAGCTTTTCGAGCTTGTACATAACCGGGTTAAGCACCATCAAGCCTATGAGTCCATAGATAACCGAGGGTATAGCTGCAAGCAGCTCAACTGCCGGATATACAATCGCAGAGACTTTCTTATCTGCAACCTCTGTAAGAAATACGGCTGTCATAAGCGCTACCGGAACTCCGACCGCGATACTAAGTGCTGTTCCCACTATTGATGAAAGTATGATATACAGGATTCCGTATGAAGACGGATCCGCAGTCGGTTTCCAGACAGTTCCAAACAGCAGCTCAGTCACTCCTATCTTAGACAGAGCCGGGGTGCCCTTTGCAAACATATATACTGTCATGGATGCTACCGCAAAGATTGCAAGCACCGCACATACCGTAAATATCGCCTTCGCAATTGTCTCGGTAAGCTTAGCCGGGTTGATTGTATTGCCTGTCCTTACTATGCTGTCCATAATAATCTCCATTCAGCAGCGTCTTGGTTTGATATAAGCTTAAGTCGAGCCGTTTGCTGCTGACGCTGTGTATAAAAGAAGGATTGCATCGTGTATGCACACTATATGCAATCCTCTGTGTGTGTTGTTATGTTTACTGTGGAAGGATAAGTCCGAGACCGGTTATTACTGCCTGTCCGTCCTCTGATGCGATGTAATCGAACCAGGTCTTAACAAGCTCGTTCTGCTCTGAAATCTCACCCATAGTAGCCATTACAAAAGGTCTTGAGAGGAGATAATTGCCTGCAAGGATGCTTTCCTCTGATGCGTCTGCTCCGTCAAGCTTTACAGACTGAACTGTATCATCTACTACGTCAAGTGAAACATATCCAATTGCTCCAGGTGTTGATGCAACCTTTGCAAGAACTCCGCCTGTTGAATCAAGCTCCTGAGCATACTTGCATGCATCCTCAAGTCCTAAGAGCTCCTCGAATGCAGATCTTGTACCTGAACCATTCTCACGTCCGATTACTACTATTGCCTCATCGCTTCCGCCAAGCTCGCTCCAGTTTGTAATCTCGCCCTTATAAATCTTACCAAGGTCCTCGCTTGTAAGGTCTGTTACTGTATTATCCTTATCTACGATAACTGCAATTCCGTCGATTGCTACTATATTTTCAACTGCACCGCCCTCAAGCTCGCTGTCCTTTAGGTTTCTTGAAGAGTTTCCGATATCAACACTGCCGGCCTTAAGTGACTCAATACCTGCGCCTGATCCTGTGTACTCAGCAGTAACATTGATGTCCGGATACTTCTCCATGAAGCTTTCTGACATAGCCTCGCAAAGCTTCTCCATTGAAGTAGAGCCTGCAAGTGAGATGCTGCCCTTAAGATCTGCAGCTGCCTCTGTTGCCTCAGCGCTTGTCTCAGCTGCAGCGGCTGTTGTTGCTGCCTGTGACTGTGCGGCTGTTGTTTCCTGTGTTGATGAACCGCATCCTGCAAGTCCTGCTGCCATAACAGCTGCGGCACCAAATGCCAAAAGTTTTCTTAAATTCTTGTTCATAATGTCCTCCCTTAATTTTAAATGCTGTCAGGTACCACTACTTTTTTGCCTGAACGCATGTGATGAACTTTTTAATTGCGAGGATACTGCTTTATGACCTCTCATACGTCCTTTGCAGCACCGCACAATATTTCGGCAAGTCTTATTCTTGCTTACGGGGGACATAATACGTTTGCTTAGTAAAGGCTGTAATCAACCTTAAGTAAAAGTTTTGTAAAAATAGTATGACGATGTGAGGCTTTTCTTTAGGTATTAATCTAGTTAAGCATTTCTTTTATATTATGTGGTACCTGCAATCACCTAGGCATGAGAGTACGCATAAAGTATCATCACAATTTAAGTTTTTAACTGTGGCAAGTGGATACACGTGTTGATATAATAAAAAAAAGAACGTATGAGATTTGAAAGTTACTTTCTTTGATAACTTAAACTTAAGGAGCACCTGCTTTGACTATGTATGAAAGCTATAAATCTTTGAAAATCAAAGAAAAATACGGTGATGCCTCTGCTTCATCTGAAATCAATCGTCGTTTATCCTCGAGACAGGAGATTTCATTGCATGGTATTAACAATGAGGCAATATACCTTGTACTTACTGCGGATATCGTTGATC